>JASGUW010000135.1 GCA_030055235.1 Bacillota bacterium
GTGTAGCGGCGCGCGCCCCCTGTCGCCTCGGCTCCGTCGTGATTTTGACGAAAAAGATAAACCGTGAAGCCATAGTTGGCAGCAAAGCGACAAGAAAAGAAATTTATTAACGATCTTTATGATATAATTTGCCCGAGGTTCGGCCGTCCGCTGGCCGGCAAACCCACTATCCAGCCGGTTCATTTCCAGCGGACAAAAAGCTCTTAAAGCAGTTCAGGAGGTAAAGATGAAAAGACGCATACTGGCAGTCCTTCTCGGCCTGTCGATGATCGTGCTGGCTGCCTGCGGCACGAAGCCCACTCCCGGTGGCCAGACCACTGAGGCAGCGAAGACAACCGCCGCCGAAAAGGCAGGAGACAAAACTGAAAAAGAGACCGAAAAAGCGACCGAACCCGCCGCGGACGGTCAGGTCACGATCCGGACGACCTTCCTGGAAGGTGAGCTCAGCCGTGAGCTGCTCGACAAGTTCGAAGCGGAGAATCCGGGGATCAAGGTCGTTCAGGAAGCTGTCGATGATACCAAGATGGCCTCGCTGCTCGCCACCCAGGACGCTCCCGACGTCATGCGCTGCATCGGCGTTTATGACATCCCGACCTATGTAACGCGCCGCATCGCCCTCGACCTTGACGAGCTGATGAACAACAGCAAAGTCATCGACGTCGATGACCTGCTGCCCATCTGCCATGTCTACCGCTATGACGGCACCACGGTGGGCAAGGGCCCCTGGTACGGACTGCCGAAGGACTGGTCGAATGACTTCGCCCTCTTCTACAACAAGACCTGTTTTGACAACGCCAACGTTGACCTGCCGAGCGACACGGAGCCGATGACCTGGAATGAGGTTGTCGATCTGGCGAAGAAGCTCGTGATCAAGGAAGGCGACACCACGGTGCAGTACGGCTTGGCCATGGTTGAGAACCCCACCATGCCGAGCTTCTACTATCTGAACCAGTACCTCCTGAGTGCCGGTGAGGATTTAAGCAGCGACGACAACAAGTCCATGGACTTCACGAAGCCGGTCGTCGGGGATTTCCTGACACTCTGGAACGATGCCGTCAAGAGCAACATCGGCCCGAACCCGGTCAACAACGACCAGACCGGCGGCAGCAACCTCTTCATCGGCGACCAGTGCGCCATGATCGTGACCGGCTACTGGTACAGCGGCATGATCCGCGGCAACGAAGAAGCGTCGAAGAAGACCGCCACCTTTGGCATGCTGCCCACCCCGATGGTCGAAGGCGGCAAGCGCGTTGCACCGACTGGTTCCGCCACGGGCGGCTTCATCTACGCCCAAACCAAACATAAGGAAGAAGCCTGGAAGTTCTTCGAGTGGTACTTCGGCGGCGAGCCCGTTGACGATCGCGCGAAGAGCGGCTGGGGACTGCCTTCCTTCCGTTCGAAGATGGAGCTGCTGCCTCAGGCGGACGACTTCGACAAGCAGGTCTACCGCGTGACGCTCGACGAGCTGAACTATGGCGATGCCTTTATTCCGATCAACCCCTATCTGGGCAAAGCCGGCCGCCCGATGTTCGAAAAATGGGTCGATCCCTTTATCTTCGATCGTGCCACGCTTGAAGAGACCATGCAGGGCATGACGGACGACGCGAACCAGACCATCAGTGAGATGGTCAGCGTACTCGAAGGCTGATGCGTTCTGATTGACTACAAAGGAGGGAGGACAGCCGCTCGGGCTGTCCTCCTTACCAATCCGGAACGGAGGGTGGCATGAGGCAGATAAAACAGACGACCCGCCGCAGCATAGCCTTCTACACAATGATCGCGCCCTGGTTGATTGTGTTTCTGAGTTTTGCACTGTTCCCGCTGGTCTATGGCTTTTATCTCAGTTTTACCAATTATTTCGGCTTCAATCTGGAAGACCTGAGTCTGGTGGGCTTGAAAAACTATCAGAATGTCTTCAATGACAAGGATGCCATGGGGGCTCTGGGCCGCACCTTCCTGTTTGCGGCGATCAATGTCCCGCTGGGCACGGTGATCGCCCTGACGCTGGCTCTGCTGCTGAACCACAACATACGCGGCCGCAGCGTTTTTCGCACGATTTTCTATATCCCGTCGATCATGCCGGCGATCGTCACGACGATGATGTGGAAGAATATTCTGTTCACCGGCAACGGGGGCATTCTGGACCGCATCATAGGCTTCTTCGGCCTGGGTCCGGTCAACTGGCTCGGCTATGACTACGCCCTCTTCTCCCTGGTCCTGATGAGCAGCTGGGGTGCGGGCGGCGGCATCCTGATCTATCTGGCAGGCCTGAAAGGCGTGCCCGATGAACTCTATGAATCCGCCGCGATTGACGGTGCCAGCTACATGCAGCGCCTCTTTCGCATCACGCTGCCGCTTTTGACGCCGGTTATCTTCTTCAACGTGCTGATGGGTATCATCGGCACATTGCAGCAGTACCTGCAGCCGATCCTGCTGGCCGGCGACCAGCTGCTGGCGCGCCCGATCAAGCCGATCTACCTTTATGTGGTACACGCATTCCAGCAGATCTTCGCCAACCAGCGTTTTGCCTACGGTATGGCTCTGCTCTGGGTATTGTTCCTGATTACCCTGCTGCTGACGCTGGTCGTCTTTAAGACCAGCCGGCTCTGGGTCTTCTACGAAGATGGAGGGGACTAGACAGATGAAACGCATATCACTTTCCAGAGTCTTCCTTTATCTTGTGCTCCTCTTCCTGTCGTTTATCTTCCTCTTCCCGCTCTACCTGGCGGTCATCAACTCGCTGGCACCCTGGTTCAATCCTCCGACAGCCGTGCCGACCGCCTTCAAGTGGGAGAACTACTACTGGGCGACTGAACTGATCGACTTCTGGCGCTACGCCAAAAACTCCCTCATCATCGCCCTCATTTACGTCCCGCTGACCACCCTGTCGAGCGGCCTCTCCGGCTTCGCTTTCGCCAGACTCAAGGCACCGGGCAGCAATGCCCTCTTCATCTGCGTTCTGTCCACCATGATGCTCCCCGGCATCGTGACACAGATACCAACCTACATCCTCTTCTTCCGCTTCAACCTTATTAATACCTATATACCCTGGCTTGTCTGGGGTATCGGCGGCAGCGCCTTCTTCATCTTCATGTACCGCCAGTTCTTCCGCACCGTCCCCCTGGAGCTGGAAGAAGCGGCCCGCATTGACGGCTGTTCCATCTTTCGCATCTATTGGAACATCTTCCTGCCCATATCGCTGCCGGTGGTGGCGACGGTCACGATCCTGACCTTCCACGGCAACTGGAACGACATCATGGGTCCCTTTATGTATTTACGCGAAGCTCGTTACCCCCTGTCGACCGCCCTCAGCATGGTCGGCTACAAGCCACCGGGTGGCGACAACCAGACCATCATGCAGGTGACGATGGCCGCCGGCCTCATGCTCGCGCTCCCGATCATGGTCACCTTCTTCATCGGCCAGAAGTACATTGTCGAGGGCATTGTGACCACAGGCATCAAGGGCTGACCGGACACCTGCCCCTCCACATCAGGCCGTCTGCTGCGCCCCGGCGCATCGGGCGGTTCCGCTTGAAAGGAACATCACATATGAAGATCACCAGGCTGGAAACCTTTCATGTCAAACCCCGCTGGCTCTTTCTGAAAATCAGCACCGATGCCGGCATCACCGGCTGGGGTGAGCCCATCGTCGAGGGCCGCGCCCGCACTGTAGAAACCGCCGTGCACGAAATGGAGGCCGTCCTCATCGGCCAGAATCCCCTCGCCATTGAGGACCTCTGGACCCGCATGTACCGCGGCACCTTCTACCGCGGCGGCCCGGTCCTGACTTCTGCCATCTCCGGCATCGACCAGGCGCTCTGGGACATCAAGGGCAAGCATTTCGGTGTCCCCGTCCATGAGCTGCTTGGCGGCCCGACCCGCCAGCGCGTGCGCACCTATGCCCACTGCGGCGGCGAGACCCCGGAGGAATGGCTCGCCCGCGCCGCCAAGCTCATCGAGCAGGGCTTCGACGCCTTCAAGACCGGTCTGCCCGGCCCCATCGAGCCCGTTCCGAACCATGCCTACATCGACTCCGTTGTCGAGCATGTCGGCGCCATCCGCCGCGGCCTGCCCAAGCACGTCGACCTGGGCATCGACTTCCACGGCAAGCCCAGTCCTGCCGCCGCCGAGGCCATCATCGCCGAGCTCGACCCCCTGCGCCTGATGTTCATAGAGGAGCCCATCCAGTGTGAAAACGTCCCGGCACTGGCACGCATCTCCATGAAGGCGAAGACCCCCATCGCCACCGGCGAACGCCTCTTCACCCGCTGGGGTTTCCGGGAGGTTCTGGAGCAGCGCGCCGCCGCCATCCTGCAGCCGGACATCTGCCACGCCGGCGGCATCACCGAGGTGCGGAAGATCGCGGCCATGGCGGAGGCCTACTATGCCCTGATCGCCCCCCACAATCCGCTGGGGCCGATCTCTCTGGCCGCGGGCCTGGCAGTCGCCGCCTCGATCCCGAACTTCCTGATCCAGGAGCAGGTCAGCCTGGGCGAAGGCTATCTCAAAGAGCCCTTTGTCATCCGCGAAGGCCACATCGATCTGCCGACCCGTCCGGGTCTGGGCATAGAGATCGATGAGGACTATCTCCAGGCGAATCTCTACGACGGCGCCTGGGACTCGCCGCGCTGGAATAACCGCGACGGTTCTTTTACGGAGTGGTGATCATGGCAAAGAACGCACTGGTTACCGGCGGCAGCCGCGGCATCGGCAACGGCATCGTCCGTACCCTGGCCGGCCGTGGCTACGACATTGCCTTTACCTATTCAACCGCCGAGGCGGAGGCCCGGCAGCTGCAGGAGGAGATCCAGGCTCTTGGTCGCCGCTGCTTTTTCCGTCAGGCGAGTCTGGAGGAGCGCCAGGTGCCCGAAGAGACGGTGAAGTGGGCGATCCGCGAACTGGGGACGATCGACACGCTGGTCTGCAACGCCGGCGTGACGCGGATCCAGACCCTGATGACGATCACGGACGAGATCTACGACCTGCTGATGAACCTCAACTACCGCGCCTATATCTACTGTGCCAGGACAGCCGCCCGCCACATGATCAAGCACGATATCAAGGGCTCGATCATCTTCATCACCTCGACGCACGGCAACCGCGCCTATCGTGGCGACGGCATCTACGGCGCGCTGAAGGCCGGGCTCAACCGTATCGTTCAGAGCTTCGCCATCGACCTGGCGCCCTACGGCATCCGTATCAATGCGGTGGCGCCGGGGGCGACGCAGGTGCGTTTCGACGGCACGCGCAAATGGGGCGAATGGATGGGGCCGCGCATCCCGCTCGGTCGCATGGGTCAGCCGGGGGACATCGGTGAAGCGGTGGCATTCTTCGCAGAAAATGAACGCTCAGGCTATATTACCGGCCAGACCCTGCAGGTTGATGGTGGCCTGATTATTCCTGGCATGCCTGAAGATCCGAAAGCCGCGCCCTGGATTTATGGGAAAGAGGAAAAGAGCTGGGACGACAGCGATCTCTGAGAGAGACGAAATGAGGACGGCAGCCGGTGCATCACAGGGGATGGGCCGGCTGTTGCCGTTTTTGTTGGGAGGATGGAAGAAATGACGGGATTCATGGGTGATATCAGCCGGGTGAGGGAGGCCGAGAGCCGCTCCATCTGCCCGGAGAATGTGACGGGCGCGCGGGGTGCGGGAGCCATGGCGCTGCCGGATGCCGCTTCGCCGGCCAGGACTCTGGGCCAGGGCTGGAAGGTGCGGCCCTATGTGGTCGTCGAGGCGGGCGAGACACTGGAACTCGCCAACATCGCGGGACCTGGCACAATTCAGCAGATCTGGATGACGGTGACCGGGGCCTGGCGCCATTCGATCCTGCGCATGTACTGGGACGGGCGGGAAACGCCTGCGGTCGAGGTGCCGGTCGGCGACTTCTTCTGCAGTGGCTGGGGGAGCTATGCCCAGCTTTCGTCGCTGGCTGTCTGCGTCAATCCGGGGAGCGCCTTTAACTGTTACTGGCCGATGCCGTTCCGGCGGCGGGCGCGCCTTACGATCGAGAACATCGCGCCGCGTGCCATGACGATCTACTACCAGATCAACTATGAGCTGGCTGTGGTGGCGGATGACGCGGCCTATTTCCATGCCCAGTTCCGGCGCCGGAATCCGCTTGCTTACGGGGATGTCTACACGATCCTGGATGGGGTCAGGGGGCGCGGGCATTATGTCGGGACCTACATGGCCTGGGGCGTCAATAACACAGGCTGGTGGGGCGAGGGCGAAATCAAGTTCTACCTGGACGGCGACAGGGCCTTCCCAACGATCTGCGGGACGGGGACGGAGGATTATTTCTGCGGCTCCTACAATTTTGAGAACCAGAAGACACACCAGTACCAGGAGTACACGACGCCTTATGCGGGGCTGCATCAGGTGATCCGGCCCGATGGCGTCTATCAGTCGCAGCAACGCTTCGGCATGTATCGCTGGCACCTGACGGATCCGGTGCGCTTTGGCTCGGATCTCAGGGTCACGATCCAGGCGCTTGGCTGGCGGCCAGACGGGCGCTTCCTGCCGCTGCAGGATGACATCGCCTCTACGGCGTTCTGGTATCAGACCGGCGTGGCCGCCCCCTTCCCGGAGCTGCCCGACGCCGATGCGCTCGAGGTGATTTAGGCGGCTGCGGGCGCCGCGCGGCCACAGGCTGGTGATCCGGGTGATCCGGCGGCCAAAGTCCGGTGCTTGTAGGTCTGGCCGTGAGAAGTGAGCGAAACACGGGGATGTCAGTTGTTTTGGCTGCTCCTTGAGGTGATGATTGAGTGAGCGTACTGCCTGGTTTGGACGAAATGAGCGTCCCGCTTGAGGGCTAACTCGGAAAGTCCCGACAATCTGTTGTTGTAGAAAGAATATGAAGGCAATCGGGTCGGAAGGCGAAGGAGGGCAAACAAAGTTTTGGTGGCCAGGTTGTCGTCGGATTCTGGAATTGACAAAAAGCCTTGTTGTGTCAGGAAAAGGTGACACAACTCCAAAAGTTGGCCATTTGGCTCTCGAAATGGACAAAAAATCGAGTTGTGTCAGGAAAAGGCGACACAACTCAAAAAGTTGGCCAATCCGCCCCCGAAATGGACAAAAAATCGAGTTGTGTCAGGGAAAGCTGACACAACTCCAAAAGTTGGCCAATCCGCCCCTGAAATGGACAAAAAATCGAGTTGTGTCAGGGAAAGCTGACACAACTCAAAAAGTTGACGTACCGAGTGGGTCAGAAGTGCTGTAATCTCTCATCTGCCACCCTCTGAACAGCATCCTTTTTGTCTGCCGTAGATAAAAAAGTGGAGCTTGCCTCTTTCCTTAGCCCAACAGTAAGCGTTGACCGTCCGACCGCTTCTTATCGATTCGTTTGCCGCCGCTTTGTGAAAATGAAGAGAAAGCGGCGGTGCAGACCGCCAGTTGGAGCCTAAGGGAGTGGTCAATAATTTCGATATTGCCCGATCCGTAGGGCAATATCGACTTTTTTGTACACTCCCTGCGCAAATTTTCCGATATTGCCCGATCCGCGGGGCAATACCGTGATTTTTGTCCACTCCCTGGTCAAAAACTGCGATATTGCCCGATACGCGGGGCAATACCGTGATTTTTGTCCACTCCCTGGTCAAAAACTGCGATATTGCCCGGTCCGTGGGGCAATACCGTGATTTTTGTCCACTCCCTGGTCAAAAACTGCGATATTGCCCGATTCCGGGGGCAATACCGTGATTTTTGCCCGCCCTCTGGTCAAAAACTTCGATATTGCCCGAAGCCGGGAGCCAGAACTCCAAAAAACCGTCGCAGTGGGATCTAGTTCGGATGCCAGACACAGGTTCTGTGACCGCTTCAAATAACAAAATCTGAACTGCAATTGCTATTCGTAATGGAACCCGAAGCTTCAAAATGAAAAATCGAGTTGTACACCGGAATCTCGTGTACAACTCGAAATCTCTTCCTTTTTTCTTTTTACGTCTCTCTCAGCTGAGGGCTACAGACTCCAATTGAGTATCTACTTGGAAGCGGTGCTAGATCGGGAGCAGGAGCTTGGCCAGAGAAAAGAAGATGATAAGGCCGATGGCGTCGACGATCGTCGTGATCATGGGGGCAGCCATCAGGGCGGGGTCGAGGCCGATGCGGCGGGCGGCGATGGGCAGGAGACCGCCGATGAGCTTGGCCAGCATGACGACAGCGACAAGGGCCAGGCTGACGGTCAGCGCGATGTTGATGTCGCCATCGCCCAGGAGCATGACGCGGGCGAAGCCGACCAGACCGAGCACCGAGCCGATGATGAAGGCGATGCCGAGTTCCTTGCGCAGGACGCGGAGGGCGTCAGCGATCTGAATCTCGCCGACGGCCAGGCCGCGGATGACAAGGGTGGAGCTCTGTGAGCCGGTGTTGCCGCCGGTGTCGGTGAGCATCGGGATGAAGGTGACGAGCAGGGGGACGGCGATGAAGGCATGCTCGAAGCTGCCCAGGATCAGGCCGTTCAGGAGCCCGGAGATCATCAGGATGAGCAGCCAGGGCAGGCGGTTCTTCGCATGGCTGAGGATGGAGGTGTTGAGGTAGCTGTCTTCGGCCGGGGTGGTGGCGGCCATCAGCTCGAAGTCCTCGGTGGCCTCTTCTTCGGCGATGTAGAGGGCGTCGTCGACGGTGACAACGCCGACCAGGCGGCCGTCGGAATCAACGACAGGCATGGAGAGGAAGCCGTAGTGGCGGATCATGGCGACGACTTCTTCCTGGTCGGTGTCAGTGGTGACGGAGATGACGTCCTTCAGCCCCAGAGTGCCGACGGCGACATCGTCGGGGCTGACCAGGAGTTCGGAGATCGAGACAACGCCGGTGAGGCGGTTGTCGGCGGTGGTGATGTAGGCCGTATGGAGCGAGACGCGCTTGCGGCGGTCGGCGCGGATGGCGGCGATGGCTTCGCCTACAAGAGTAAATTCGCGCAGGCGAATGAACTCCTCGGTCATGACAGAGCCGGCGGACTGTTCGGGGTACTGCATGAAGCGGTTCAGGGTCGCGCGCTTCTCGGGGGAGGACAGCTGCAGGATGCGGCGGACGGCGTTCGAGGGGAGTTCCTCGACGAGGTCGACGGCGTCGTCGACAAACATGTTGGCGATGAGGTCGACGAGTTCTTTTTCTGCGAAGACTTCGACCAGTTGCTGTTGCTGCAGGGGATCAAGGGCGGACATGACCTCTGCCGCCTCGTCTTTTGGCAGCATGCGGAAGAGCATGGCTCCTTTTTCGGGCTCGAGCTCTTCGATGATTTCGGCGATATCTGCCGGATGCAGGGGACTGAGCTGTTCGCGCAGCTCACGGATACGGCCCTCTTCAACGAGGGCTGCATAGCGTGCGATGAATTCGGCCTCTCTCATAATGACACCTCCTGACTGCAGCCAGAGCCGGTGTGCACTGGAGAATCCGGGCTGGAACCGGAAGGGCCTGCGTGGACAGGGGCGTGATCAGCCGGCCGAAGCCTCCGCTGCGGGGCTTTCAGTCGGCAGCCTGAGACTTCGCCTGAATAGGAGGCAGAAAATCAGGTGCTAAAAGAGAGCAGTAGACGGAGAGGGCACGGCAGCTGCCAATGGCATGCAGGCGTTGCGCGTTATGCGTAATGGAACCGGGTCGTCGGATTCGCGTGTACGATGGCTGTCCATGATGGCTGACATTCTCCTCTCTCGTAATGTTGGCGGGGCGTGGCGCCGCGCCGTTAGCAAGGTACCACTAACTCCGCCGTGATTGCAAGTAGTCGGGTATTAATACGGGAGGAAAAAGAGTTTAAGCACTTAGGGCGTAAATACCAGTACATTTCTGGTGATCTTGCGTCCGGAGCCTCAGGTTTTTTGATGGCTGGAAGACTCCTGCTTTTTCACAATTGCGTATACGAACGTGTCTTTCCAAATGGGAGCACCATGTTCATCTGTGTAGAAGCATTGATACTTCCTGAGATCTGCCTGGCGCTCAAAACCGGCTTTTTCCAAAAGCTTCCACGAACGGATATTGCGGGGATCGCACCGGGCATAAATTTCATGTGCGCCCTTTTCCAATACGTCCTCGACAAGTGCGCTTAGAGCTTCGCAGCCAAAGCCTTTTCTGCGATGGTTTTCATTTATGATATAGCCGACTTCTCTGACTCCGGAGTTTCTGATTCCACAGTAGACATTCCCAATCACTCTCCCGGATTCCTTCAGCTCAATGGCGTAAAACTCCTCAGAACCGACACGGTAGGCCAGATGTTCTCTGCCATTTTCATACGTGATCCCCGGATATCCCTCAAACTCGTCGTCTTTTAACTGAAACAGGAATTCAAAGAGATCGTCGTAATCTGATTCTCTGAATTCCCGTAAGATCAGGCGATTGGTTTCTATCTTTTCCATTTGTCTGCAGCAGAGCCGTTTCAGGCTGCAGTTTTCGTGTGTGTGCTAGGAGCCGCGGATGGCGTCGAGGTCCTTGCTGACGCTGTGGGAGACAGGTGTCCAGTGTACCTCTGTAAAGAGGGCGACCGTATTAATCGGGATGTAGCTCAGCATGTAGAGGGGGAAGGTGATGATGGATGCGAGCTTGATGATCGGATGGGCGTGGATGCGCTTCCAGCCGATGGCGGTGCTGATGGCGCCCATCAATATCATGGAGATATAGGCCCCGGTGAGGTTGCTGATCAGGGGCGCCAGGACGTCATACCAGGTGATGGTCGGGCTGACCGCGGCTACCATTGCCATCAGTACATAGATCAGATAGCTGAAGGCCATGACGAGGATGATCGGGAAGACCATGGTGGTCATCTCAAGGGCGATGATGCTGCGTTCGCGGATGGCTTTGCGTAAAAGAGGCAGAAAGTAGCGCAGGCCAACCTGCATCGTGCCCTTCGTCCAGCGCAGACGCTGTTTCCAGGAGGCGGCGAACGAAGTCGGCTGCTCGTCGTAGAAGACGGCATCATGGCAGTAGGAGACACGGTAGCCGGCGAGGACGGCGGCACAGGTGAACTCAATGTCTTCTGTCAGGGTGTGGAAGGGCCAGCCGCCGAAGTGGCGGATGACACGGTCTGAGGCCAGGAAGCCGGTGCCGCTGACAGCGGCGGAGAGGCCCAGGCGGGATTTGGGGTAATTCAGGAAGAGGGCGTCATGCAGGAAGCCGCAGGAGTAGCCGGCGGAGAGCCAGTTGTCGTCGAAGTTCTTCGAGGCGCGGCAGGAAGTGATGATCTGGGCGCCGCCGACGAAGCTGCGGTTGATCTGGCGGATATAGCTGCGCTCGACGACGTTGTCGGCGTCGAAGAAAAGCCAGGCGTCAATGCCTGCGTCGAGACCGCTGCGGCGCAGCTGCTGGAAGAGCCAGTTGAGGGCATAGCCTTTCCCGATGGCGTCGAGATTGTGGCGGATGAAGACGGTGGCGCCGGCGGCGCGGGCGACATCGGCCGTGTTGTCGGTGCAGTTGTCGGCGACGACAAAGACCGAGACCAGACCGTCGGGATAGTCCTGTTCGAGAAGGGAGCGGATGAGGTCGGCGATGACGTTTTCCTCATTGCGGGCTGAGATCAGGACGCCGTAACGGCGAAAGTCGTTGACGGGCGCCAGGGCTTTGGGGCGGCGCAGAATCGTATAGGCGTAGAAAATGCTGCGATAGGCATAGAACACCATGATGAACAGGCCGCAGAGACCAAGTAACTTAAGGGCGAAATACACGATATGACCTTCCTGGTTTTTTTACCTGCGCAACCGGGCGCGTGTGATTATTGGTGGTCGCGGTCGGCGAAATGTAGTGGTGCCAGCCGCGTTTGCCTTCTATAGTGTATCAGGAACAGGCTGTTGGGATCCTTAACAAGCTGTTAAACTTTTATTTCCGCCTGGAACGGGCGGGGTGAGGAGTGAACCAGTAAGCTAGAACATGCCGTTATTTATTTGCTGCCCTAACCGGGCGGGGTGAGGAGATGAGCACATGAACCAGTTGGAATTTGTACGTGAGGGGCAGGCTCTGGTAGCCAGAGATGCCGACGGGGAACTGCTGGCGGAGGTCACTTTCCCTGAGACGCAGACAGGGGTGTGGGATGTCGATCACACCTTTGTGTCGCCGCGGCTGCGGGGACAGGGCGTGGCGGATCGTCTGGTGCGTGCCGTGCTTGAGCTTGCCAGGGCCGAGGGGCGGTTGTTACTTGCCACCTGTCCCTACGTGCGCGTGTGGCGTGAACGGCATCCGGAGACCGCGGAAATGTGGGCTGAATAGTAAGGTGCAGTTACTCCCTGCTGTCAGTTGCAGTTACTCCCTGCTGTGCAGAGGGGATAGCTGTGAGATTCCAGTACTTCTAATCTGCTCGGATGGGATAACTGTTAGATTCCAGCACCTCAAATCTGCTTGGATTGCCAACTTTTGGAGTTGTGTCAGCTTTTCCTGACACAACTCGCTTTTTTGTCAAAACCCCCGCTCGATTTGTCAACTTTTGGAGTTGTGTCAGCCGTTCCTGACACAACTCGCTTTTTTGTCAAAACCCCCGCTCGATTTGTCAAGTTTTGGAGTTGTGTCAGCCGTTCCTGACACAACTCGCTTTTTTGTCAAAACCCCCGCTCGATTTGCCAACTTTTGGAGTTGTGTCAGCTTTTCGTGACACAACTCGCTTTTTTGTCAAAAACCCCGCTCGATTTGTCAAGTTTTGGAGTTGTGTCAGTCTTTCGTGACACAACTCGACTTTTTGTCAAAACCCCCGTCCTTTTTGCCAACTTTTGGAGTTGTGTCAGTCTTTCGTGACACAACTCGCTTTTTTGTCAAAACCCCCGTCCTTTTTTGCCAACTTTTGGAGTTGTGTCAGCCGTTCCTGACACAACTCACTTTTTGTCAATTTTGAGGAGGGAAATGTCCTTTTTTGGAGCTTGTTGACCCTCTCCCTTTTCACAGCTCCTTGCTTGCTCTCAAGTAAGCTCTTTCTGACACCTGCCCTACAGGATGCGGCACACAAGGGTCTTTTGTGATTGTGGAACTCTCGAGATGGACACTTTTCCGCAGCCTCAGGCTGCCCGCCGCTTCTTTCTACTTTTATGCAGGTGTGCATCGGAAGCAGACGATTACACGTTATGACGCAGCCTCGAAAGGTGCGATAGTAAGTAACACCCTGATCGTGATTGCTGGAGTCAAGAGAATGAGTCTTTGCCATACAGCGCTTTACAGTAGGCTGCTCATGGGTTTGCCAGCCAGTATTTAATAAATAGTAATAGAAGCGGACGATTTCATTTTCTGTAAAAATGCGGCTTGTTTTTCAGTTGCCATCCTGATAACTAAGCAGTTGCACATATTTTAAGAGGGAGGTCGGTGGAAGGATGGTGCTTTGCACAAATCTTTTCTGTCGACCCCAGTTTGTCTCAGTGTCACTCCGTAATCTCTGACCATGGAGCCCCAAAGCTCCTAACGTATCGGAAAAACGTGAAAGATGCGGCTTTCAGCGAAAGAGCCGCCAGAGAGTAAGGAGATGCATGATGAGACAGAAGAAGCTTGGTGCTGTGCTGAGTCTGGTGCTGGCCATTGCCCTGGCCCTGGGCCTGACAGGTTGCGGCAAGAAGGGTTCGGCTCCGACGACCGGCGTGAAGTTAACGGACAGCGTAAGTGAACAGGCAGTGGGCGGCGGTACGATTCTGCTGCGGGTCAACCCGGAGATTGCGGTGACCTTTGACGGCAACGGCATCGTGACCGCGATCGAGGGGCGCAACGACGACGCTCGTGAGATCGTCAAGCTGGCCGATGAACTGATCGGCAAGCCCAGCCGCGAGGTGATTGCCCTTCTGGTTGCGGCACTGAACGAGAGCGGCTACCTCGTTGAGGATCTTGAGGGTAAAGCCAATACCATCACTATTGAACTTGAGGATGGTTCCGAGCTGCCGACCGCCGCGTTTTTGCAGGAAATCGTTGCCGATGTCCGGCGTGTCGTGGCTGAGATTGGTATTTCGAGTCCGATTCGTCTGAACAGTGGCGGGGATGACTGGAGCGACTTCGACTTCGACGATGATGACGACGACGATGACCGCGACGATGACGATGATGATGATGATGACGACGACAGAGACGACGACGATGATGACCGCGATGACGATGATCGTGATGATGACCGCGATGATGACCGCGACGATGATGACGATCGTGACGACGATGATGACGATCGCGATGACGACCGTGACGACGACGATGACGACGATGATGACCGCGACGACGATGACGACGATGACGACGATGACGATGATGATGTAGCTTCGAAGTCTGCCCGTCCGACTAGCCGTATCACCCGCCCGACAAGGCGTTCCACCACCCGTCCGACCACTGCCCCGAAGGCTGACGATGACGACGATGATGATGATGATGACGACGATGACGATGACGATGACGATGATAACTATGTAGTGCCGACTACCGTCCGTCCGACTGCCGCACCGACAACTGCCCGTCCAACCACCCGTCCAACCGCTGCGCCAACGACTGCCGCCCCGCAGCCTGACTACGACGACGATGATGACGATGACGATGACGACGATGACGATGATGATGATGACGATGACGACGACGACGACGATGATTGAGCAGCAGTCTTGAGCGGATCTGAACTGACACGAAGCACAAAAGAAGAAAGCAAACACAATTGACAGCCAGCTCTGAGCTGGCGCACCAGAACAAGCATGTCATCTGCCGGACGGATGACATGCTTTTTTGTATAGAAATATGGAAATCCTTCGTCAATGATGCCAATACGGAATGTCGATGGCGGCGCGAGGTGCGAAGAGCTTGTTTTGATATGGTACCTGCTCGCATTCGGAATGAGATATCCGACAGAGGTCGGTGAACGCTTTGTAAACGGAAGGCTCAAGTGGCATCCCAAGCCTGTAGATCTGCTATCCTTAACCCTGATTAAAAATGTTCGCTCCGGAAGGGGAGCGGACCTCGCGGAGGTGCAGGATGAAACAAAGGATTGGGCTGCAGCTGTTTTCGCTGCGTAATGTTATCGGTGACGACGTCGACGGTGCACTGCGTCAGGTGGCGGCGGCCGGCTACAACTGTGTCGAGTTTGCCGGTTACTACGGCATGGAGGCCGAGGCGCTCGGCGCTCTCTGTCGCAGCCACGGGCTGGAGCCCTACTCGTCCCATGTCAGATTTGACATGCTGAAGAACAATCTGGATGAGGTGGTTGACTACAGCCGCCGCCTGGGGCTGTCCTATGTGATCTGCCCGTCTGCGCCGCATGCTACGCCGGATGAGGTGGCGGAGCTGGCCGCGGTACTGAATCGGGCACGCGAAGCTCTGGCTCCGTATGGTATCCGCACCGGCTATCATAACCATGCTTCGGAGTTTGAGACCTTCGAGGACGGCCGCTACATCTTCGACCACCTGATCGCGGCCTATGCTGCCGATGACATGATTGCCGAGATCGATACCTGCTGGGTTGCGGTCGGCGGGGTGGATCCGGTGGCCTATGTGGATGGACTGGGTGAGACGGCGGGACCGCTGCACTTCAAGGAGCTCTCTGCCACCTGGCAGCCCGGCAGTCGGGATGTCGACGAGGTGATTGGCCGTGGTGTCATTGACTTCAAGTCGCTGCTGGCGGTGATGAAGAAGAACGGAACGCTGGAGCGCGGCGTGATCGTCGAGCAGGAGGGTTTCCGGGGCGATCCCTACGAGGAGCTTGCCGAAGCAGCGGGCAAGATCCGGGCTCTCTGGCCGGAGGCATAGGGGGGCGGCGGGCTCGAGGGGGCTTTCGCAGAAATGATTATTAAGGAGCATTTTTAGATGGCAGAAAAAAGGGTGTATCGCGTTGGTATTGTCGGCTGTGGCGGCATAGCCCGTCAGAAGCACCTGCCGGCGCTGGCGCGGCTGGGCAATGTGGAGGTCGTGTGGTTCTGCGACATCATCCGTGAGCGGGCCGAACAGCTCTGTGCCGAGTATGGTGCCGAGGGTGCTCAGGTGACCGAGGATTATCGGGATGTTGTGAATGATGCGACGGTCGATGTCGTTCACGTGCTGACGCCGAACCGCGAGCATTCGTTCATCACGGTCGACAGTCTGGATGCCGGCAAGCATGTTATGTGCGAGAAACCGATGGCGAAGACCTATGCTGAGGCGAAGAAGATGGTCGAGGCGGCCAGGCGCAGCGGGAAGAAGCTGACGGTCGGCTACCAGTCGCGCCATAAGCCGGAATGCCAGTATCTGAAAACCATGATTGAAAACGGCGATCTGGGTGAGATTTACTTTGCCAGGGCGGAGGCGCTGCGGCGTCGTGGCGTGCCGACCTGGGGTGTCTTTCTGGATGCCGAGGCGCAGGGTGGCGGTCCGTTGATCGATATCGGTACGCACGCGCTGGACCTGACGCTGTGGGAGATGGATAACTACGATGTCGATTATGTGGTGGGCACGACCTATCGCAAGCTTGGCGACAACGAGAACTCGGCGAATATTTTTGGGCCCTGGGATCCGAAGGAGTTCACGGTTGAGGATTCTGCCTTTGGCTTTATTCGGATGAAGAATGGCGCGACCATCATCCTGGAGTCGGCCTGGGCGCTGAATGTGCTGGATTACCATGAGGCGAAGTGCGTGCTGGCCGGGACTAAGGCGGGGGCGGATTTCCACGATGGCCTGCGCATCAACGGCGAGCGCTACAGTCGTATGTACGAGTTTATCCCGGACCTGAAGGCCGGTGGTGTGGCGTTCTTTGAGGGCGGTGACAAGGAGAAGCCCTACGAGCGCGAGGCGCGGCTGTTCTATGAGGCGATCGAGAAGGATATCGATCCTGTGGTCCTGCCGGAGCAGGCTCTGGTGGTGACGCGGATTCTGGAGGCGATTTACACTTCGGCCGAGACCGGCAGGCCCGTCTACTTCGACGAGGATTAGCGGGTCGGCGCGCAGGTCGGCTGTGGGCCGGCTGGCCGGCGCGGCTGCGGCCGACCGGATGTGAGGCCGGCCTGGTGCAGGCGCTTTCTGTGTGGATAGCTTAGTGCAGATGATTTCTGCACTTTATAGCAGTGAAAACGACGGGTCGCGGGCAGCCGCGGCCCGTTTTGTTCATTTTCATTTGTTGTGTGTGCAAGATTTCAAGCTTTCGCCAGAGTGATTGACAGGGATGTTCATGATTAGCATCCATGCCCTTCGCTTCGTTCAAAACACTAAACGGTATGAATCGTTGGCGATGAAGGCTCTGCCTAATGCCAGTTTTGGTGGTTTGCAAACGCTTGATTTCTGCTGTCCTTAACTTGGAGGACGACTACAGCATCTAATACGTTTTTGATTCAATATTTCCTGCCCGGATTTCGGGGCACGAGCGCGTTTTTTGTCCACCCTTGGCCAGAAATCGGGGTTTGTGCCCGTTTTCGGGGCACAAACGGCCTTTTTTGTCCACCCTTGGACAATTTTTTCGCTCCTGCCCGTTTTCGGGGCACCAGCGCGTTTTTTGTCCACCCCCCTGAGCAAATTCTTCGATATTTCCCTATTTGCTGTCCAACCGCCGCTCTCCACCGCCCAGCCGCTGCCCGACCGCTGTCCAACCGCCGCTCTCCGCCGCCCAACCGCCGCCAGACCGTTTCCCGCTGTCCTGTGAAAACCAGTCGGCAGTCGATCGCCCACCGTCCAAACACTTCGGTACAATAAAGCGAATCCGGCGGCCACTCAAGGCCCCCAAAGCGACCAATGATGGCCCCACAGAGGAGGAGCCCATGCTTCCTGAACTCAAGCCCCAAACACTATTCACACTCGAACATTCCCTCGCCGGTCCGGCGCTGGCCGACTGCGAAGCGGTCTGGATGCTGCTGCCTCGCCTGGCCGACCTGATCCGCAGCATCGGCAGCGGCCTCCCCACCGCCGACTGGGTCGAGCTCGCCCCGGAGGTCTGGGTGGCCCGCGGCGTCGACGTTCCGGCGACCGTGACGCTCCATGGCCCCGCCATCATCGGCCCGGGCACCGAGCTGCGTCCCGGCGCCTACGTACGCGGCAGCGTTCTCGTCGGCCGTGACTGCGTCGTCGGCAATTCCACCGAACTCAAAAACTGCATCCTCTTCGACCAGGTTCAGGTGCCCCATTTCAACTATGTCGGCGACTCCATCCTCGGTTGGCGCGCCCATCTGGGCGCCGGCGTCATCTGCTCGAATGTCCGCACGGACGGCCGTACGGTGCGCATTCAGGGTCTGGGCGATACAATCGACAGTCAGCTCAAAAAGCTCGGTGCCATCTTGGGCGACGGGGCGGATGTCGGCTCAAATAGCGTGCTCAATCCCGGCACCGTTCTGGGACCCGGCAGCCGCGTCTACCCGCTGAGCTCCGTGCGCCGCTATGTGCCGTCCCGCTCCATTCACAAGCAGAACGGCGACATTGTCGCGATTCTTGAGGAGGCGAAGTAATATGCCGCCATCCGCTCCCCCGCGCCGCTCCCCAGGCGGCTGCACTCACGAGCCGCTGCTGCCGCTGCGCGCGATCTTCTCCATGAGCCTCTTTTTCACCTGCCGCCACTGCGGCCACGAGATCGAGCCCGCACCGGCCTGGCGCCGGGCGCGCGGCATTCTCAATCTGCTGGCGCTGGCTCTGCTGCTGCTCATCGCCTTCCTGCCGCTAAAAGCCAGCATGTGGGTGTTCGCCCGCAACCTCATACTGGTTGGCCTTGTGGTCGCCCTTTTTGTTGTCCTTTCGCTGCAGCTGCTTAAGCGTGCAAACTACGGTCTGGCCCGCCCGGAGGTCGTGGAGGCCGCCCGGGAGGCCCTTGACCTGCCGGATACCGGACCGTCCGGGGAGGATGAAGAGGCGCCCGGGAGCTGACGCACAGACCCCGGGCAGCAGATAAGTCAGGGCGGCGGACAAGCCGGAGCAACAGGCAAGCCAGGGAAAAAGCGCCTCAGGAATACTTCTGCACAATCGCGCGGTAGAGCTCCGTCAACACGTCTTCTGAAAGCGGAATGGGATTGTTCCTTAGGCGGGTAGGATTGACGGAGGCTACAAGCTGCGGGATGTCGTTCCTGTCAAAACGCAGCCTGTCCGTTGCGAAAAGTCGCTCGTCAAGTTCATGGATGAAGCGGATGGCCTGGGGGACATCACTCGATCTCAAGTGCCGCGCCAGGTCAGAAAAAAGCGCCCGCAGCTGCCCAGTCCCAGCCCCGCCCCCCGCTTCGCCCCCGGCCCCGGCCTCATGATCGACCACTTGCCACATGTATTCCCAGACGAAGGGCAGGCAGATAAAGGCGGCCCTCCCATGTGGCACGGCATAGAGTGACGTAATCCGGTAGCTCATGGCATGGGCGGCCGTGGTCTGGGCCAGGTTGATGGCCCGGCCGGCCAGGTTGGCGGCAATCAAGACATTGCGGTTGGCATCGTCCCGATTGTCCAGATAGGCATCCATGTTGTCCAGAATCAGGTCCAGCGCCGCCCGGGCATGCGTCTGGCTTTCTGCCGTGCGGTGGACAGACCAGCAGGATTCAATACTCTGGCAGAAGGCATCCAGCATCGTGCACTTCTTTTGGTACAGAGGCAGCGTGACAAGATTGCGCCAGTCGAGCAGCGCATAACGGGGCACAATGCTCTCATGGGTGACGGACTGTTTTTCGCCTTGATAATAAATGACTGCATAGCGGGTGGATTCACTGCCGGTACCGGCGGTGGTCGGAATGGCGAGCAGCAGAACGTCATTGGCCCGATATTCCTGTTCCAGATACAACCTCGTCTCATCAAGCCCGGAGTAGAGCTTGATGCATTTGGCCACATCGATGGCACTGCCCCCGCCAATGGCCAGAATCGCGTCACAATGATGTTTGCGAAAGACGGCAACGCCCGCGGCAACTTCTTCATACAGAGGATTCGGCGTGAATGTGTCGAAGATAACGTATGGGAGCGGCAGGCTGAGGTATTCCTCTTTCGTCGCCAGAAAAGGAAAGGCGGCATCCAGGACCAGAAGCGGCTTTCGCACGCCATGCTGCGCGAAGATGCGGCTCAACTGCTCCCCGACTGCGGTCGAAACGATGATCTCCTGCCGCATGGCTCAGCCCCCGCAGCCCCCGGCCGGCGCGGCTTCCAATTTCCTGATCAGGGCCGGCAGCTCGCTCATATTATTGATGACATGATCGGCTCCGTGGGCCTGGTACAGCGCCCTGACCCCTGCCCTGGCCTCATCCCGCTCGCTCGGGGAGAGCGCCTGGTATTCCTCTTCCGTCAGGCCCATGAGAGAGCTCCCCTCCAGAACGCCTACCGTCACCACACCGGCGTTTTGCCCCTCTTTGATGTCGGCAATCGTGTCGCCAACCTTCAGAACCTCGGCGACGGAAAGAATCCGCAGCTTTTTCATGTTCGCGAAGATCATGAACGGCCAGGGCCTGCCCAGCTGCTCCGTCGCGTCGGGTGTAAAGCAGGCATCGGGACTGTAGCCGGCCCGAGCGGCTTCAGGCAGCACGATTTCCATCATTTGGGCGGTGTAGCCTGTTGTGGAGCCGATTTTGATGCCTCCTGCTCTTAGTTCCTGGATTGTCTCCACGACATGGGGCTTGGGCTCGGCATAGCGGGGGAGCAGTGCCAGCAGCTGCCGCTCGCTTTCCCGATAGATCGCCTCCACATCTTCCTCAGAAAAGGCTCTGCCATGAATCCGCAGCCATTCCAGGGAGAGACGCTGTGTCGCCAGCATGCTTCTCACATGCTCCCTTTTGGCCAGACCCATGGGCTGCCTGACTTCATCCAGAGTGGGCTCAATCCCATGGCGCTTAAAGGCTTTCATAAATGCATCAATCGGTGCGAAGGAACCATAGTCGACCGTGGTTCCCGCCCAGTCAAAGATGACCGCGCTGATCTTAGTCATGTCTTTACTTCCTTTTTGTCTTCCGGGCCTTTGGTACTCAAACTGGCATGGACAGCCAAAATGCTTTCTGCTATCCCTGCCAGCACAGAATACAGCCATTTGCTCATCGCCATTTTATCGTTTGAAATGTGTTTCACAGGCCAGGAGCCTTCTGTCGCGTCCTCAGGTATACGTCCTCAATCTCAGGTGAGCAGCGCCGACAGGATTGACATCAGCAGCTTAATGCGCAGTGCACTTCAGCCTGACAAGCCAGGGTTTTGCGATTTAGGCAAAGTGAACAAATGAGTTGTGTATAATAAATAGGATTTGTAAAGGCGTTTCTAAATATGAATCTATGATCGAAGAAACGGACCACAGCGCAATAGCATGAAAGAAGGAGGCGTAGGTTGAAGTCAAGGTTAAGAAAGGCAACGGCGTGCTTTCTGGTGCTGGTTCTGTTGTGCAGCTGCCTGACAGTACATGGTGCGGGCAGGCAGGTGAGAGCACTTGAAAACTCCCATCTGAACGATGAGCCTGCAGAATCAGTGAATCCGGATGAATCAGTGAATCTGGATGTTTCCGAAGCTGAAACGCAGGAAGAAGCTGAAAGCGATACAGTTCCCGAGGATGTCCCCGATGACCCGGCCGCTCAGGAAACGACAGAAGGCGAGCTTTCCGAACAGCCGGAAGACCCGCTTGATACAGGCACATCCGGCAGCACAGAAAGTGGTGATGTGCCCGGCAATGAGCCTCTGGCGGATGACGATGCCCAGTCTGCTCCACCTGCGGAAGAAGCAGCGGCTCCGGAAGACACAGGGAGCGAATCTGCATCTGAAAGCTCAGTGGAAAACGATGCAACGGTGGCAGAGGATCCGCTTGATGCAGCCCAGACTCCAGACACGCAGATGGGGATGCAGGCGATCGGCGTGGTAACCATTACTTTTGAGCCGGATGGCGGGACCTGGGATCCGGGCTTTGAACCAGTGATGGCCTGTCAAAGGGGCTCTAACATCGTTCTGCCGGACAAAACAGTGGCGCATAAGGACGGTTTCGTGCTTGTTGCCTGGAGAGACAGCACATCGGACGAGGAGCATCAGCCAGGCGCGTTGATCACAGCAATCGATTACGTGACCTTTACCGCGGTCTGGGCCGAACTTGTGACCATAACGTTTGATCCAGCCGGCGGAGTCTGGGGTCCGGAGTATGGCGATCCTGAGATTAAAGTGGAAATCGGGACGGAGTATCAGCTGCCAAACGGGTTTGCCACTTCAAGGGTAGGCTATGCCTTGTATTGCTGGAAAGATACTGACAACAGGGAGTATCAGCCCAGTACGAGGCTTGTAGCGAACAGAAATATGACATTTACCGCAGTCTGGACAAAATTTCTCACGATTTCTTATGATCCTGCAGGCGGTGAATGGATTCCGGAATATGATAATCAACCGGATAAAGCACTTCCCGGAGAATGGTGTATTTTGCCGGGTTATGTCGTTACGAAAGAAGGCTATGCTCTTGGAGGCTGGAGAGATGCTTCAAACAGAGAGTATCCACCGGGCAGACACATTATCGTGATGGAGGATGCGGTATTTACTGCGGTCTGGACAGCGCCGTTAACTGTGAACTTTGACGCCGCCGGCGGTGACTGGGATGCGGAATACGCACATTTCGCTGAGCCGCAGATCTGGGCTCCCGGGCAGATACAGAACCTGCCACGGGAAGGGACTCTTACACGGGCCGGCTATCTTCTTTCAGGCTGGAAGGATTCTGCCAATGAGAAGTATCGGCCTGGTGAATGGGTCACCATGACCGAAAGCACGACCTACACGGCGATCTGGGCAGAGCCGGTAAACGTCTCACTTGACCTTGCCGGTGGCGAGTGGTTTTCGGAAGACTGGGAGACGGAAAGCATTCCGGGCGAAGAGCTGAAGCTTCCGGGTCGATATGATGTGTCAAAGACGGGTTTTGAACTTAGCGGCTGGAGATCTGCGGCCGATATCAGGTATCTGCCCTACGAATCCATCGTTGTGACGGGAGACATGACGCTCACGGCAATCTGGGAAGAGCCGGTCACCATATCCTTTGATACGGCAGGCGGCTGGTGGGATCCGTATTACGGTGATCAGACCATGGAGTATTCTCCCTGGACGGAGTATCTTCTGCCTAAGCGCGACACCATTATAAGAGATGGTTTTAGGCTCAGAGCCTGGCGGGATGCTGCGGGTACAGAGCATGAGCCCAACGACTGGGTTCTGGTGACCCAGGACGTCACTTTTACGGCCGTCTGGGCAGAGCCGATTGTCATCTCCTTTGATCTGGCCGGTGGTGAGTGGAATCCGGATGCCGGCGATCATGAGCTTTACCTGGTACTCGGAGAGGAGCATTGGCTGCCTGGCTATTACATTTCAAAAATGGGTCAGAGGCTTCTTGGCTGGAAAGATGCTTTAAACAGAGCATATGAGCCAGATGAATTAATAGTCGCGACGGAAGATATGACCTTTACGGCGGTCTGGGCAGATCCGCTTACGGTCACACTCGATCCGGCCGGCGGTGAGTTCGAGTACGGGCCTTACTTTCGTATGAGTGTCGTGGCCAAAGGCTCTACCTTCCTTCTGCCGGACAGGTTCTTTGTCTTCAAGCGTGGCTGGATGCTCGGTGGCTGGAGAGACAGTTCCGGAAAAGAATATGAGCCCGGAGAAGAGCCTGTTGTCAATGAGGACATGACCTTCACGGCCATCTGGGTAGAACCTGCAGGTATACTTCTTAATCCTGCCGGTGGACTCTTTATCGGGTATATGTACAACTATTACCAGGAATGGTCGAAGGGATCGCGCTATACCCTGCCCGATCGGCACCAGATAGAAAAACCCAATCTTGTGCTTGCCGGCTGGAGAGATGCGGCCGGCAGGATCCATGAACCAGGTGAAGTGATTGTTGTGACGGACAACAACATGGCGTTTACGGCGGTCTGGGCCGAAGAGATCAGCGTGACGTTTAACCCGGCAGGTGGTACATGGACGGATGATGTCCCACCGCAAACCTGGTCCAAGGGATCCAAATATCCTCTGCCGAACCGGGACGCTATACATAAAGATGGATATCTGCTTGGTGGCTGGAAAGACGACGCGGACAAGCTGTATGCGCCCGGCACAGCCGTTGCAGTGAATGCCAACGTCACGTTCACAGCCGTATGGATTACGGAGGGGCTTCGGGTAGCCGTCTTCCGCACCGGCTGGTTGAATGTCTATGAACTGGGGGACACGATCAATCTGGCTGCCCGGGGCGAGGGGGGAATCGAACCCTATAAGTATCAGTTCTATGTCCTGCGCTCCAACGGAGCACGGGTGAACTTCAGGAGAACGCCGGTTTCGTCGAACATCTATCCCTGGACACCGGTTACCCCCGACACGTACACGCTGGGCGTCGACGTCTACGATGCGACAGGGCAGAAGGTAACTAAGGAGAAGACGATTACGGTTAAAGCACCTGAAGCCCCACCCTTATCGATAGCCGTGTTCCGCGCCGGCTGGTCAGATACCTATGAGCTGGGAGACACGATCGATCTGGCTGCCCGGGGCGAGGGAGGAACAGCTCCCTACAAGTACCAGTTCTATGTCCTGCGCTCCAACGGCGCACGGGTGAACTTCAGGAGATCGCCGGTTTCGTCGAACATCTATCCCTGGATACCGGTTAACGCTGACAAGTATACGCTGGGCGTCGACGTCTATGATGCGACAGGGAAAAAGGTAACTCAGGAGAAGACGATTACGGTTAAACCAGGTTCCTTTGAGATAGCCGTCTTCCGCGCCGGCTGGTCGGATACCTATACCCTTGGCCAGACAATCAATCTGGCTGCCCGGGGTGAGGGAGGAACAGCTCCCTACAGGTATCAGTTCTATGTCCTGCGCTCCAACGGCGCGCGGGCGAACTTCAGGAGAACGCCTGTTTACGCAAACGTCTACCCCTGGACACCGGTTACGCCTGACACCTACACGCTGTGCGTCGATGTCTATGATGCGACGGGCAGAATGCTGACCGCGACGAAGACAATTACGGTCCTGCCAAAACCGTAGAGGCCTTTGCCTCTTTCCGGCCTATGCCGTAAGAAACGGCCGAAACGCCTTGAAAACGTGCGTTTCGGCCGTTTTCCATTTGCCATGTAATCTGAAATCCAGGTGATGTTGTTTGCATATGCCTGCCGCAGTATGAAGAAAGAAAACGAACATTCAAAAGACTTGAAGTGCCGGCGTCCACGCTGAGTTTCTGACTCATGGCAGCTCCCCGGGGCCTGACAGGATCAGAGTGAGCGGCGCTCCGGGCAGAGTATGCAGTAGGAAGAAAATCGACTTGTGCGCAATGCTTTATACGCATGTCGGCTTTCCTTTTGTGTCAAGACAGAAAGTCCTGTAGGGCGCATATCATATCTGTTGGGGCAAGTAAAACCTCTTTTCCGCTCCCTTTCTCAAACACCAGCAACACCGAAGTTTAGCACAGCGTGCATTCGAGCTTTTTTGAAGATCGCTCCCCCAACTGCCTGCGTACGATGAGTTACACAAATTGCCGGAATGTGAATGATATGCGATAGGACAGCGAGCGACGAGGCTGACAGGCACGATCTGGCACTTTCAGGGTTATTCTGAAGTGATCCAGACAAGCAGCGCACGGCGCTGCGGTCTGCACACCGTATAGCGGCGTGCGTGGCTCCTTCAGAGGTCAAGATAGGCTGTAATGGCAATCGAATTTGCCATTACGCGCTGTTTTGACCAGAATCGGGCCTTCAGTGGTCAAGATGGGCTTAAGTGGCAATCGAATTTGCCATTACGCGCTGTTTTGACCATCTACCGTTCTTCCTGTGCTCTGCTTTGCGTGATTTCAAACAGGATTTTGGATTCGACGAAAAAATAACCACGGGCAGGGTCGCTCCGTAGACAATCTACGTTAGATACTATTTGTATCTACTATCTGCTTGCCATCTCTCTACCATGCCCGCCACTTCGCCGCCCGAACCCAGTCTGGCCGACTGTATTTCCCTTTCATTTCCACTCTGCTAAGCCTGCAGCTCTACCGAAGCCAGCAGTTTCGCCAAGGCAACTGGATCCGCCGTCTCCGTTGCCCCGCTGCGGGGGTACGCCAATTCTGTAGGGACTTTGGCAAAAGCCTTTTTAGCTCTTCCTTGAAACACCTGAGACACCGCTGTTTTAGCACAGCTTACATTTAAGTATTTTGAAGATCGCTCCTCCAATTGCTTGCATGCGATAAGCCTCATAAATCGCCGGAATGTGAATGGAATGCGATAGGAGAGCGAGCGGCGAGGATGATTGGCGCGTTTTTTAATGGTACGGGGGGTGGGCCGGGCTCGCTCTTGCCCTGAACAAGTAAGATGAAAGGTGTTACGATCCTGCGCGAATCTCTCGTGGTCAAAGTAGCTTGGTATCCAAATCGTTTTTTGGATTACACGCTGTTTTGACCAGAAACAGGCCTCCTGTGGTCAAAGTAGCCTGAAATCCAAATCGTTTTTTGGATTAGACGCTTTTTTGGCCAGAATCAGGCCTCCCGTGGTCAAAGTAGCCTGAAATCCAAATCGTTTTTTGGATTAGACGCTGTTTTGACCAGAAACAGGGCTTCCGTGGTCAAAGTAGCCTGATATCCAAATCATTTTTTGGATTCCACGCTGTTTTGACCAGAAACAGGGCTTCTGTGGTCAAAGTAGCCTGTAATCCAAATCATTTTTTGGATTCCACGCTATTTTGGCCAGAATCAGGCCTCCTGTGGTCAAAGTAGGCTGCAATCCAAATGGTTTTTTGGATTCCGCGCTGTTTTGACCAGAAACCGGCCTTAAGTGGTCAAGATAGGCTGAAATGGCTCATCGTTCATCGTTTTTGCCATTTCACGCTGTTTTGACCATCAGATATCCGTACGCTGCTTTTTCCCCTTGCCTGCCGACCTCTTAGGGCGTGTTTTTAAATAGTGAATATAACCAAAATAGGTATGCATGCCTGATGGAGCAGAGCAAGATAATTGGTCCGATTCTTCTCATAGCGCGCTGAAATCCGGGGTTTACTCATCAGTCTGAGG
>JASGUW010000136.1 GCA_030055235.1 Bacillota bacterium
GACGGGTTGGCCCAGGGGGGGGCCAACCACGCCGCGATTGCCCCGCGCTGCGGGCAATATCGAAGTTTTTGACCACGGGGTGGACAAAACAGCCGAGATTGCCCCACGCATCGGGCAATATCGGAAAAATTGACCAGGAGGTAAAAAATTTGCTGGTGTCCCGGAATCGGGCAGGCGTAGAAAACACTTCCAAGCATGAGCTATGGATCTGAATCATGAAACGTGTTAGACACCGTAGTCGTTCTCCAAATTAAATGGGAATGAAAAAATCATTTGGAAAAACCCATAACATAAACAAACACTATCAGAGCCTTCGTCGCCGACGCTTCATATCGTTTTTGTGCCTTGAGCGAAGCGAAAGGCATGGACACGAAAACGAGCTGGTCGGAAAACGAGCTGGTCGGATGTTTTTGCTAGCCCTCAAACGCCCAGACCCAGGCGCCCAGATCCAGGCGCCAAGCTGCAGGATAGCCTGGATCTTCCCCGGCGCATCAGGCTTTCTTCACCCGTTGCAGGATGCGGTTCAGCTGCCTGATGCTCTCTTCCTTAACACCGCCCGCCATCTGGATCATGCTGATGAGGCTCATCCTGTCGAGCATGCGCAAAAGATTGGGGTTCTGGATCGCGCGCTCGACCATCTCACCCTTGGAGGCAGCAACCTTGGCAATCAGGAGATCGATGATGGCGCGGCCTTCAGGGTGTCTTCTAAGTTCTCCGAAGCTGTCCGCAACACTGAAGTAGTCGCGGTCCAGTTCGTCGTTGTCAAACCAATTGGCGACATCATGTTCCTTATGGAAAATGTAGTCGGGGTTGGGCTGTGAAACCTTCCGCACCCGTATCCTGTCGCTGAGGCTGCCGGCCCTGGCTACAATTTCATGCTCGCCGTTGAGGCGAAGCTGAAAGCGGAAGATCCTGCTGCCCGACTGCGTGCCCACATGATTGCCATCCACATAGAGCGCCACCGCAGGGGCGTTGGAATAGACCTTGATTTCACTTATGTCCTCGTGGCGATCCATGTAGCGGCGGCCGGTAATGTGGATCATCGGCTCTTTGTTCCAGGCGGACTTGTAAAGATAGAAGGCGTCCTTCTTCAGCCGGCGATCAAAGCTGACCAGCCCTTTTTGATTGCGACCATGCTTGCCGCCCTCGTCGCGCGCATCTGCGGCGAAGTCGAACATGTTCCAGACATGGGTCGCCCAGAGCCAGGGCCGCTCCTCGATCATCCGGAGCATGTGCTCGTGATAGAGCGCCTGATAGGATTCCGTGTAGTCGCCCCTCTCCGGCACAGGACTCTGGTAGGCCGGATTGGCGTCGGCGCCGTATTCAGAGCAGCCGATCGCCCGCCCGGGGTATTGGCGGTGAAATTCGTCGAAGAAGGCATCCGTCTGCTCCATTTCGCCGACATACCAGCCGAAATAGAGGTTGTAGCTGTTGAGGTCCGGGATCTCTAGAAGCGGGGAATGGGTCTCCAGCGTGAAGACGTGGGCGATGCTGGTCAAGCGTGTCGGATCCAGGCGCTGGCAGAGCTCATGCAGAAGACGATGGTTATCCAGCAGGTCCTCATGGACCAGACTGGCTGCAGTGATCTCGTTTGACAGGCCCCAGCAGACGATCGAGGGGTGATTGTAGTTCTGGACAATGAGATCGCGCATCTGGGTGAGGGTGTTTTCTCGTCCGTTTTTCATGTGCATCGTGATGTAGGGGATCTCCGCCCAGACAACGATGCCGTTTTCGTCGCAGAGATCGTAGAATTCCTGGGCGTGCTGGTAGTGGGCCAGGCGCAGCGTGTTGGCGCCGATCTCCCGGATGAGGGCCATGTCCCGCCGGTGCTCATCGGGCGTCAGGGCGTTGCCTAAGTCCTTCCAGTCCTGATGGCGGCAGACACCGCGCAGGGGATAGCTCCTGCCGTTGAGCAGAAAACCCCGCCCGGGATCGACGGCGAAATGACGGCAGCCAAAACGGGTCGCGATCTCGTCGCCGCCTGGGAGGCTGGCCGTGGCCGTGTAGAGCCAGGGGTCGTCGAGTCCGTCCCAGAGCCTGACGTCCGTCAGCAGGAAATCAGCGGCGGCATGGCCGTTTACCACAGCCACTGTCTGACTGCGGCCGTCCACCGTCAGCGTAACCTGGTCTGCGTTCTGCCAGGTTTCCACACGCACCAGGGCGCTTTTCGTCTCCAGATCGACTGTCGGCGTGACCTTTATCCCCGGCGTCCCCGCGTAGTCCAGAGCGAAATGCTCCCGCGGCACCAGGAGCAGATTGACTCCGCGGTAGAGACCACCATAAAAGGTGAAGTCCGCCATCTGTGGATAGACCCTGTCGTTGTTACTGTTATCGACGGCAATGATCAGCTGATTCTCCGCCCGCAGAACATCTGTCAGCCTGACTCTCCAGGTGGAAAAGCCGCCTTCATGTGAGCCAAGTTCTTCTCCGTTCAGGTACACAGTGGACATGAGCGCCGCACCGTGAATTTCCAGATAGATTTCCCCATCCGTTTCCGGCACGACAAGATCGCGGATGTACCAGCAGCGGCCGCGGTAATAGTCATTGCCGCCATCCTGGCCGTCCCGGGCATTCCAGGTATGCGGCAGTGAGACGGCTTCACCGCTTGTGTCAGTAGCGGCAGCGGCGGCGGAGGCGGCCTGTCTGACAAAGCGCCAGCCGTCCATAAGGGGGACTTTTGTTCTCACGTGTTTCTCTCCTGCAGGCGATGCCTATCTTAAGGGTCTTCTTCGTCTGCCCTGGCAGAAGAGCACAGGCAGTGTCTTTACTTGAAAGGCTGCTGCCCCAGCTGCCGGCTTGTACGATGATACCTGAAATATGGCGCGGTAACGGACTCTAGGGGCCGGATCCGATGTGCCTTTTGCGTTCACGCATCTTCAGAATTCACGCGGACTTGCTCATCACGAAAGAGCCATCCCTTATCATGGACGTATGACAGCAGAGCGCTGGGTCCTGCATGTGGACATGAACAACTTCTTTGCCTCCGTCGAGCTCCTGGAACGTCCGGATCTGGCGGGGCGCGCCGTGATTGTAGGTGGCGACATTGCCAAGCGGCGCGGTGTTGTGCTGGCCAAAAACGACATCGCCAAGCGCAGTTCCGTGCAGACCGGAGAGCCCCTGGTCGACGCCCTGCGCAAGTGTCCTTCGGCGGTTGTCCTGCCGCCGCAGCGGGCGCTCTATCAGGAGGCCTCGGAACGGGCCATGGCGATCTACCGCCGCTACTCGGAGCGGCTGCGCTCGATGGGTCTGGATGAATGCTGGATCGGCCTGGAGAACCTGTCGCTGGCGGAGGCGGTCCGGATCGCCCATGAGATACGCCATGTTGTACACGCAGAGCTCGGGCTGACCGTGTCCGTAGGTGTCTCCTTTACTTTGACTTTTGCGAAGCTCGGCTCCGACTACCGCAAACCGGATGCCGTCACCGTCATCAGCCGGGAGAACTACCGCCGGCTTTTGTGGCCGCTGCCGGTGGAGCGCATGCTCTTTGTCGGACCCGTACTGGCCGAGCGCCTGCACCGGCTGGCGATCCACACGATCGGCGACCTGGCCCAGATGGATCCCCAGACGCTCTTTGGGCTCTTTGGCCGCCACGGCAGTGAGCTGAGCCTGGCCGCCCGTGGGGAGGATAGTGATCAGGTGGAGCTCGAGAGCGAGCAGGAGCCGGCCCGCTCGATCGGGGCGATGCGCACGACGGCAACGGATCTTCTGGGTCTGGCAGAGGCCGCGCCGCTGTTGCGGGAGCTGGCGGAAGAGGTCTCCAGGCGGCTTGAAGAACAGCAGCAGGCTGCCGGAACCATCAAGCTGATCTACCGCAGCAGCAGCTTTGAGACCACGACCAGACAGCGCAGCCTGCCGCTGCCGATCCATACGGCCCCTGAGATCTATCGCGCGGCCACGGAACTCTTTCAGGCTCAGGAAGAACTCGTTGATCTGCCCCTGCGCCTCATCGGCATCACGATGAGTCGTCTGGAGCCGCTGGGTGTCGGTGCCCAGCTGAGCTTCGCAGATATGATAGCCGCTGCCCAGGATGTTCCTGCCGCTTGGCCCCAACACCAGGCTGTTGACCGCCTGCTGGCGGATTTCGCCCCGGGTCTGCTGCGGCGCGGCCGCGATTTGTTAACTGCGGGTGAAATCGTGTATGATGGTCCGGACAAGAGGGGAGTCGGGGCAGACCCGGCTGAGAGTGGACCAGAATGCGGTTCAGACCCGTAGAACCTGTACGGATCATGCCGGCGTAGGGATATCTGCTTTGCTCGTGGAGCCTCTGCCCGTGTCATGGCGGAGGTTTTTTCTTGTCGAAAATTCAAATGGGGAGCTTTTTGGGAAGATGAAGAAGGTGAATGCGTCGCTGGCCATTCAGGTGCTGCCGGAGACCAGGGAGCGGGAGGCGCTGCTGGCCGTCGTGGACCGGGTCATTCTGGAAATCGCGGCGAGCGGTCTGCACTATGAGGTCGGCGCTTTTGAGACAACGGTGGAGGGCGACTTCGATGAGCTGATGGAACTGCTGCGGCGTTGCCTGGAGACGGCGATCGCGGCAGGGGCCGGGTCTTTGCTGTCCTATGTCAAGATCCACTATGCCCCCGGCGGGGGGCTGCTCGGTATCGATGAAAAGACCGCGAAGCACCGCCACTAGCCCCTTCTGGCGCCTGGTGCCCTGGCTGGCCGGGATTCTGCTGCTGGCTGTCTGGCAGCTGGTGTCCGGCCTGGGCCTGGTGCCGCGCTTCCTGCTGCCTTCGCCCGCCGACATTGCGCTCGCCCTCTATCAGGATCGCCTGCTGCTCCTGCGGCACCTGAGGACGACCCTGCTTGAGGCGGGCCTGGGCCTGGCGGCGGGTGTAGTCCTGGGCTTTTTCCTGGCCGTCGTGATGCACCGCAGCCGCCTGCTGCGGGAGCTTTTGTATCCGCTGCTGCTCCTGTCACAGACGGTGCCGACGGTGGCCATCGCACCACTGCTGGTGCTCTGGCTCGGCTACGGCATCCTGCCCAAGGTCGTCCTGATCTTCATCGTGACCTTTTTCCCCATGACCGTCAGCCTGCTGGGCGCCTTCGCCGCGGTAGATCCCGACGAGATCCGCCTGCTGCGCGCCATGGGGGCGGACGACTTCATGGTCTTCCGTGCGGTGGTCTGGCCGTCGAGCCTGGGCGCCTTCTTCAGCGCACTGCGGGTGTCGACCTCCTACGCCCTGGTCGGCGCCGTTATCGCGGAGTGGCTGGGCGGGAGTGAGGGACTGGGCGTCTACATGACCCGGGTGCGCAAGTCCTTCGCCTTTGACCGCATGTTTGCCGTCATCGTACTGATATCGGTTTTGAGCCTGGGCCTCCTGGGCCTGGTCAAACTGCTGCAGCGGCTGCTGATGCCCTGGGAGAGGCGTGGGTCGGCCGCCGCAGCCGGCGAGGATGCCTGGCTGAATAACGGCGGGTAGAGTAGGAGAGATCTATGAAAAAACGTATGCGAAGTTTGCAAAGCACGCGTCCGTGGCTGCGCGGCTGCCTGATCTGGCTGCTGCTGGTTTTGCTTCTTCTGTCGGCAACGGGCTGCGCCGGGACGCCGACCGGGCGGGAGAGCCGGGAGGCAGAGCGGTCGACGGATCTGCCTTTGCGTAAAAGCATTCTGGTTCTGGACTGGACACCGAACACCAATCACAGCGGTGTCTATGTCGCTCTGGAAAAGGGCTATTACCGCGAAGAGGGGATCGCGCTGGAAATAGAGCAGCCTCCCGAGGACGGGGCGGAGGCGCTGGTGGCCGCCGGGCGGGCCGACTTTGGCGTCTCCTTCCAGGACTATCTGGCGCCGGCACTGGCAGGTTCACAGCCGCTGCCGCTGCTGGCCGTCGCTGCCCTGGTCAACCACAACAGCTCCGGGATTGTCGCGCTTGCGTCTTCCGGGATCGGGCGCCCAGCCGAGCTTGAGGGGCGGCGCTATGCGACCTGGGATCTGCCGGTCGAGCGCGCCATGATGGAAAATGTCATCCGTGCCGACGGCGGCGATCCCGGCAGGGTGGAGTGGATTCCGACAACCGTCAGCGACATCGTGACGAGCCTGGAGACACTGGTCGATGCCGTCTGGATTTTCTATGCCTGGGACGGGATCGCGCTGGATGTCAAAGGGATTGACCACAGCTATTTTGCCTTTGCCGACATCAATCCCGTCTTCGACTACTACACGCCCGTCCTCATCACGAACGAGGAGCGGCTCCGGCAGGAGCCGGACTTTGTCCGTGCCTTCCTGAGAGCCACGCGCCGCGGCTATGAGGACGCGATCCGGGACCCGGAGGAAGCCGCCGAAATTCTGCTGCGCCATGCGCCTGAGCTGGATCCCGAACTGGTCAGGGCGAGCCAGGTCTGGCTCAGCGATCGCTATATTGCCGACGCACCCCGCTGGGGCTGGATCGAGGCGGAGCGCTGGGACGCCTTCTATGCCTGGCTGGCGGAGGAGGGCCTCATCGCCCGGCAGCTGCCGCCGGGCGCGGGATTCAGCAATGACTACCTCCCGGAATGAGCTGGTGCCGGCCCTGGGGACGCCAGTTTCAGAGACGCCGGCTCTGGAGGTGCGGGGGATCAGCGTTGCCTATGGAGAAAGGGCGATTCTGGAGAATGTCAGCCTGACGCTGGAGCGCGGTGAACTGGTCTCCCTGCTCGGCCTCAGCGGCAGCGGGAAGACCACGCTCTTCCATGTCATCTCGGGGCTGCTGCGTCCGGATGCAGGTTCCGTCTGGCTGGAAGGGCGCGAGATCACCGGACGGACGGGAGAGATCGCCTACATGCTGCAGAAAGATCTGCTGCTGCGGCACCTGCGGGTGGTGGATAACGTTGCGCTGCCGCTCGTGCTGCGGGGGCTGCCGCGGGCCCGGGCGCGGGCGGAGGCGGCGCAGCACTTCGCCGACTTTGGCCTGGAGGGAACCCAGATGCTCTATCCGGCCGAGCTGTCCGGCGGCATGGCCCAGCGTGCGGCTCTGCTGCGCACCTGGCTGGTGTCGGGCGCCGCCATGCTGCTCGACGAGCCGTTCTCTGCTCTGGACGCCCTGACCCGACGGCAGCTGCACGGCTGGTTTCAGGGGAAACGCGGCGAACTCGGCCTGACAACGCTGCTCATCACCCACGACATTGATGAGGCGATATATCTGTCCGATCGCATCCTGATTCTGGGCGGCAGCCCCGCTTCCATCCGGGCGGAGTTTGAGATCCGCCGTCCTGACGCGGCGGAAGGCGAGGACTTCGCCACCAGCGCCGCATATCTTGGCTATAAGCGGCGCCTGCTGCAGGCGCTGGACGGCGTGCGCGGGGGGTGACGGCGCACGCCGGGGTGATGGTGGATGGCGGTGCACCCCAACAGCAGCTTGGCCAAAAAAGATCGTTTGTGCCCCGAAATCGGGTACAAACCCCGATTTCTGGCCAGGGGTGGACAAAAATTGCGCTGGTGCCCCGAAATTGGGGCAGGAACGAAAAAATTGACCACGGGTGGTCAAAAAATGCGCAGGTGCCCCGAAATCCGGGCAGGAACGAAAAAATTGGCCACAGCTGGACAAAAATGCCGCTGGTGCCCCACACACGGGGCAGGAAAGAAAAAACTGTCCAGGGGTGGACAAAAATTGCGCTGGTGCCCCGAAATCCGGGCAGGAGCGAAAAAATTGGCCACAGCTGGCCAAAAAC
>JASGUW010000137.1 GCA_030055235.1 Bacillota bacterium
GAAACGCTATAATGCTTTGAAGAGACGGAGGTTATAGGTCATGATTAAGGTAGATCTGCAGCTTCTGGCACAGAAAAAGGGTGTCGGCAGTTCGAAGAACGGCCGGGATTCGCGGGCCAAGCGCCTGGGAACGAAGTGTGGCGACGGCCAGACCGTCTCGGCCGGCAGCATTCTGGTGCGGCAGCGCGGGACGAAAATCCATCCGGGGTCGAATGTCGGCCGCGGGAAGGATGACACCCTCTTCGCCATGGTTGACGGTCGGGTGAGCTTCGGGCGCCTGGACAAGAAGCGCAAACAGGTATCGATTCTGCCGCTGGAGAGCCAGACGGCCTGAGCGGCCCCGGCTTTCAAGTTTGAGACCTGAGAGGGCTCGGCTGCCAGCCGGGCCTTTTTTGGGTCGCTGCGAAGGATAGGAGACGCGACACGATGTTTATCGACCGGGCGACGATCGAAGTGGCGGCCGGGAAGGGCGGCGACGGGGCGGTCAGCTTCCGCGCCGAAAAGTATGTGCCCTACGGCGGCCCTGACGGCGGTGATGGCGGGAAGGGCGGCGATGTCATCCTGCTTGCGGATCAGCGCCTCGTGACGCTGCAGGATTTTCGTTATCGTCGCAGCTATCAGGCGGAACATGGGGAGCGTGGGGGCAAAAAGAAAATGGCCGGAAAGGCGGGCTCCGATCTCGTCATCCGCGTTCCGGTTGGCTGCCTCGTCCACGACGCGGCCGACGGCCGCCTGATAGCCGACATGACGGTCGACGGACAAAGTCAGATTGTGGCGCTGGGCGGGCGCGGCGGACGCGGCAATGTCCATTTTGCCAATGCGGTGCGGCGGGCGCCGAACTTTGCCCGTCCCGGCCGCCCCGGCGAAGAACTGACCCTCGAACTGGAGCTGAAGCTGCTGGCCGATGTCGGCCTGGTGGGCTTCCCCAATGTCGGGAAGTCGACCCTGCTTGCGGTCATCACCGAAGCACGCCCGAAGATTGCGAACTACCCCTTTACTACGCTCACACCGGGACTTGGCATCCTCTCCTATGGCGGCCGGGCCGGACGCCCGCTGGACGAACGCCAGATCGTGCTGGCTGACATTCCTGGCCTCATTGAGGGCGCAGCCCAGGGGGTTGGCCTGGGCCACGATTTCCTGCGCCATATTGAGCGCACCCGCCTGCTGCTGCATGTAGTTGATGTTTCGGGAAGCGAAGGTCGTGACCCCGTTGCCGACTACGAGCAGATCCGCAGGGAGCTGGAGAGCTACGACGCCGCTCTGGCGGAGCGGCCGGAGCTCGTCGTGGCGAACAAGATCGACCTGGCGACACCGGAGCAGGTGGCTGCCTTTGCCGCGGCGATGAAGGAGCGGGGCCACGAGACGATCTATCCGATCTCCGCGCCGATCCATGAAGGTGTCCCTGAGCTCGTAGCCGCCGTGGTCCGGACGGTGAACCAGCTGCCGCCGACCGTGCTGACCGCCCAGGAGCCCGAAGAGCATCGCATCTATCGCTACACAGAGGAAGCGCTGGAAGTGACGCTGGAGGACGGAGTCTTCGTTGTCCGTGGTGGTGGCGTGGAGGAACTCATGGGCCAGATCAATTTCAGCGACAGTGAGTCACTGCACTATTTCCAGCGCCAGCTGCGCCGTCGCGGCGTGATTGATGCCCTTGAAGATGCCGGCATCGTCGAAGGTGAGACGGTGCGCATCGACGATGTCGAGTTCGACTACATTCCCTGAATCCGGAGGAAAAACGATGCTGACAGCCAAACAACGCGCTTTCCTGCGCTCTCTGGCACAAAACCGCAGCCCTGCCCTGCAGATCGGGAAGGAGGGGCTTTCCGGCCCGCTCATTCGCCAGGCGGACGAGTATCTCGTCGCCCATGAACTGCTGAAGGTGCAGGTCGGCCGTCCGCTGGCCGGCGATGTCCGCCCCCTGGCGGAGGAGCTCGCCGCCGCCCTGAACGCCGACGTCGTCCAGGTGATCGGCCATCGCTTTGTGCTCTATCGCCGCTCGGAGGAGCTGCACCTGGAAGGCAACGGCATCATTCTGCCGCGCTGAGCGCTTGTTGCGGCCATGCCGCATGTGGTATTGTCACTCGAGTGCTACGTGCACAAGCTGAAACACAAATAGTAAAAAAGGAGGAGACAAATCATGCAGCAGTACGTTTGTGATCTCTGTGGCTATGTCTACGATCCCGAAGTCGGCGATCCCGACAACGGCATTGAGCCCGGCACCGCCTTTGCTGACCTGCCCGAAGACTGGGTCTGCCCGCTCTGCGGCGTAACGAAGGATCAGTTCAGCCCCGCCTGATGCCGCTTCCTGGAATGCGGTAAAACACCCGGTTCCGTTACACTCTGGAGCCGGGTGTTTTTGTATAATGCGATTTCGAGCCGGCAGCGCTCGAAAGAAAAGCAGGGACAGGCCCGGGCAGCCCTAAAACCTTCCGCCGGCCAGCAGCAGCTCCCGTCCGCCTGACCCCTTAGATTATGGAGGAGATCCCCCAATATGGCAGTTCAGACCATCTCTCCCGGTGTTTTGGAAGTCGGCGCCAGCCACCCCGAACGCCGTCTCTTTGACGCCCTGATGCCCACCGTACACGGCACGAGCTATAACAGTTACGTGGTCCAGGGCACGGATGCCACCGCCCTGCTCGATCCCGTCGATGAGGTCAAGGCCTCTGTTCTTTTTGCCAACCTCGAAGAGGCGGGCATCAAGCGACTTGACTACATCGTCAATCTGCACACCGAGCAGGACCACTCCGGCAGCACCAGAATGCTGCTCGAGCGCTTCCCCGAAGCCCGGCTCGTCGGCACCGCGAAGGTAGCCGGACTGATGGAGACACATCTGCACATTGCTGCCGACCGTTTCCAGATCCTGAAGGCCGGCGACCGCCTTGAGCTTGGCGGAAAGACCCTGGTCTGCCACCCGATCCCCTTCGCCCACTGGCCGGACAACACCATGTACTGGCTGGAGGAGGACCGCATTCTCTTCAGCAGCGATCTCTTCGGCGCCCATTACGCCCGTCCCGACAACGTCTTTGCCACCAACTCGACCGAACTGCGTCAGGCCGCCCGCGCCTACTTCTCAGAGATCATGATGCCCTTCTCGACGCCGGTGGCCCGTTTCACCAAACAGGTCCGCGCCCTCAACCCCGCCATGATCGCCCCCTCCCACGGCCAGATCTGGTACGATCCCGACTTCATCCTGAGCCGCTATGAGCGCTGGACCGGTTCCGCCAAGAGCCGCGCTGTCATCATCGGCTATGTCAGCATGCATGGCTCCACCCATCGCATTGTCGAGAAACTGGCCGTTGAACTCGCCCGCCGCGGCATCTCGGTAGTCTGCCGCAATCTTGTCGATGACCCCGCCGACCTGATGCTCGAATCCGGTCAGCTCATTGATGATATGGTGACCGCCGCCGCCGCCCTCATCGCGACGCCCACCGTGCTTGGCGGCCCCCACCCGGCCGCCGCCTATCTCGCCGTCCTGATGAATGCCCTCAAGCCGGGCCTGCGCTACCTCGGCGTGATCAACTCCTGGGGCTGGCAGACCAAGGCAGCTGAGACCATCAATGCCCTGACCGCCAACCTGCGAGCCGAACGTCTCTCGCCTCTGCTGGTAGAGGGCCTGCCGACCCAGGAGGATGAGGCCAGGATCGCCGCCTATGCCGCCGAGCTCGCCGACAAGCTCGATGCCATGGAGGATGTCCTCGACTAAGAAGTGTATTTTTGCGAAGCTAAAGCGCCGGGCTCCCCAGGGGACCCGGCGCTTCGTCCGTGTTCGGGATTGTGAATGTCAGTCCGCTTTGCCGTGGTTATCGCCGTAGATCAGCTCGCGCAGCAGCAGAGGGTAGATCTCCAGGTAATGCTCACGCCAGCGCCGGATCGATGATCTGGCCATGTGCTCATCCGGTACCCTCAGAGAGACCTCGATCAGGGGGACGATATTCTCGTGCAGGGCGAGCGTGACCAGAAAACGGCCGTCCTCATCCGGACGATAGGCGGCGATGACGGACTCACTGTCGCCACGCTCGGCCAGTTTCAGACGCAGCAGCTCGCCCAGGTGGCGGCGTACCGGCAGCGGAAGCCTGGAGATCAGCGCCTCATGGACCTCCAGGCCGCGCTCGGTCAGGTCACAGCGCTCGAGCGCCCGGCCGGCCGCGTCGGTCAGCGGTTCGTTCTTTCGCCTGCCAATGTATAAAAGACCGTCCTCAACCAGACGCTCCGTCAGGATGCCAAAGGAGAAGTAATCCATATAGAGCGTGCCGAGCACCAGCTGCATCAGTTCATCACGGGTGATGCCCGGCAGCTGCTGGACGATATGGAGAATGATGATCTGGTTTGATACCTGATCGCCCAGCTCCGCGTAGTCCGTTTCGCCCATTGCTTAAGCCCCGGACCCCTTTTGGGGTTTAGTCCTTATTGTGCCAGGACATCAGGCTGCGCAGTTCGCTGCCAATGGTCTCCGCCGGGTGGCGGGCCTCCAGACGGCGGCGGGCCTTCAGAGAGAGCTGGCCGGTGGCACATTCCTGCATCCACTTGGAGGCGAAGGTGCCGTCCTGGATCTCCCTGAGAATCTGGCGCATCTCCTGCCGGGTCGCTTCGGTGATGATGCGGCGGCCGGTCTGGTAGTCGCCGTATTCGGCGGTGTTCGAGATGGAGTCGCGCATGCGGGCCAGGCCGCCTTCATAGATCAGGTCAACGATCAGCTTCATCTCATGGACGCACTCGTAGTAGGCGTTTTCGGGGTCGTAGCCGGCTTCGGTCAGGATCTCAAAACCCGCCTTCATTAGCTCGGTGACGCCGCCGCAGAGGACAGCCTGTTCACCGAAGAGGTCGGTTTCGGTCTCTTCGCGGAACGTTGTCTCAAGCAGGCCGGCGCGGGCGGAGCCGATGCCGGCACCGTAGGCGAAGGCGCGGCTCTGGGCCTGGCCGGTATAGTCCTGATAGACGGCGAAGAGGGCGGGGACGCCGCGGCCGGCGAGAAACTCGCTGCGTACGGTGTGGCCGGGGCCCTTGGGCGCGATCATGAAGACGTCGACGTCGGCCGGCGGCACAATAGCCTGATAGTGGATGTTGAAGCCGTGGGCAAAGGCAAGCGCCTGGCCTTCGCGCAGATACGGGCGGATGTCGTTTTCATAGACTTCGCGCTGGCGCTCGTCCGGCAGCAGAACCATGACGACATCGGCGGCCTTGACGGCTTCGGCCGTCACCGTGGCTTTCAGGCCGGCCGCACGGGCGCGCTCCAGAGAGCGGGACCCCTCATAGAGACCGACGATGACATCGTAGCCCGATTCCTTCAGGTTCAGGGCATGGGCATGCCCCTGACTGCCGTAGCCCAGAATGGCGATGGTGCGGCCGTCAAGAGCGCCGGTGGCGCAGTCGGCTTCGCGGTAGATTCGTTTCATATAGCGTTCCTCCTTCGAGTCTTTGGTTCGTCCCGTTCCCTGTTTCAGGGCAGCGGATCGGAGATAGCCGGCACCTGGTGCCAGGCTTCGTCTTCATCTGCATCCGCTTCGCGGGGACGACTGAGTTCGTCGATATTCATGCGATCCAGACCGCGCTCTATGGCAATTGTGCCGGTGCGCACGAGTTCCAGAATGCCATAGGGGACGAGCAGGTCGGTCAGGGCGCGGATTTTTTCGGCGTTGCCGGTCATCTCGATAGTCAGGCTGTCAGCTGAGACATCGACGATGTGCGCGCGGAAGATGTCGACAATCTGGATCACTTCGCCGCGGCGGGCGGAATTGCAGGCAACTTTGATAAAAACCAGCTCGCGGGCGATATGCTCACCTTCCTTGAGCTGACGAACCATGAGCACGTCGGGCATTTTGTAGAGCTGCTTGCGGATCTGGACCATCTGCCAGGCTTCGACATCAACCGTAATGGTAATGCGCGACAGCTCGGGCAAATTGGTTTCGCCGACTGCCAGACTCTTGATATTGAAGCCGCGGCGGGCAAAGAGATTGCTGACCCGCGACAGGACGCCGGCTTTATTTTCGACCAGCAAAGACAAAACGTATGACATATTTAAATACTCTACCTCCTAGGGTTGATGGTGATGTTTGCTCAGCGTCCGGCCCTGAGTTCGTCCAGAATCTCCTGGAGCAGTTCGACCTCGCTCGGGGCGGCCGGCTCCGCTGCCTCAGCTTCAGCCTCCGCTTCTGCCGCCAGGCGGCGATCCAGCGTGCTGCGCATGGTGTTGATTCCCTTGACGACCAGGAAAATGACCATGGCTATGACCAGAAAGTTGAGAACTGCCGACAGGAAGTTCCCCCAGAGAATGGCGACTTCCGGACTGTCGGCCGTAGCCGGCTGCAGAACAGTACGAATGTGCGAAAAGTCAACGCCGGCCAGCAGATAGCCCAGAGGGGGCATGATGATGTCGGCTACCAGACTGTCGGCAATCGTCTTAAAGGCAGTGCCGACAACAACGCCGACGGCCATGTCGATGACATTGCCGCGCATGATGAACTCTTTGAATTCCTTGATGATCGCCATGAAGGGCACTCCTTAGAATCGTTGCTTCCAACCTTTACATGATGACGCTGGTGGCAGGCAAAAAGCCAGCGGCCCGGCGCCTCTGGTGCTTAGCTGTGAAAGGTTCTGAATGATTTCCTGTTGCCCGGAGGGCTGTCAAAGCTCTCCGTGCTCAAAGGAATGCAGCACTTCGGGGACATCCTCTTCACGCATGCTGATGATGAGATGAATGTCTACGTCGTGGGCTTCGGAGAAGACCTCGAGCTGTTCCAGAAAGCAGGCTGCTTCGTCCAGATCGTCCGAACCGGCTACCTTGAACAGGCTGTCGATATAGATGTCGGTCAGATCGTAATCCATCGCGCAAAGGCCACCGACAAAGCCAAGCAGGCTGTCATAACCGTTTATCGGATATTCTGTGATCTCAACAAGGCGTATGCGATGGCTGACGACACGGTCGAGTCTGCGGCCATGTTCGATTAAAACAACTTTGGCCGCCTCATCACCTGCGTACTGGTTGACAGCATCGATGAGACGGCCGGTTTTTCCGCTTCCCTGAGGCCCGATGATCACCTTTACCATTGGCAGATCTCCTTTTCGCTAGTTGGCAGTGAACGCTTTATAGGCTGCCTTATGATAACGGATTTTGGGCGGCGGTGCGATGCCGTATGACAAGTGAAGACCGCAGCACCGGAACCTGAGAAGCGTGCTGCTTAAGTTTTGAATGAAGCGGGCAGCTCTTATCGTTTGATTCTTTTCTATAACAGACTCGATAGGGTTAATCTCCAGACCGCCGGTGAATCTCCAGGCAGCTCATATCGATTTTAGTTACAGGCTTGAAGAAGGAATAAGATATGAGGATCGGGCGGCGACAGTGCCTTCAGAGGCTCAAATGCCTGAGACGGCTGCAGTGAAGCGCTTTTTATGTGGTGCCCAGAGGCTTTTTGCGCCATGCTGGCACTCATCACGTTTCAACAGCTTTAGAGGAAAGTTTGCCTTCTCCATGCCACCTGAAAAAGGCGTGCAGATAGTGTTTTGCTGACTTTGGAGCAGTGTTCTGGAAGTCACTGGAAGCGGGAAAGCGGTGATTCGGGAAATGAGTCGAGTATGCAATGGATCGCTCGCGCGCGCCGCTGCACGGTGCGCAGGGTCAAAACAACGTGTAATCCAAAAAACGATTTGGATATCAGGCTACTTTGACCACGGAAGCCCTGATTCTGGTCAAAACAGCGTGGAATCCAAAAAACGATTTGGATAGCAGGCTACTTTGACCACGGAAGGCCTGATTCTGGTCAAAACGGCGTGTAATCCAAAAAAGAATTTGGATAGCAGGCTATTTTGACCACTAAGACCCCGATTCTGGTCAAAACGGCGTGTAATCCAAAAAACGATTTGGATACCAGGCTACTTTGACCACAGAAGCCCTGATTCTGGTCAAAACAGCGTGGAATCCAAAAAACGATTTGGATAGCAGGCTATTTTGACCACTAAGATCCCGATTCTG
>JASGUW010000138.1 GCA_030055235.1 Bacillota bacterium
CCAGGTTCAGTTCGCGGAGGTGACCGCCTCCGGCGATGTTCGGGGCGCCGGATATGCGCCATACCTCGACTACCGCCCGCCCACTGACACGGAACTGACCCTGATCCGGCATATGGAAGAGCCCGCCTGGCTTCGCAACGAAATCGAATCTCGCGCCCTCGACTACGCCGTCCGAAACCTTGTGCCCTCCCACCTGCAGGAGGTCAAGGGCCGCAAAGAGCAGATGATTGACAAGACCATGGCCGCAGTCAAAGCAAGGCTTACAGCGGAGATCACCCACTGGGACCATCGGGCGGAGCAGCTCAAACAACAGTAACTGGCGGGCTGGGTCAATGCAACTATCAACTCCGGCCGGGCCCGCCGGCGGGCCGACGAGCTGACCATGCGACTCCGGAGGCGAATGGAGGACCTTCGGCAGGAACGGCGCATTTCGCCGCTTCCGCCGAACATCATCGGCGGCGCCCTTATCGTCCCGGCAGGGCTTCTTATGAAACTGAACGGAGGGCAAACCACCACGCTGCAGACCAGGGAGACCAGATATGTCGAAATGCTTGCCATGGAGGCGGTGATTGCAGCCGAAAAAAGGCTCGGCTTTCTGCCCCGCGATGTGGCGGCCGACAAGTGCGGCTACGACATCGAATCCCGCGACCCGGCGGGTGAGTCGCAGCTCCGCTTCATTGAGGTGAAGGGGCGCGTGCAGGGGGCCGATAGCGTCACCGTAACCAAGAACGAGATCTTGACCGCGCTGAACAAGCCGGATCAGTTCATTCTGGCGATTGTGCAGGTCGACCTGTCCGCCGGGGCGCAGGCAGGAGACAGGCAGGTGGTGGACATCACCTACGTGCGGGAGCCCTTCGGCCGGGAGCCCGACTTCGGCGTTACTAGCGTCAATTACCGGTTGCCGGAGCTGATAAACAAAGGAGGACCCCCGCGATGACGGACTTCAGGAAGACGAGCATCGATGAACTCCCCCCGTCTGTTTCAGATGACCGCAACAGTTTACCGAAAGCCTGTCAACGAATTGAATCTTGCGGCCGATTCAGCAAAAAGTTCACCGATTAGTTCACCGAAAACAGAGGATCGAATCATCGAACTGATACGGCAAGATGCCGTGGTAAGCGCCGAATCCCTGGGTGAGGCGCTTGGCATCACCAAACGCGCGGTACTCAAGCAAATTGCGAAACTAAAGTCGCACGGCCGACTGCGGCGCGTTGGTCCGGCCAAGGGCGGTTACTGGGAGGTCATCGAATGACACTATCGAAAAAGTTGATCGAAGTCGCGTTGCCGTTGCCGGAGATCAACGATGCGTCGGCCTACGACAAGATGCCGGGCATCGGGCCCCATCCCAAGGGCATTCATCAATGGTGGGCCAGGCTGCCGCTGCCCACGGCACGGGCGGTGCTCTTTGCATCAGTGGTGGACGACCCGTCGTCCCATCCCGGAAAGTTTCCAAGTGAGGAAGCGCAGAATGCCGAGCGGGAGCGACTGTTTGCCATCATCCGGGAACTGATGCAGAAGAGGTTGCATGAGCAGCCGGAGGTGTACGCCAAAGCGCGGGAGGAGATGCTCAAAAACGTGGGCGGGAAGCTGCCTCCGGCGCTTGACCCCTTTGCCGGCGGAGGCTCCATCCCGCTGGAGGCTGCTCGGCTTGGCTTCGAGGCCCACGCCGCCGACCTCAACCCGGTGGCGGTGCTGCTCAACAAATGCAACCTGGAACTTGTTCCTCGCTGGCTGGACCGCCCGCCGCTGAACTCAGAAGTGCAGGGCAATGATCTGCGCAACACCGAGTGGCCAGGGGCGGCGGGGCTTGCCGAGGACGTTCGCTACTATGGAGACCTGATTCGCCAACGGGCCATCGAAAAGATCGGCCATCTCTACCCAAAGGTCAAGTTGCCCGAGGAATGCGGGGGGGAGGAGGCGAACGTAATTGCATGGCTGTGGGCGAGGACGGTGCCCAGCCCGAACCCGGCGGCTCAAGGCGCGTATGTACCGCTTATTAGCACTTATTGGCTGTCGTCGAAGAAGGGCAGCGAAGCCTGGCTGGAGCCCATCGTTGATGTAAATGAAGGTGCCTATCGCTTTGAAGTGAGGACTGGTAAACCCTCTGATCGTTCTAAAATTTCGGCAGGAACCAAAGTAGGCCGAGGAGGATTCAAGTGCATATTCACCGATACTCCAATCCCCTTCGCCTATATCCGTGAGCAAGGCGCCTTGGGATGTATCAAGCACAGAATGATCGCGGTTGTGGCCGAAGTACATCGGGGTCGCACTTACCTTTCGGTGGATGATCAACAACTGAAGTCGGTCGTCGCTGCAAAACCAGACAAGTATCCTGACACAGACCTTCCAGAACAGGCTCTTGGCTTTCGGGTTCAGGCTTACGGATTAGTCAAACACTGGCAGTTCTTTGCACCTCGCCAACTCACTGCGATGGTGACTCTGAGCGATCTGGTGAAGGATGTCCGCCCGGATGTACTCACGGATGCTCGTAGGGCTGGATTTTCGGATGCGGAAGCCGATGATTACGCCAGGGCAATCATCACGTTCCTGGCGCTGGCGCTTGACCGATGTGCGGACTTTAATTGTGGTCTCAGCACTTGGAAACCAAGCGGTCAGCAACAGATGCATCTCTTTACGCGTCAGGCAATTCCCATGGTTTGGGATTTTGCAGAGGCAAATCTACTTGGAGAAAAGGCCATTTGCTGGCACAACGCAGTCGAATTGACAGCAGCTGCGTTGGAAAGAATTCCGGTTCAAAATATAGAAGTGGGATCCGCAAATCAAATAGATGCCGCCGGCGCTTGGAACGATACCCGCGGCCTGCTGGTCAGCACCGACCCGCCCTACTACGATAATATCGGTTATGCCGCTCTCTCCGATTTCTTCTACGTCTGGCTCAGGCGAACTATCGGCG
>JASGUW010000139.1 GCA_030055235.1 Bacillota bacterium
GACCACGTCTGGCCAAAAAAGGGCGTTTGTGCCCACAGAATCGGGCAGGAGCAGAAAAGCTTGTCCAAGGGCGGACAAAAAATGCGCTGATGCCCCGGAATCGGGACAGGAACGAAAAAATGACCACACCTATTAACTCCAACTGGCGGTCTGCACCGCCGCTTTCTTTTTTTGATCATAAAGCGGCGGCAAACGAATCAATAGAAAGCAGTCGTACGGGCGACACTTGTGCTATGCCCTGAAAAGGGAAAAAACGACCAAGGGTGGTCAAAAACGTGTTTGTGCTCACAGAATCGGGCAAGAGTTCCGATTTTTTGTCCACGGCTGCCATTTCCTTAGCCTGGTTCCAGACTCCACCTCATCGTGGGTACTTGTTGCCCGATCTGAAAGCAATGATGTGGACGGCTCTATTACGATGCATTTGTTGGGGTCATTAAGAATGAGGTGTGCAGCAATAGAAATATTCCAATTAATACCAATCTCCGCGCACCACGGGGTTACGTGAGTTGCTCTCTTTTTGCCAGATCTGTACACCTTGCCAATGTCAAAGACGATCTATCCGTGCCATCTCTACTATTCGTTTAAATCCTTAACGATAGCACCCTATTAGTGAGCAATTTTTACGTTCTGGCCACCTCCAGCTCGTCCGGAGTGCTCCGAATCCGTCCAGAGCGCATATTCTGCACACGGTACCAGCCTGGAATGCACTGCACCCAACCATCGCACCGCGCTCGATACATAGCCCTTGGCGTGGCAGGCATTCTAAAGCCCTCACAGTCGACGCTTTAGATAGTCTTCTATTCAAAAAATCATCTTCTAATCATCTTCTCCAGTACAAGTGGTCTTCCGCTTGCATACCCGTGAGCCTCCTTTTTCGTCATGTAAGCCTTCGCCGCCGTCTCTGCCTCCGCCTCCGCCACCTCCGCCTCCGCCGCCGCCCCGCCGCCGCCGCATGCTCTTCCATTCATTTTCAAAACGAAAAGCCTGCAGCAAATGCAGTGCAGAACTTCCCGGCAGGCACGGCTTTGTTTACCATCAGCTCCTGCCAGCCACTCACCATCAACTACGGTCAGCCACACGCCGTCAACTGCAGCCAGCTAATCACCGCCAGACCACTGCCAAGCATCCAGCATCAACTCATGCCAGGCCACTGCCAGGGAAACATCGTCAGTCGTAGTAGTCATCGACTATCAGTCACTGCAATCAGCCACTGTCAGGTACGAATGAATACAGCCATTAATAAATGAATATAGTGGAGCGGCGGCAGGATTGTTTACAATTTGGCAACATTTTTCTTTCCCCGTAGCGGCGCCGGAGAAAAACGCTGAAAGCCCCTGATATCAGGCACTTCAGACACTATAAGCGGTGGCTTGGGAGATTGGCACTACAAGATCTTGTGATATGATTGTAATAAAACTGCAATCAGGCGCAATCCCGACGGCCCGGCCCGACGCCCCACCCGTCGCACTTGCCCAGTTACTGATACCCATATCGAACGCCCACGTCGGCACGCGAGCTGGAATAGCCTGTCGTGCCTTCTGTATTCGTGCGTCTCGCGGAAGACAGTCCCTGGCACCCCCGAAAAGCCGCCTGTTTCTAGAATTGAGGAAACTTCGAGATGGCAGATCTGACTTCGCCACTTCACATCTGGCTCCATGAGCAGGGTCTGGAGGCGCCCTCCGCCAGTGCTCTCGACCGCTTTCTGCGCTATGTCGCGATCGACACCCAGGCCGACGAAGAGGCGGCCGCCGCCGGTCACTTCCCCTCCTCGCCCGGCCAGCTTGAGCTGGGCCGCCTGCTCGTCAACGAACTCGCCGAACTCGGTGTGACGGCAACACAGGACGCCAACGGCTACGTCTTCGCCACGATCCCCGCCCGCCATGCCCACCCCGATGCCCCGACCCTCGGGCTCATCGCCCACCTCGACACGGCCACGGAGCTCGGCGGCCAGGCAACAGGCGCCCACATCGTCCGCTACGACGGCACGCCCGTCCTCCTGAACCATGCCGCCGTCGCCGCCGACCCCGCCACGCCACCCGTCCACCTCACAGAAGCCGTCTTCCCGCAGCTCGCCGAGCTCGTCGGCCACGACCTGGTGGTCACCGACGGCACGACCCTGCTCGGCGCCGACGACAAGGCCGGCATCGCCGCCATCCTGGGCCTCGTCGACGTCCTGGCCCAGAACCCCGGGCTGCCCCACCCCGCGCTCGCCATCGGCTTCACCCCCGACGAAGAGATCGGCCGCGGCGCCGAACGCTTCGACATCACCGCCTTTGGCGCCGACGTTGCCTACACCCTGGACGGCGGAGCAGCCGGCGAGCTCGAGATCGAAAACTTCAACGCCGCCGCGGCCCACGTCACCATCGCGGCCCACGTCACCATCCACGGCCGCTCGGTCCATCCCGGCAGGGCGAAGGACCGCATGCGCAACGCCATCCTGCTGGCCCGCCGCTTCAGCCTGGCCTTCGACGAGCGCCAGACCCCGGAGCACACGGAGGACCGCCAAGGCTTCTGGCACCTCCTCGGCATCAACGGCACGGTAGAGACCTGCACACTGGACTACATCATCCGCGACTTTGACGCCAAGAATTTTGAGGCACGCAAAGCCCGCCTCCTGACCGTCGCCCAGGCACTCAATGATGAGTTTGGCGAAACCGTAGCAGAAGTCCGCCTGCGCGAACAGTACCGCAACATGGTCGAGCATGTCAGCCGCCATCCCGAGCTGGTGGAACGGGCCCGCAGCGCCATGCACCTGGCCGGCGTCCAACCGCTCGAGCTGCCGATCCGCGGCGGCACCGACGGCGCCCAGCTATCGGCCCGTGGCCTGCCCTGTCCCAACCTCTTCACCGGCGGCGGCAACGCCCACGGCCGCTATGAATACCTCGACATCGACGCCTTCTGGCGCAGCCAGCTGATGCTGGTGCATCTGGTCCGGCTCTTCGCCGCCGCGGAGGCCGACTGATGCCGCGCGGCAGGGAAACACAGCTGCCGCCTCCGGGCCTCGTCCACTATTACTACGGCGACGGCAAGGGGAAGACCAGCGCCGCCGCCGGCCTGGCCCTGCGCCTGCTGGCCAGCGGCCGCCGCGTCCTCATCCTGCAGTTTCTGAAAGACGGACATTCAGGCGAAATGCGCCTCCTGGCCGCCATGGAGGGGGCCGAAGTCCGCGCCGGCCTGATCGGCCGCGGCTTCAGCTGGACCCTGTCGGAGTCCGAAAAAGAGCAGACCCGCCAGCTCCACGACGACGCCATCCACCGGGCGGCCGCAGACCTCAAAGCAGCACAGTTCGACGCCCTGATCCTGGATGAAGTCGGCACGGCGCTCGACCTCGGTCTGCTCGATCGTGAAGGTCTCCTCCGCCTAATAGATTCGCGTCCAAAAAACTGCGAGCTGATCCTCACCGGACATCAGGCCGACCCCGACTTGGCGGAGCGCGCCGACTATCTGTCGCGCATCGTCTGTGAGAAACACCCCTGGCAGCAGGGCATCACGGCTAGAGAGGGGATCGAATACTAAATGTTGCTCTCTCTGGTTTTCGGCAATGAATACCGCGAATCTCCGACCCTGATCCAGCGCATTACCGGCGGGCGCCGGCAGCCGGCCGCCAAACTGGTCTTCCCAAGAAACGAAAACCAAGCCCCGGAAGAGCTGCTTGACACCTCCTTTGAGCCCGAGCTCAGCCTAGCCTGTACGGCCTCCGACCCGGAGGAGGTCCTGGTCGCCCACGCCCCCGGGGAGAGCGGCCGCGCCGTCCGCCCGGTCGCCCTGACGCATAACTTCGACCGCCGCATCTACCGCGTCGCCTGCTGCGGCACCGAGCTCGACCTGGCCCGCACCAACGAGGCCGTCGCCAAAATCCAGGCCCGCGTCCCCGACTTCCAGTACAATCTGGTCTCCACCGACGAGATCGCCCAGGAAGCCGACACCCCGCTGCCGCGGATGCTCGGTCCGCGCGCCCGCCTTCGCGCAGAATATAAGCTGCTCTACAGCGCCCTGCTGCGCGGCCGCATCGACATCATCGTCGCCTCCTTCCCCGACCTGGAGCCGGGGCTGGACCGCCGCCTGGACATCGCCGCCGTCATGGAGCGCCGCGACGCCCGCGACGTGCTGGTCCTGGAGCGCGGCGAAAGCTTCACGACCCTGGCGGCCGGGGCCCGCATCGGGCTGGGCAGCCGCCGCCAGGAGCTGCAGCTTCTCCACCTGCGCCCCGACCTGATCCCGCAGCGGGTGACGACGCCCCTGGCCGCCACATTGCAGCGCGTAGCCGAGCGCGACATCGACGGCGCGATCGTGGCCGCCGCCGACCTCTACAGCCGCGACTTCGACCGCTTCCGCGGCCAGCTCTTCTTCGCGCCCTTCAGCCTGGACGCCATGACGCCGCAGCCCGGCCAGGGCCAGGTGGTCCTGCTGGTGGCCGCCGCCGAGTACCGCCTGGGCCAGCTGCTGCACAACGCCGTCGACCATGCGCCCAGCCGCCATACCCTGGAGGCGGAGGCCCTGGCCGCTTTTTCGCTCGGCTACGGCGATCCCAACGCCGATCCGCCCGCCGCCGCCTATGTCTCCGTGGAGGACGGCCAGCTGATGCTTTTGGCCATGAATGCCAGCGCCGATCCCGGGACGCCGCAGACGACGCGCCGCCCGATATCGCCGGCCGGCAGCATGAAGGCCGACCCCGACCTGATCCGGGCGGCGGTGCAGAGCCTGCTCGGCCGTGTCGCCTTTGTCGGCGCCGGGCCGGGCTCCCCCGACCTGATGACGATCCGCGGGCGCCGCCTGCTGGCCGAAGCCGACGTCATCGTCCACGACCGCGCCAGCACACCGTCGCTGCTGCCCTATGCCAGCCCCCAGGCTGAGCAGGTCTACCTGGAGAGCGGCGACGAGAAGGTCGCCGAGCGCCTGATCGCCCTGGCACGGGAAGGCCGGCGGGTGGTGCGCTTGACGGGCGGTGATCCCTTCCTCTTTGACAGTGGAGCCCAGGAGGCGATGGCCCTGCACGAGGCCGGCATTGCCTACGAACTGGTTCCGGGCGTCAGTGCGGCCCTGGCCGCACCGGCCTTCGCAGGCATCCCCATGACCTACCTGGACTGGAGCCACGACGTCCACATCCTGGACGCCTCAGAGATCAGCGGGCAGATCCGCCACGAAAGCCGCTTCCTGCAGTGGGCCAACCTGTCGGGGACGCTGGTGTTCGTGCAGGTGGTGACGCGGCTGCCGGAGCTCACCGCCGGCCTGCTGGCGGCCGGCATGCCCGAGCGCACGCCCGTCGCCCTGATCCAGGACGGCAGCATGCCGACGCAGCGGGTCTGGTACGGCGAGCTGGGGACGATCACGCAGGAGGCGGTGGCCGCCAATCTGCTGCCGCCGGCGGTCCTGGTCGTCGGGCAGGTGACGACTCTGGGCGAAGACCTGGCCTGGTGGCCGGGCCACGGCACGCTGACCGGGCGGACGGTGGCGCTGGTGCGCGGCCAGAGCTACGGCGAGGCGCAGTCGGGCGGCGAGCGCGACCCGCTGGCGACGGAGCTGGCCGGGCAGGGGGCCCGGGTCTACGAGCTGGCGCTGGTGACGAACCGCGCCAACAGCCGCATCAACAATCACCTGGACGAGATGCTGGCGGCGCGCCTGGAGGAGCGCGGCAATCTGCGGCGTGCCGAGCGCAGCGCCATGTGGATTGTGGTCGGCTCGGCCGATGGGGCGCGGGCCTTCGGCGCCTCCCTGCGGCGGCTCGGGGTCGACATGCGGCGGCTCGCCAACATCAAGTTCGCGGCGCTGAGCCGGGAGACGGCGGCGGCGCTGGCGGAGATCGGGCTGCAGGCGGACTACGTGGCCGGGCGGCGTGGCCCGGAGGAGCTGGCGACCGAGCTGGCCAACTCCCTGACGCACGGCGACCAGGTGCTGTCGATCACCGGGCCGGTCAGTGAGCCCGTGATCGGCGTGGTGATGCAGGTGGCCGGCGTCCGCTACGAAGAGGTCGTGGCCTACGAGCAGGTGACGCATCTGCCGGGCCGCCAGGCGCTGATCCACATGCTCGACGACATCGATTACATGGTCTTCCGCACCGGCACGGTGGTGCAGGCCTTTGTCGACGGCCTTACGGCGGGCGGCATCCGTCCGGAGGAGCTCGACGGCGACAAGCTCGTGGTCTTCGCCGAAAACGAGGAGAGCTACCAAGCGGCGCTGCTGGCCGGGCTGCCGCTGCGAGGCCGGCCGCTGAGCTGGAGCCGCGCCGACATCATGCGCCAGATCGGGGACGTGAACCGCAATCGTGGCCGGCTGCGGCGCTAGCCGGCTGTGCTGAGACAGGTGTGATCCAGGCGGCGCATGAATGTGCGCCGTTTTGCATATGCTGAGTGTGTTATTCATTTTGCATATTTCTGCGAAGACAGCGACACACGTCCGCCTTTGCTCAGTGGGTCGATCCGGATTGCCCGGATTGATCTGGTTTTTTCTCTGGCGGGCCGGACTCGTTCTGATGTTGGGGATGTGCATCAGAGCTTTGTGGTGATTGCAACGATTGGTGGATCGTTCTGCAACGATGCCGTTATCGTTGCAGATCGTTTGCAACGATAGAACGATAAATCAGTTTATCGTTGCAGCGACATCGCCAAGTCTGGGTTGGTGAGGTAGACTTCTGGCTTTTCGGGCGCAGAGGGGCGCTTCCTGCAGTGGGCGAACCTGTCGGGGACGCTGGTCTTCGTGCATGTGGTGACGCGGCTGCCGGAGCTCACGGCCGGCCTGCTGCAGGCGGGCATGCCAGAGCACACGCCCGTCGCCCTGATTCAGGATGGCAGCATGCCGACATAGCGGGTCTGGTACGGCGAGCTGAGGACGATTACCGGGGAGGCGGTGGCCGCGAATCCGCTGGCGGCGGAGCTCGCCGGGCAGGGGGCGCGGGTCTACGAGATCGTGCTGGTGACGAACCGGGCGGACAGCCGCATCAACAACCATCTCGATGAGATGCTGGCGGCGCGCCTCGAGGAGCGCGGGAATCTGCGGCGCGGGGACCGCAGTGCGATGTGGATTGTCGTCGGCTCGCCCGATGGGGCGCGGGCTTTCGGCGCCTCGCTGCGGCGGTTCGGGGTGGACATGAGACGGCTCGCGAATGTGAAGCTTGCGGCGCTGAGCC
>JASGUW010000140.1 GCA_030055235.1 Bacillota bacterium
ACGCCGCCCTCGGCGTCATCCCGGCCTGGGCGGTCGGCTACCTCGCTGACCGCATCATCCACGGCGACATCGAACTCGGGCGCTTCCTGCTCTACGTCGGCCTGCTGATCCTGCTGGCCCTGCTGCTCTATGGCATCAACTACATCTGGCAGCTGCTGCTGTTCAAGGCCAGCGACACCATCTCCCGCACCACCCGCCGCCGCCTGGTGCGCAGCTATCTCATGCATTCACCGCTCTTTTTCGCCCGCCACACGACCGGCAGCCTGATGGCGAAGGCGACCAACGACGTCGACGGCATCTCCGAGCTGGCCGGCTTCGGCGTCATGGCCCTCTTCGACGCCACGATGCTGCCGCTCGCGATCCTGCTGGTCATGGCCATCGGCCTCTCCTGGAAGTTGACCCTGGCGGCCGTCCTTCCCCTCCCCGCCCTGATCGTCGCCTCGAAGAAACTGGGCAGGCTGCTCTATACCCGCTACGAAGAGTCGCAGGAAGCCTTCGAGCGCATGAACGAAGACGTACTCGAAAACATCGCCGCCGTCCGTGTCATCCGCGCCTACGGCCGTGAACAGGCGGAACAGGCAAACTTCGCCCGCACTGCGCGCCACAACTATGAGGCCGTCATGCGCGTCGTCCGCCTCAATGCCCTCTGGACCCCGCTGTCCAAGGTCGTCCCCGCGCTGAGCTACATCGTCGCCCTGGTCTACGGCTCCCGACTGCTCGCCACCGGCGAGCTCACCAGCGGCCGCCTGATCTCCTTCATCTTCTATCTCGGCATGCTGACCTGGCCGATGTTCGCCATCGGTGACTTCATGAACGTCTCGCAGCAGGGCTCGGCCTCAATGGAGCGCATCAACGAGCTCCTCTATGAACGTCAGGATGTCACGGACAGCCCGGATGCCCGTGACTGGGACGGCCAGGGCGCCCTGGCGATGGACAGTTATCGCTTCAGCTATCCCGACAGCCCGCGGGCGGCCCTCGACGGCATCAGCTTCCACCTGGAACAGGGGCAGACTCTCGGCGTGGTGGGGCGCATCGGCAGCGGCAAGACCAGTCTGCTCAAGCAGCTGCTCGGCTTCTATCCCCTGGAAGAGGCAGGCCGCCTGACAATCGGCGGTAAGCCGATCGAGTCCTGGACCCGCGCCTCCCTGCGCCGCCAGATCGGCTATGTTCCGCAGCAGCATGTGCTCTTTTCACGCACGATCCGTGACAATATCCGGCTCGGCGCCGACCGCGACGAGGAGGCGCGCAATCTGACGGTGGAGGAAGCGATCCGTCTGGCGGATTTTGGCAAAGACCTGGACCAGTTGCCCGCAGGCCTGGACACCATGGCCGGAGAGAAAGGCATCGCCCTCTCCGGCGGCCAGAAGCAGCGCATCTCGATCGCCAGAGCCCTGATGAAGGACCCCGCCATCCTGATCCTGGACGACAGCCTGTCGGCCGTCGATGCCAATACCGAGGAGGCCGTCCTGGCCGCGATCCGCCAGGAGCGCCGCGGGAAAACCACCCTGATCGCCTCGCACCGTCTCTCGGCGGTGATGCACGCCGACCTGATCCTCGTCCTGGAGGATGGCCGGGTCACGGAGCGCGGCACGCACCGCGAGCTGATGGCGGCAGGCGGCTGGTACGCCGAACAGTTCCAGCGCCAGCAGCTCGAGCAGCTGGGTGCAGTGACAGGAGAAGCTGACCATGCATAAAGAAGAAAATAGTCATGCGAAGAACAGGCCGACTCCCGAGGAGCGGGCGGCCACCCGGGAGCGCGTGCGTTTCCGCCAGCGCCGTCTGCTGCACTATGCCTTCAGGCAGAAGCGGTCGCTGGTGGCGGGCTTCGCCTTTATGATTGCCGCCGTCATTTCTGACCTGGCCGGTCCCTGGCTTGTCGCCCACATCGTCGACGGCCAGCTCGCCGAGGGCCGCGGCATCCTGAACCCGACCGTCTTCTGGACGCTCATCGCGGTTTACTTCGTCACGGTCATCGCCGCCTCTGCCCTGCGTTATGGGGCGACCCTGAGTTTCCAGGGCACGGCCAACCGCATCGCAATGGCGATGCAGGAGGATGTCTTCGCCCATGTGCAGACCCTGCCGATCGCGTATTTCGACCGGCTCCCGGCCGGGCAGGTGGTCTCCCGCGTCACCAACGACACGAAAGCCGTGCGCGTGCTCTACGATGTCGTGCTCTCACAGCTCGCCACGGCGCTGATCTATGCCGCAGGCATCTTCGTCGCCCTGTTCCTGCTGGACATCCGTCTCTTCCTGATCGCGCTCGTACCGCTGCCGCTGCTCGCTCTGCTCTTTCATGATTTCCGCACCAAGTCGGCGCGCTTTAACCGCCGCTACCGCAAAGCACTCAGTGAGCTCAACGGCAACCTTAACGAGACCATTCAGGGCATGGAGCTGGTGCAGGCGCTGGGCCAGGAGGAGCGCATCTATGATGAATTCTCCGAAATCAACGATGAGGTCTACCGCCAGGGCTACGCGATGACCAAGCTATTCGCCTATTCCTCCTTTAACGGTACGGATGCGCTGAAAAACCTGGTTTTCGCGGGTGTCCTGCTCTACTTCGGGATCGGCCATCTCAGCGGACGCTATCTGGTACCGGTGGGCCTGCTCTATATCTTTGTTGACTACATGCTGAAGTTCTATGGCCAGATGAACAATGCCATGACCCGTGTCGGTGACCTTGAGCGCGCCAACGGAGCTGCGGATCATATCTTCGAGCTGCTGCGCGAAGAGCCCTGGGTCGATCAGCTGGAGCCGACGGCGGATGGGGCTGTCGAGCGGCCGGGAGAGGTGGAGTTCCGTGGGGTGAGCTTCGCATATAAAGATGAAACCGTCCTGCGTGAGCTCAGCTTCAGACTGCCGGCGGGGAAGACGCTGGCCTTTGTCGGTCACACGGGTTCCGGCAAGTCCACGGTCATGAACCTGCTGCTGGGCTTCTACCGTCCGCAGGAGGGGGAGATTTATGTGGACGGTCAGGAGCTCAGGGGGCGCTCGCTGCGCCAAGCGCGCCAGGAGATGGCGATCGTGCTGCAGGATCCCTTTCTCTTCACCGGCACGCTGCTGTCGAACATTACGCTCGACGATGAGGGTATTTCGGAGGAGGAGGCACGGCAGGCGCTGATCGATGTCGGCGGGGCGGATTTCCTGGCGCGGCTGCCCGAAGGCTTGCAGACGCCGGTGCGTGAGAAGGGGGCTGCCTTCTCCGCCGGCGAGCGGCAGCTGCTGTCGTTTGCCCGGGCACTGGCCAGGAATCCGCGGATTCTGGTGCTTGACGAAGCGACCGCGAACGTCGACTCGGAGACAGAGCTGGCGATCCAGAACGGCATCCGCCGCCTGGAGGAAGGGCGCACGACGCTGATCATAGCGCACCGCCTGTCGACCATTCGCCATGCCCACGAGATCCTGGTGCTCGATCACGGGCGTATCGCCGAGCGCGGCAGCCACGACGAGCTGATCGCGGCGGGCGGGCTCTACCGTGCGATGTACGAGGCGCAGTCGGAGGGCTCGCGGGCGGCATAGGCGGCGGGCTTTCTGGTGTCAGATCACAGGTGAGCAATTTTTCGATTTATACAGGATTTCGCGCATATTTACGCGAAATCCTGCATGGTCCCGATGTTATATGCACTGGCTTGCACTTTTATGCGGCTAAACATGTAAAAGTCGATTTATTGCTCACCTATACTCAGGCAGCACTCAGAGATCACTTTGTATTCTGGAAAGTCAGCCTTAAATTGTCAGCTCTGTGTTGAGGGCATTGCATAAGTCGACCTGTTTTTTAAGGCAATTCGTTACCATCCATACGCCCCTTAGTTTGCCGGCCTTCAGCATCCTGGCCTCCAGAAGACAGTCCTGAATGCTTTTCCCTTTCAGGTCTTTACAGGCCAGGGCAAACTCCTGGTGAATCAAAGCGCTGACCAGCATCACGAAAGCCAGGCCCTGCAGCTTACAGTAATCCTCCTGCTCGAGAGCACGGCAGTCCAGAAGCTCTCTGAAATCGTTGAAAGAGCTCTCAACCGTCCGGCGTTTCTGATAGAGCTGAAAGATGTCCTCTGCCTTGGTCTCCGGAAGGCTGGTCTGCAGGACGTAAAGGCCCATCAAGTCCTTCAGTTCAAGGAATTCTTCCTCTGAGTAACCCGTCTCCCCCTGCTGGAGTTCGCACAGATAATCTGTCTGCCTGGCGATCGATTCGTTAATATCCCGGAAACCAAAAACCCGGTGGCCGTCGATGCATTCTTCTTTGTGTTCTATGACTGTGCTTTTCTGACCCTGCTGGTAAAAAAAGCGTCCACACGCATCCGGACCGGGAATAGCTTTCCTGCAGGATGAGAGCTTTTGGGGCAGCCGAATTACGTAGGAGCTGCCGTTCGCCTGGCAGAGCTCCAAGGTTTCTTCGCTGTAAACGCCGCTGCCCATAATAAAGAGGATATCCTTCAGCTCAACCTGCTGTAGAAGATCCTGGACACTGACCTCATCCGGGAATTCAGCTTCGACGATATGGGAAAAAAGTGGGATCCTGGTGTTCACGTCATAGGCCATGAGAAGATGCTTCTGAGATTCTTTGCGTTTTGGAAACTCATATTCTTCACAGAAAGAGTCATTCTCATGAGATACGTCGCTAAATGCCTGACTGAACACGGCAATCTGTCCGGAAGAGGCATCCACCAGCTTCTGTTTCATCAAGAAGACAGAATTCCCACGCCTGCCAAGATCGTCATACAGTTTGCTCACAGCTGCCTGACCCAGCTTCAGAGTAGGATACTTGAGTGAGAGATAGCTCATGTCGAAGTAGCTTTTGATGTCTTTCACAGAGGTAAAACCCTGGATGAAGTGAATCAGCGCAATGCAATAGATCTTTACGGCATCCTCCGGATGAAAGCACGCCCTCAAAAGCTCCAGTGTCTTCCTGGAGTTGGCCAGTACAACGGCATATTCTCCGAAGTCCACTGTGCTGATCTCATTTTGAGATAGAAAGTATGTGTTGGGAACAAAACCAACACCCTCCTTGATTTTGCCAATCACGCGGCCCATCTTTGTGCGACGCTTCCCGTTTTCCGTCACGTTGCTATATTCGTAGACGTAATAGTGCCCCGAGATACGCTTGACCATGGTTCCGTTAGGCTTCATTTTCCGGATTTCCGCCGGCACAGTATACTTTCCCATACTCCCCTCCAGGAGATCCTGCCGGCAAAGCCGGCAGAAGTTTTTCGATACATACCTGACTTGTACTGCGACACAGAAAAACAGGCAGGGGCTTCTGACACATTACTGCTGGAAACCCTTTTTGCCTCAATGCTTTTGAGCAAGCAAGCCGAAAAAGTCGCAGATCCGTTTGCGGGAGAATCTCATCAACAAGCCCACATGCAGTGGCTGATGACTATTGATCCTTTCGACCGGATCTGGCAGCAGTTGACAATCATTACAAGTCCAATCACTGCTTGTCAAGCAGTGGCACAGCGCTTCTGCAAAGCGCGGGCTAAGCACAGGCATCCTGTTGGGCAGTGCTGATCTGACGCTGTGAAAGAACGTGCTGTTCTGTTCAAGCACCCCTGCCCGACCTGTGGCTCGACACCTGCCGCCGCTGACTCTGCCGACTCTGCTGACTCTGCTGAAGACGCTACTTTCTTTTCTGCCTCATGATAAAGAGCAGGACGAGGATGACTGCGGCGGCCAGAAAGAGCAGAGCGAGAAAGGGAAACTTACTCTCTCGCCCGGTGCACGGCAAGGCACTAAGGAGTGCAGGGAAATACTGGACGAAGCGTTGCATCTGACACCTCCAGAAACTGCTCACCGAAACGCATCTGCAATGAAATGGACTTCGGCGATGGACATGTAAGTGAAATACGTTATAAGCAGCAAAAGCTGTTGCCAATAGCCAGTTGTTTCTGTCAAGACATGACAAGTATAAACGTTTGAATCACTAACATGCTCATCTCATTATAGAGACAATACTTTGACAATTCACACGTTTCAGCTCCTGGAGAAGGAGGACTGACAAAAAGATCTGTTGACAGTGAAAATAACGTTCATGGCATCGGCACATATCTGATGGCTGTCAAAAGGTCTGTTATATGTCTTGGCCCTCTTACTAGTCTTCTGAACAAATATTATATTTCAATACATATGAGGAACTTGCAAAACATACATAGATCCTTCGTTTCATTGGCATTTCATTCGATTATTCAATGATAAGTGCTCCTTTTAGATGTGTTATGTTCCCTGTGCCGGCTTGATGATGCACAAAGTTCTAAAGAAGCACGTCGAATAAGTGTTTACAATAGCTCTAAGCATTCACAATATCTCGTGTTGAGGCATCTTCCCTTACTCCCAACAAAGTTGATTTTCTAAGTTCCTGGCCTGGCCCGGGGCAATATCGAAGAATTTGTGCAGGAGTTGGACAAAAATTGCGCTGGTGCCCCGGAATCGGGGCAGGAGCGAAAAAATTGTCCAAGGGTGGACAAAAATTGCGCTGGTGCCCCGAAACCGGGGCAGGAACAGAAAAACTTGTCCAGGGGTGGACAAAAATTGCGCTGGTGCCCCGGAATCGGGGCAGGAGCAGAAAAACTTGTCCACAGATGGACAAAAAATGCGCTGGTGCCCCGGAATCGGGGCAGGAACGAAAAAATTGACCACAGCTGGCCAAAAAAAGCCGTTTGTGCCCCGAAACCGGGCACAAACCCCGATTCCTGGCCAGAGGTGGACAAAAATTGCGCTGGTGCCCCGGAATCGGGGCAGGAGCGGAAAAACTTTTCCAGGGGTGGACAAAAATTGCGCGGGTGCCCCGGAATCGGGGCTGGAGCGAAAAATTTGTCCAGGGGGGGGCGGAAATTGCGGTGGTGCCGCGGGGTGGGGGGGGGGGGGTGGAGGTGGGGGGGGGGGGGGGGGGGGGT
>JASGUW010000141.1 GCA_030055235.1 Bacillota bacterium
GCCTCGTATCCAAATCGTTTTTTGGATTACACGCTATTTTGACCCTGCGCGCCGTGCAGCGGCGCGCCATCCGTTTCATGCAAAAGAGCCGGCCTGCCAGGCCGGCTCTTCAGATTCAGATGAATACTGCCAGTGTCTTTGTCAACACGCAGCTCTGCCTCAGAACTTGCGGTTATAGATCCAGTTTGTGATGAAGATGACGGCGACGGTGAAGAGGGTAGCACCGAGCAGGGTCAGGGCGACCACGCGGTGGATGCTGGCTGCGACGGCCATGGCAATCGCCAGCCCCATCAGGACAATCTTGATCCCGGTTTTCCCGGCGCTGGCCTCCACGGCGAGCGTCCGCTCATCATTTTCCTTGATATAGAGCTTGCGCAGCTCATCCTCATTCTTCAGCACACTCGCGTTGCGGGCTATGATCGCAACAGCGACAAGTGCGATGCCAATGAGAAAGCCTGAGGTAAATCCCTTGTTCAGAGCATCCGGATATTCCGGAATGACAAACCACACCAGCGGCTGACAGATCGCTATGATGGAGACCATGATGACGCCGATCGCGATGTCGCCCTTCAGTCTCGCCTTATATGCTTCCATACCTATTCATCCTCCATGTCCGAGAAGTCAAAAACCTCCTCAATCGTCAGGCCGAAGTGTCGTGCAATCTTATAGGCGAGAGGAAGGGAAGCGGTGTATTTTCCCGTCTCGATCGAGGTGATCGTCTGCCTTGTCACGCCTACTGCCTGGGCCAGTTCCTCCTGTGAGAGCTTGTGTTCTCTACGCAGGCGGGGAATTTCCGTTCTCATGAAACCCATCCTTTCTGCAATGCATGCTTTGCATTTTTAGCATAGTGAGCTTTGCACATCTTGTCAAGCTCGCTTTGCATAAATTGTTACGTAAACTTTGCAAAGTCCATCTGAGGACAGCCGCATCGTGAGCCTGAGGTCGGAAATCGCGATGTACCGTATCCGTGCATTCGGCTGCATCCTTGTTCCTCAGCCCTGACGTGTCTGTCAAGGAGGCCGCCAGGCGCAGTGGAAGATCATGGCGGCAGGGCAGGGTATACTCATCTCTGAAGCCTGCAACAGATCTGATGAATCAGCGCGAAGGGAGTATTGTGTGAGAGTTTCAAAACAGCATGTCGTCTATCAGATGCACAGGGATCATCCGGCGGTGGCGAGCTGTCGCAGCGGTGACACGGTCATCTTTGAGACCTGTGACTGTTTTCATGACAGTGTCCGCAGCAGCACCGATCTCGTCAGCGGGGTCGACTTCAGCCGCATCAATCCGGCTACCGGCCCTCTTTTCGTAGAGGGGGCGGAGGTGGGTGATCTGCTGAAGGTTGACATCCTCTCCATCCGTCTGGAATCTCAGGGCGCAATCGTGTCTGCACCGGGACTCGGCCGTCTGGCCGACCTGATCGGGAAGGAACTGACCGTGATCGGCGAAGTCTCCGGTGACAGCATCCGGATCCTGGGCCGGGAGATCCCCGTCAGGAAGATGGTCGGGGTCATCGGCACTGCGCCGGCAGGGGAGGCTGTCCCCACAGGAAGCCCACATGATCATGGTGGCAATCTGGATTGTACGGAGATCCGCGAAGGGGCGAGTCTTTATCTGCCTGTTGAGGTGGAGGGGGCACTTCTCGCCATGGGTGACCTCCATGCCAGTATGGGTGACGGAGAAATCATGGGAGCAGGCCTCGAAATCGCCGGGGAGGTGGAGGTACGCGTCGAGGTCATCAAGAACAGGAAGCTGCCGACACCATTCATTGAGACCCCCGATCGGGTGATGACTCTGGCATCCGGAAAAAACATGGAGGAGGCTGCTGACCGCGCCGTCCGCAACATGGCGGAGTATCTGATGCAGACGACGGAGCTCAGCCTGGAAGAGGCAGGAATGCTTTTGTCCATGGCCGGGGATCTCAGAGTCTGCCAGATAGTAAATCCCAACATGACCATGCGCATGGAGCTGGACAAGCGCTATCTGGCATAAGGTTCCCGAACCTGTGGCCTGCCGGATCCAGATGCCTGCAGACACCAGGATCTGGACAGGCTGATAGACAAAGCCAGTTCACCCGATCAGCCAGCCGCCCTGCACCGCAGAGTTCCACTTAGGCCAGTTGGCCGCTTGGCTGGCCTGTTGGCTGGCCAGTTGGCCGGCCGGCAGATGCTGTCACCATGCGCCCTGAACAGCAGCAAGCACATGGGCGTTACCAGTCAAAATCGTCCGGGTATTCTAGATCTGCATTGTATAGCTCGTAGATCGTGGTTTTGTGTATCTTCGCAGAAGATTGCAGGGAGCTTTCGAGGCTTATGTATCCCGCAGGCTTTCTGACAATGCGCTTTGCGATATTACGCAGCTTGTCCTTTCTCTTTGCTACATCCGTATGCAGCAGCTCGATATTGCATTGATCAATGTAGTGAGTGGCATAGTCTATATAACTCTCCTTGATCCTCTCCCGGAGACGCATGATGTCTTCCAGTTCCTTATCGCCAATTACCTGCGCCAGAGCCTGCCATATTCCGGCACAAAGGAGATCCAGACTGGCTTTGTCTCATAGATAGTCCGAAAACAGAAGCTGCGGCAGGCGATCCCCGCTTTCCGTTCTCTCCGTGGCCTTGCCATAATGCCGCAACGCAAAAAGAGACATTCTGGGGGCTGAAGCTGCGACAAAAATGGCCTCCGGGAAGAGTACATTAACACTGAAATAGACCGTCCTGACAGGCGTTTTGATATTGTGCCACTCCATTATGTCCTGAGACATGCCGTTGTCTTCCCAGACATTTTCTCTGTTTCCCATATAGGCATGGCGAATGTCATATGAGACTCCCAGCAGCCTTTCATTGACACCGTAGTACACGTCGGTCGGGTCATCGCATCCCCTGGTCATCCAGTGTATGCTGTTGACCAGCTCGTAAAAGTCTTTGAAATCTCCGCGGATTGTTATTCCGGTCAGGTTTGCCGTTGGCACACAATAGAGCATTTTTCCTGCTTCCTGTTCTTCCATATCAGTACATATTCAGAACTATAGGTGTTTCTCCCGTATTTGAAAACCGCAGCCTGAAAACTGTCCTTTCATGCAGCAAGTTTCAGGGGCACCCCTTCCTGAGAAGATCAGGTCCTGGGACTGATAACGGGATTTTCGCAGGAACGGTGAAGTGATCTTCAGCGCATGCAGTTTCAGGCTCTACAGCAGCCTGCGCTCCAGATACAGCCCCTTGTACTGGCTTTTATCATATACGTTGCCTGCTGTCGCTACACACTTCCACCTCTATTTCACCGTGAAAAATGACAAAAGGGCACAAAAACGTTCAAAAAAGAACGATTTCCCCGTTGACTTTTCAGGGAAGAAAACATAGGCTGTTATGGAATTTTTCCGAGCAGGAAAGGAGAAACAATAGCAGTGTCAAAAGGATTGGAAAAAATCAAGGTGCTCCTGCCAGGCCTTCTTTACAGCGTGGCAGTTGCCATTCCGGCTCATTTACTGGGGAAAAAGTTTCCCATTGCGGGTGGAGCCGTGATCGCCATTTTGATGGGCATGCTCATCAACGTCTTTTATAAGCCGGGGAAACCGCTGGCACCGGGCATTAAATTTGCCTCAAAGACTATCCTGCAGGCTGCAGTAGTTCTGCTCGGTTTTGGCCTGAATCTCTCTGTTGTCGTCCAGATCGGCCTGTCTTCATTGCCCATCATCGTTACGACCATTGCCACCTCGCTGCTGGTGGCATATGTCATGCAGAAAGCCCTGAAGGTAGACTCGCAGATTTCCACCCTGATTGGCGTGGGAACTTCCATCTGCGGCGGTTCCGCCGTTGCCGCAACAGCACCCGTTATTGACGCTGATGACGAAAAAGTGGCTCAGGCGATCTCCGTTATCTTTTTCTTCAATGTTCTGGCTGCTATCTTTTTCCCCACCTTCGGCAACTGGATCGGCATTCCTCATGTCGATGGTGAGGCCTTCGGTCTCTTTGCTGCTACGGCCGTCAACGATACATCCAGTGTTACGGCTACCGCTTCGACCTGGGACACCATGCACAATCTTGGATCACAGACACTGAATCATGCTGTTACCGTCAAACTGACACGTACCCTGTTTATTATTCCTATTACCGTAGGCCTGGCCTTTATCAGGGGCAGGAAGGGAACAGGGGCTCATGGCACAGCTAAAAAAGAGAAGTTCAACATCAAAAAGGCGGTTCCGCTTTTCATCGGCCTCTTCGTTCTGGCTTCTCTCGCAACAACCATAGTCGAAGCGCTTTCCATCCCCTATGCCCATGAGGTCTTCGGTTTCTTCAAATCTGCCAGCAAATTCTTCATTGTCTGGGCCATGGCTGCCATTGGACTCAACACTGATGTGGTCAAACTGGTCAAAACCGGTGGCAAACCCATTCTTCTTGGCTTCACCTGCTGGGTGGCGGTAACCTCCATGGGCCTTCTGATGATGAAGCTTATGGGAGTATTCTAATCGCCTTGAAAATGCTGAGAGGGCAGGTACTGCACACGTAACTCAGAAAGCCGGGATCATTATCTCCCGGCTTTCTTTGCCGTCTGCCCACGACTGCATACCCCAATTCTCAGAGTCGACTGGCCTGATTTCAAGCAAAGACATAAAATAAATTGCATTCCATTTCGACAAAAATTGAAATCGTTCCATATTGATTAAATGAACGGCGCAATGGTACACTGCTAACAATGTGTTAGTAACTTCACATCTGACCAAAAAAAACAGAAGAGGTGTAAGTACATGAAAGTTCTCATCATCGGAGGTGTAGCTGCCGGGACCAAGGTTGCTGCCAAGCTCAAACGTGAAGATCGTAGCTGTGAAGTTACCATGTTGACGAAGAGCAGGGACATTTCCTACGCGGGCTGTGGACTGCCGTACTATGTAGGCAAAGTCATCCCGGAACGCAGTCAGCTGATTGTCAATACTCCCGACAGCTTTGCAGGGCTGACCGGTATCACGATCCAGACGGAGACGGAAGTCACAAAGGTTAATCCCGGTGACAAAACTGTTGAGGCCAAGGATCTGAAGACCGGCAAGTACAGCACTTACTCCTATGATAAGCTCGTCATCGCCACAGGTGCCGATGCCATCAAGCCGCGATTTGAGGGAGTGGATCTGGAGAATGTCTTCCTGATGCGCTCGCCCGACGATGCCGTTGCACTGCGCGACGCAGTAGAAACCGGCAAGATCAAGCGTGCGGTGGTTGTCGGCGGTGGCTTTATCGGACTTGAGATAGCTGAGAACCTGGATCTTCAGGGCGTCAGGGTAACGCTCGTCGACATGGCGGATCAGATCCTGCCCGGATTTGAGAAGGGGCTGGCAGAATTCGCAGCCAACCACATGATCGAAAACGGCATCATGATCTTTACCAACACCCCGCTCGAAGCCATCACCGGTGAAGGCAAAGTGGAGGGTGTCAGGGCCGGCGGTCGCAATTTCAAAACCGACGCCGTCGTTCTCTCTATCGGAGTCAGGCCCAACACCGCTTTCCTGGCAGATTCCGGCATTGAGCTCATGCCCAACCGGACGATCAGGACCAACGAATACCTCGAAACCAATATCAAGGACATTTACGCTGTAGGCGACTGCGCAACGGTTACCAATATCCTGACCAAGGCTCCCTGCTGGTCGCCCATGGGCTCAACCGCGAATATCGCAGGCCGTGTCGCCGCCAGAAACATCGCCGGAGTCAAGGAAAAACTGGCGTATCGGGGCGTGCTGGGAACCGCAGTTGTCAAGCTGCCCGGACTCAACGCCGCCAGAACCGGTTTGACGCAGGCGGATGCCGCCGAAGCGGGCTACAAGCCGATCAGTGTGGTTACGGTTGTCGATGACAAGGCGCATTATTATCCCGATGCATCTATCTTTATGGTCAAGATGGTAGCGGACAGGAATACCAGAAAACTTCTGGGTCTGCAGGTGCTGGGTCAGGGTGCGGTCGACAAGATGGCCGACATCGCCGTCACCGCCATGACCATGGGCGCTACGCTCGACGACCTGGCCAATCTCGACCTGGCCTACGCTCCGCCGTTCTCGACAGCCATCCATCCTTTCGTCAATACGGTGAACGTACTGCTGAATAAGATCAATGGTGACTTTGAGACCATCACGCCGGCTGACTATGCGAATGGTGAGGCTGAAGGCTACAAGATCGTTGATGCCTCCACGATGCCGTCCATCAGCGGAGCGCCGTATCTTGACCTCGCAAAGGTTGAAGGCGAAGTTCCCGAGTATGCGAAGGACGAAAAGCTGCTGCTGGTCTGCGCCAGGGGCAAGAGAGCATATATGCTGCAGAATCGGTTGAAATATTACGGATATACCAATACACTGGTTCTTGAAGGTGGCACGACCGTAAATGAAATTGAAATCTAAAAGCAATTTCATTAATTAGAACATGGAGGGCACGATTAATGTCAACGTTAACCGTCAGCGCTGAAGACACCAGGAGAGTAAAGGCTCTGGGTTTTCTGAGCAACAAGGGTACCGACAACTTCTCCGGGCGGGTTATTACCGTCAACGGGAAGATCACAGCAGCACAGAGCAAGTGCATTGCGGAGGCTGCGGATCTTTTCGGCAACGGCAATATCACATTCACGTCCAGATTGACGATTGAAGTACCCGGTATTCCCTATCACAAGATTGAGGAGTTCAGAGCTTATCTTGCCAAAGAAGGTCTCATGACCGGTGGTACAGGCTCCAAGACTCGTCCGGTTGTCTCCTGTAAGGGTACAACCTGCCAGTTCGGCCTGATCGATACTTTTGCGGTCTCCGAGAAGATCCATGAGCTCTTCTTCCTGGGTTACAACAATGTGGCGCTGCCCCACAAGTTCAAGATCGCCGTCGGCGGCTGCCCCAACAACTGCGTCAAGCCCGATCTGAACGATCTGGGTGTCATCGGTCAGCTGCGTCCCAACTTCGATGAGAGCCTCTGCATGGGCTGCCGGAAGTGCCCGGTCGTAGATGTCTGCCCGATGGATGCTGCCAAGGTTGTGAACCGCATGCTGGTCATCGACCATGATAAGTGCAACAACTGCGGCCTCTGTGTCGGCAAGTGCCACTTTGATTCCATTCCCGACGGCAATCAGGGTTACAAGGTCACCATTGGCGGCATGTGGGGCAAGCGTGGTCGCGCCGGTACTCCGCTGACCAAGATCTTTGACACCGAGCAGGAACTCTACGACGTCATTGAAAAGGCCATCCTCCTGTACCGGGAGCAGGGCATTACCGGTGAGAGATTCGCCCAGACCATCGACAGACTTGGCTTCGAAAATGTAGAGGCTCAGCTGCTGGCCAATGACCTGCTCGAAAGAAAGCAGGAGATTCTGGACGCTGCGCTGCACCTGAAGGGCGGAGCCACCTGCTGATCCAGTTGGATCCGGGTCGTGACAGGATGCTTTAGGGCTCAATAAGCCAGAAGCAAATAAAGCAGAGAGGGAAACGCATCGTTTCCCTCTCTTTCTTTTTGCCGGAATATCCCGGAATACCGCTGTGACGGCCTACTGCTTTAAACAGAACAGATACTGCTTCTGCTCGCCTGATCCCGCTTCGATTTCCACGCGGATCTGTTTGGATGACACCTGGAAGATCCTGTCGATCTCTCTGCTTTCAAAGACCTTTTCCGGACTGTCATGGATCACCACTTCACCCTGGTCCAGCAGACAGATTCTGTCGGAATAGGACAGGGCATTGGCCAGATCGTGAAGCACCATGACGATGGTTTTGCCCATCTCCTTCAGTTTCTTGATGATCTCCAGGATTTCCAGCTTGTGATTGATGTCGAGATAAATGGTGGGCTCATCCAGGAAGACCACATCGGTATTCTGTGCCAGAAGCATGGCCAGATAGACCTTCTGGCTCTGTCCCCCGGAGAGCTGGCGAACATTCCTGTTGATGTATGCCTCCAGGTTCAGGCTTTCGATGGCCTGTCTGACGATTTCCCTGTCCTCTTCCCGGGGAGTACGGGAAAAGCCCAGGTAGGGATACCTGCCATGCATGACCAGATTGTAGGCCGTAATATTGGGCACGCTTCTGGTCTGGGGCAGAAAGGAAAGCATCTTCGCCAGTTCCTTTCCCGGGAATCTTGAGATGTCTCTGCCGTCCAGACTGACCGTACCGGCAAGGGGTTTCAATATCCTGGCGGCGGTCTTCAAGAGGGTCGTTTTGCCGCAGCCATTCTTGCCAATGATGGAAGTGACGGTGCCCTTTTCAAAGCTCAGGTTGATGTTATTCAGTACCGGTGTTTTGTTATAGCCGGTACTGACGTTCACCAGTTCAATCATAGAGCTGCCCTCTGTTTCCTCTGGCCAGCAGCCAGATAAAGAATGGCCCGCCCAGAAAGGACATGATGATTCCCACAGGAAGCTCATAGGGTGCAAAAATCACTCTGGCGAGCAGATCGCAGGAAAGGGTGAAAATGCTGCCCAGCAGGGCGGAGACAGGGAGCAGGATTCTGTTGTCATGGCCGACAAGCAGCCTGGAAGTATGGGGGACGATCAATCCGACAAAACCCAGGATTCCCGTAAAACTGATGGAACTGCCCACCAGAACAGCCGCCAGGACCAGATAGAAAAAGCGGAATACTCCCACGTTCATTCCCAGAGAACTGGCACTGTCATCTCCCAGCGCCAGGACATTCATGTCATAGCTGCGTATCAGGGAAATGATGAACGTAAGGACAATAAGTACGCCGGCAAATTTCAGTCTGTCCAGCGTCACTGCTGAAAAGCCGCCAATGAGGAAAGCGGCGCGGTCCACTACTGCGTCGGGCTTCAGGATGATAATGGTGTCGATCATGGCTCCGATAAAACTGCCCACAGCCACTCCCGACAGAATGATGGTAACTCTGGAAGCTCCGGTCTTCTTTGCCACCAGGTAGACAAGCAGGGTTGTCACGATGGCACCGGTAAATGCCGCCACCGTCTTCAGGTAGAAACTCATTGGAAAGAATACGGCAGCCAGTATGGCGAAGAGGCCGGCTCCCGAATTGATCCCGATGATATTGGGCCCTGCCAGAGAGTTGTTCAGCACCGACTGCAGGATGACACCCGCCACTGACAGAGCGGCGCCTGCCAGTATGGCTGCCAGTGTCCGGGGTATTCTCACGTATTGTATGGTCCTGTAGACAGTGGAAGTCTGATCGCCTTCCTTCAGTGCGGTCACGATGTCTGACAGTGCTATTCTCGTTGAGCCGAAGCTGATACTCATGAAAACGGCGACGCCAAGCAGAAGCAGGAGAAAAGCTGTAACGGTCAGGAGATAGCTCTTCCTGCTTTTCTCCATGGCGATGGCTTCACCATAGAGATCCGCCTTACTTGAATATCTCCGGGAAAAGTATTTTTGCAATATATTCATAGCTTTCATTCCATCTGGCGTTGGGCTTGTAGTGGAACAATTCCTTGGGGAGTACATGATATCTGCCATTTTGTACCGCAGTCAGAGTACTCCATGCCGGATTGCTTTGTATGCCATCTGCCAGAGCCTGCAGGGATTTTTCCGTGTCGGCCATCGGCACTACGAAAATATAGTCAGGGTCTTCCTGAATGATGATTTCCATGCTCAGTTCATCGAGCAGCGATTCATGCTTGGCAGCGATATTGACAGTCCCCAGATCCTCCAGGATCTTACAGGTCATATTGTCATCGCTTTTGGCCTTGGCACCGCTGGAGAACGCGCGAATGAACAGGACTTCGGGTTTCTTGTCCTCAGCTGTGTCCGGAACCTGAGCCAGAATGTCGTCGATCTGCTTTTTGACTTCCAGTCCGTTTTTTTCATAGAGTTCTTCATGTCCGGTGATGTCCGTGCAGATCTTGAGCATGTTCAGATAATCCTCAAAATACTCCACCTTGAAAAAGGCGTGCACGATATCCATTTGTGCCAGGGATTCGGCTGCCTTCACATGCCCTGCCACGTCAGGGGAGAGGATCACGAAATCAGGGGAAAGGGCGATGATCTCTTCCAGGTTAGGTTCTTTGACCGTACCGATGATCTGGGTATCAGCGGGCAGACCCAGGTCTCTTTCCGTCATGACGTCGCTGGTAACGCCGACCAGTTCTCCCCCTGCCAGAACCCAGACTTCTGCGTATGAGCCCATCAGTGAAACAACTTTCCCGGGCTTGGCGGGCAGTTCAACGACATTCCCTGTGGCGTCACTAAAGCTGTAATAAAGGTCAGCGGCGGCCTTTGCATCCTCTGTGGCAGCAGTATCTGCGGCTGTTTCACTGCCGGTCTTTCCTGGCCGTGTATCCTTAACGGGATACGTCTTTTCCTGACATCCGGCAAGGGCCAGTGTGAACAAAACCAGGACAAGAAGGATATTCGTGATCCTGATCGCGCCGGCTGTATTGCTTTTTCTGCGAATGTTCATGGTTCTCCAATTCCTGATATACAGATGTATTTGCGGGCGTGATGAGAAGTGCAATTTGTGGCAGCTTCCAGACCGCCCTAGCATTGTAGTGCTTGAGCCGTTCATTGTAAAGAATTGATGCATAAAACGAATATTACACAGCAAGTGCCAATTCGTATTTGCATCGGAAATATGTTAATAATTTTTAAGTAATATCTTAAATGGAGAATATTGTGCGTTGGATTTATGACTTTTGAAGGGTAGGCGAAGCCCTGAGCCCAGCTTACCGTAAGCCCTTGAGAAGGCTCCTGCCGACAGTGCCTCATCTCCATGTGACTTCCCTGCGGCCCCGAAGCATGGATAAAGCGGGAGAGGGGTGATCTGCTGGTTTTTCTCTTAGTTTGGAAGATAGAGCTGCCCGGCTGTCTGGCCGCTGCTTTCCGGATGACTGGAAGATAACGCCTGGGCGTGAGGACTTCCCGGAACTAAGAAGGTGTGGCAGCCAAACTGCCACACCTTCCTGATTGTCCTGATCCGGTTGATCCCGTTCGTTTAGGCTTTGATCGTGACTCCGGTGTCGTACTTTTTGTCGTCGATGATGACGCTTATTCTATAGTCTCCATCCAGACCATCTTTGGTGATGACAGTTCTGGTGTCTCTGTCATCTTCGGGCAGGAAGGTTCCGGTACACATGGCTCCGCGTTTGCCCTTGGCGGTGGAGATGAAATATCTGCGTGTCTCCTTTTCCGACTCCAGCAGCAGCATGACCAGTTGACCTTTTTCAAATTTGGCTTCAAACGTCAGCATGTCAAGCTCATCACTGACGCGCACTTCGTTTCTGGCAGGAATAAGTTCGCCTGTGTCTTCGGCAGGAATCTCGATCTCCATTTGCGGTGTTTCGCCCAGACGCCCCAGAAGCTGACCTGCGCCGAGTGTCAGGTTGTTCTGACCGGGCTCTTTCGCGTACAGGGTGAACTTGTTGGCGCGGTAGTAGTTGGAATGGACGGTCAGTTCCAGAACCTTTTCATCGTTGATCGTCTCAACCGTAATGGATTCCAGAGTTACACTCGGATCGTCCAGCTGGGCAAAGGGACCCAGTTCGGCTGAGGCATTTCCCTCGCCGTCGAAGGCAATGCCTCCGGAGTGCGTCAGATAATAGCCCTCGTTCCAGTAGATGACATTGCAGATGTAGGGAGAGAAGAAATCCTTGCCGCGCTCTTTGCCGTACTGCCACAGCTGTTCGATTTCCATCTTGTCGACATCAATGCGATATTTGACGCCTCTGGAGAAGCTGTCATTTGGTGCCAGATACCTGGCCGGATCCTGTGCTCCGTAATGGTGGTTGTCAAAGCACATGACATCGCCCAGGGGTGTGATCAGGTTAGCGTGCTGCTCATACTGCCAGTCAAAGTCCCCGTCGCCGACGATCTTGAACATGTACTTCTGATACTCTTCCGGCCAGCGGTCCGGATCAGAGATAATCCAGTTGAGCTTTTCGGTATCAAAATCGATATTCACCATCGCGTTGATGTGACGGCCGGAGAATGTCAGTGAATTCGAGGCTTCGTCATACCAGACCGCGTTGCAGTGGAACCAGTCTTCATCCGACCAGGAACCGGATTTCTGGGAACCTGGCTTCAGGAAGTTCTTGAAATAAATGGTGCGCTTTACGTGGCCGGTTTCCTTGTCGATGACAAGGCAGGTATCTTCGACCGTACCGTTGTCGAAGTCACTTCCGAGCGCCACGATGTCGCCGTTTGGGAGACAGACCTGATCGTGATGATAGCCGTGGGGGAGACGGTATTCCCTGTAAATCTTACCAACGGCGCTCATCTCGTAGATGCCGGAAACGAAGTAGGGCATCTTCAGGAGACGTTCGGAACCAAGCATGAGGTTGCCGTTGGGCAGCCGCTTGATGTCCCAGACCATGGGAACAGTGAAGTTCAAACGCACGTCACCGGCATAATCCACCGCTATGGCCAGGTCGTTAACCGCAGGGCAGAGGAAGATGACATTATCCTGCAGATACTCCGGTGTTGTCTCCATGGACTTCACCAGATCTGCTCCGGCCACTTTCGGGGTGGTGATGGTGTGGACGCATTTTTTGCTGTACTGCTGATAGGGGTAAACTTCGATTTTGTTATCGTAATTGCTGTACAAACCCAGAATCGGAATGACGTGTTCCTTTGCCCTGGGGAAGGTATGAGAGATATCCGCTTCTTTCGTCTTGCCGACGACGCGAATCGTTACGGCGACCTCTTCCTCCGTCCGAAACAGCATGACGGCAGCCAGATTATTGACGAAATAGGGATTGTACTTGATGAGAGGGTTTTCCATAGTGTAATCACCCTGCGCGAATTCCTTCAGCATGGCAGCTTCCGACTTCGCCTGCCTGGTGATCAAGTGCTCATAAAAGCGATATCTGACTCTATTTTCCATGACTATATAGCCTCTTCTATCATCTTTGCAATAACGGGTTTTGGCTGCAGGCCTGTTTTTCGGCTTAACTCCTGGCCATCCTTGAACATGATCATGGTCGGATAACCTTCGATCTTGTACTGGGCCACCAGATCCGGGTTTGCCTCAAAATCGACCGTAATGATCTTGATTTTGTCCCCGTACGTTTTATCCATATCTTTCAGGATAAAACCCAGCATCTTGCACGGTCCGCAGGTTTTCGAGTAGAACTCCAGAATGACCGCTCCCTGCTCCAAATCCTTGGGCAGTTCTTCCTTGACAAGTAGTTCCTTAATCATCTGATCCTCCTTTTGTGATGACTTTACTGGCTTTTTCTCTTTAAGGCTTTAATGTAGGCAGCTGCCTCCTGAGCCGCTACAGCGCCATCGGAAGTTGCGGTAACGATCTGGCGCAGATGCTTGCTGACACAATCTCCCGCTCCAAATATACCTTCCTGTTTCGTGCGCATATGACTGTCGGCTTCAACATAGCCGTGGCTGCCAATAATGTCGCTGCCCTTCAGGAATTCGGTAGAGGGAATGGCTCCGATGTATTCGAAGACGCCGTCGCAGTTGACGGTCATTTCATTCTCGCCTGTATCCTTGTCACAGAACTTGACACCGCTGAGTCTGCCTCCTTCACCCACAAATTCGAGTACTCTTTTGTAGGGATACACCGTGACATTGTCCAGTGAGCGCAGGTATTCGCTGGAAGCAGGGTCGGCCGTCAAATCAAAATCGGTAACGATGGTCAGAGAATTCGCAATGGAGGCCAGGTAGCTGCCTTCGTCGACAGCACTGTTTCCACCACCAATAACCACGACATCCTTGCCACGATACTTGGCTCCGTCACAAATGGCACACCAGCTGATGGAAGAGCCTTTAAACTCCTCTTCGCCAGGAATGTTCAGTGTTCTGGGTCTGGTTCCGGTCGCAATGATTACCGTGAGAGCTTCAATAACGCTGTCGTCCTCTTCCGAGTAGACTTTCTTAACTCTCCCGTCGTTTTCAATTCTGGTGACGGTTCTGTAGTCAAGTTCCACTCCCAGTTCCTGTGTGTGCTCGAACATCTGCATGGCCAGTTCGGCACCGTCTATTTTTCCGACTCCTGGGTAGTTTTCTACTTCCTTGGTATTAATCACCTGTCCTCCGGGAGCCAGCTTATCCAGAAGCAAAACGGAAAGGTTGGCCCTGACACCGTAAATGGCTGCCGTCATCCCGGCAGGACCGGCTCCGACGATTAGCAAATCGTAAACGCTCATCTCTTGTCTCCTCATGCATGGGTAATATGCTGACATAATGCAGATAGATTATGCCATTATTGATGAAAATGTGTGAAATACGGCAGAATTTTACAATATTGTTAACAACTCTTAACAATTGCTGTAGCCGACAGTTGGCTTCTCTCAAGATGGGCAGATCACTGTCATTGGTTGCTTTACTCCGGGGGAGGACAAAAACATTAGGCCAATGAAGAGAAAGCACTTAACCCTTGATGTCAGATAGATTTCGAGTGACTCGCATGGGAAGACATGAATGAGCATGCCTCTCAAAAAGGAATAGAGGGAGTTTTATGAAAAAAGTACTCATTGTCTTAGGTGTTGTGCTTTTAGTTGTGGTCACGCTTGTAGGAGTCTTTTTCGCAGTACAGATTAAGAGAGCGGCTGAGATCGCGAAATTGACGCCTACAGAAAGACCAGAAAGAATTGAGGCATTGTTTTCGAAACATGCCCAGAAGGCCAGGACCCTGCAGTTTGCCATGAACGTGCCTCGATTGGGGATTCGACATTCTTTTTCGAGTACCGTGCCAAATCAACGCTTTTGCCAGCGCAAGGAAAGCTGATGACGTCTGCGCCTCATTTTGTGGCCTTCGATAAGGGAAAACTCACACTCGAGACACAAGTCAGCAGTGTTTTAGAACCTGAGCTCTTAAACAGCCTCTTTGTGTATCAGGACATCGACTATCAGGATCGGGTAACTGTCCGGCAGCTGCTCGGTCACATGTCCGGTGTGAACGATTATTGCGAACGTGAGACCTTTGACGGCTCCACATTTACCGGGGACATGGTCAGCAATCCCAATACCACGTGGACGCCGCCGGAACTGCTCGCCAATACACGTGATAAGCAGGAGGCCGTCGGCAGGCCAGGGGAGAAGTTTTGCTATTCCGACACCGGCTATATCCTCCTGGGACTCATCATTGAAGAAGTCTACGGGATGCCGTTTCACCAGGCGCTTGAGACCTGTATTTTTGAACCGGCCCATATTTAGGAGAAAGATTCTGTGTTTTTACAGCGACGGCTTCGATCAGGAGGCTTTGGCGCCGCTATCTATCAACGGGGTCGATGCGCATCTGTAGCGCAGCCTCAGCGCCGACTTTTCTGGCGACGGCTTGTCCATTACGGCGGACGATTTGCTGAAGAAAATTCTGGATGTTTTGCAAAGTGAGCGCTTCGTCAGTCGACCGTCACTGGATATGTTGGCCACATTTGAAAACAAATATATCTCGGGAATTCACTATGGACTGGGCATGATGCAGGTGCACTTTGAAGAGTTTTTCTTCCTTCTGTAAGGCCGCCCGCGCTTACAGGGACACCCCTGGCTGTCACCGGCGTACATGCCTGGTATGAGCCGGAGGCAGAGGCGAGTTTTGTCCTCAATGTGGGCGATACGAAAGCCATGGATGACAGTTTCAAACTGC
>JASGUW010000142.1 GCA_030055235.1 Bacillota bacterium
GGCACCAGCGCAATTTTTGTCCACCCTTGGACAATTTTTTCGCTCCTGCCCCGGTTTTGGGGCACCAGCGCAATTTTTGTCCACCCCTGGACAATTTTTTCGTTCCTGCCTCGAATCCGGGGCACAAACGCCCTTTTTTGGCCAGCTGTGGCCAATTTTTTCGTTCCTGCCCCGGTTTTGGGGCACCAGCGCAATTTTTGTCCACCCCTGGACAATTTTTTCGTTCCTGCCCCGAATCCGGGGCACAAACGCCCTTTTTTGCCCAACCCTTGACAGCAAATTCTTCGATAATACTCCGGGGCCAGCATTGGAACCTGAAAAATCAGCTGTGCTCGGAGCAAGGGATGCTGCTGCAACACGAGATTTGTGAATGCTGGTTAATTACATCTCCGAAACTGCAATCAAGAATCATGGCGCAACTCGAGCAGGTAATAGTCAAAACAACAAATCCTTGTTGTGTCAGGGCAAGCTGACACAACGCATAAGCTGAGATTCAGAGCTTCGATACAAAAGGAAGAACAAGTAAAAGTTGATTTGGATTTCTCCTAATCTGTTATGATAAATCGATAGCAGCGCGGCACAGGCTGTTCTGTGCGCTTGTAAATAGATGCAACACATACATAAGGAGATAGTTTGAGCTTGTTTGCTGACCCAAATCAAAGCAGACGCTGGCGGCCCCGCTTCCTCAGGGGATCTGTCCGTCTGGTCGCTCTCTTTATGGCGGCCATCCTGTTGGCGTCCTGCCAGCGCATACTCCCCGGAATCAGTCAGGAACCCAGTATGAAAACCCAGAAGCCCGAAGCCACCATTGGAACTGCCGAAAACAACACAACCAGCACTTCAGAAACAACGACGGAGCCGTCACTGTCCGAGTTTGATCTGACTCTACCCTTTGTCAACACGGAGACGGACTCTCCTGTTGTCGAAGTCAGCACGACCCAGCCGGCAACGACCGCCGCACCCACAACCACGGCAATGCCCACGGCCACCGCCGCGCCGACGACCACGGCTGCACCCACAACCACGGCTGCACCGACGACCACCGTCGCACCGGCGACCACCGCCGCACCGACAACGACCGCCGCACCCACAACGGGGGAGGTCCTCTGTTCACCGGACGGCCGCTGCGGTAGCGAACTCGACACCCCCGCCGTGATCAATGGCGTCATTCTCGTCAATAAAACGCACTGGGTCAGCCGCAACTATGCCCCGGTCCAGGCGGACTATTTCGATGACAAATGGAAGCTCGCGCCGGAGGCCTGGGCGGCCTGGGAGGAGATGAAGGCAGCAGCCGCCACCGAAGGCGTCTACCTCGTCTTCACCAGCGGCTATCGCAGCTACGACTTTCAGGCCTATCTCTACGAAAACTACGTCAAGACCCACGGCCAGGAGCAGGCGGACCGCTCTTCGGCGAAGCCCGGCCGCAGCGAACACCAGACAGGACTGGCCCTGGATATCACGGGAGACGGTGTGGCCTTCTCAGAAGACCTTGCCGAAACTTCGGTGGGGAAGTGGCTCCATGCCAATGCCTGGCGCTTTGGCTGGATCCTGCGCTATCCGCGCGGGAAGGAGCACATTACCGGCTACAAGTTTGAACCCTGGCATTACCGTTATGTGGGGAAGGCCGTCGCCGCCGATTTCGGCCCCAACAACACGCTGACACTTGAGGAGTATCTCGGTGTCGATTGAAGGGAACGTCTAGACCGTGGCGCGCCGTCGCAGCAGACTTACGATCGTGCTGGTCGCGATCGTAGTCAGTGTTACGCTCTTTATCTGGTCTCTCATTCCCGGCAGTGCCCTGTCGCGGCTGCTGTCGCCGATTTCCTTCATTCTGGAGCCGGCGCAGAACGCCGTCATGTCGCTGCGTCAGCGCTTTGATGAGATGCGCCTTTCCATCAAGGTAGGCAGTGAGATCCAGCAGCTGAATGCCGAACTGCGCGAGGAGAATGCCCGGCTGCGCCAGCAGGTACAGCGCCTGGAGGAGGAGAACCGCGAGTTCAATCAGCTGCGCGACGCCATCTCCATCAAGACCACCTTCAAGGAGATGAACGTCCTGCATGCCAACATCCTCTCGGACAGCTTCGGCACCTGGTTTGATGTCCTGCGCGTCGACCGTGGCCGCCGCGACGGCCTGACCCTGGGAGAAATGGACTCGGCCGCCGTCGTGGACGTCGATATGAACCTGATCGGCAGGACGATATCGGCGGATGAGGTTTCTGCGAAGGTTCTGCCACTGGTGGCCGAGGGCGCGACCCTGGCGGGCCGCATCAACCGCATGGACGGGGTGACGGTCCGCGTGCACGGTGACGCCCTGCTCAAGGACCGCGGCCTCTGCATGGTGGACCGCATCCCGCCGCGGGCCGATATCGCCGTCGGCGACGAGATCCTGACCTCAGGTGACGGCGGCCTCTTTCCGCCGGGCATACCGGTGGGTGTGATCACGGCACTGCATGACGATGAAATCGGCATCTGGGCCGAGCTGGAACCCTACACGCAGCTGGACACGCTGACGGATGTCTTCATATTGCTTGTCGATGAAGCGTCCGGGGACGAGCAGGACGATGCGGCTGATTGAGATCCGGCGCAGTCGCATGCGCCGCCTGCTGGTCTATATCCTCTGGCTTCTAAGCATGGGCCTTCTGCAGACTGTCTGGCCGCCTCTGGGCAGGCTGGGTTTTAAGCCCAATTTCCTGCTTGCCCTCGCCTCTCTGTCCGGCTTCCTCTTCGGAGGCGGCGACGGCCTCTGGATTGGCCTGATAGCCGGCTTCATGCTGGACTTTTTCCATGGCCGGGCGATTGGCCTTGGGATGCTGGTTCTGATGCTGGGCGGCATCCTGGCCTCGCGCTTCCTGCGCCGCCGGGCCAGCCGCAATATCGTCTTTGCCCTGCTGGCGGTTGCCATCGTCCAGGTTCTCTTCACACTGGCCTCCCATGCGGCCATCCTGCTGACACTCTGGCTCGCCGACCTGCCGCTGCCGCAGCCGGAACCGCTGCCGCTGCTGGAGGAGCTGGCGGGTCCTGTGCTGCCGACGCTGCTCGCCGCCGCTCCCATGTACGTGCTTTTGTACTTTGTCGGCCCCTATCGCCGCCGTTCGCGATCCAACACCATCGACATGCGGGTTGATGCGACCCGCATCTAGTCCGGTGGGAAGGAGATAAGCCCTTGTCCATAAGAAAAAAAGAAAAAACTATAGGCGAAGGCAATGCCGCCTCCCGTTCCGACAGGAAGAAGCGGCGCGAAACCCAGCGCCAGCGCCGTCTGCTGGAGCGCGATCTTGCCGATGGACTGGAGACCCGTGAAGAGGAGGAGATCAAGACCCCGAGTTCGGCCCTCTGGCAGATGCGGGAGGTGAAAAAGCGTCACCTGCCGCGCGGGATCTGGCTGCGCTTCGCATTCATCGCCCTCATCCTGGCCTCTCTGGCCGTCCTCTTTCTGGTGCGCACCAGCCAGCTCCAGCTGAGTCAGGTCATGGCCGAGCGCCCCGATGCGGACAAAGGGGCCCGGCGCCAGCACGTGGTCACAGCCCCGCGCGGTGACATCTATGACGTGAACGGCCTGCCGCTGGCGGTTTCGGAGTCGATCAACACCCTTTCCCTGGCCTATGCCGGTCTGAAGGATGAGGCCTTCAACCGCATGCTGCTGGATTTTGCGAAGACGCTGGAAGACTACGATGTCGACTACGGCCATGCCATCGACCAGTATCTGGATCTGGAGACCATGAGCTTCGCCCGGGATGCCGATGAGGTGCTCTACTGGCAGCGTGACCGCAACTATCTGGCTCTGGAAATGCCGCCAGAGGATGAAGAGGACGACTGGACCAATACCCGCTATGCCAAGCGCACACCGGAGGCCTTCTACCGTTACCTGGCCTACACGCGTTTTCGCATCGACCAGGACTATCCGGAGGCGGATGTGCGCCGTATCCTGCGCCTGCGCTTTGAGGTCTACCTCAACAACTGGGCCTTCCTGCAGGGCACGCCGATCCTGATTGCCCGCGACATACCGGATGAACTTGTGACCCGTTTCAGTGAGATGAACTACCGCTATCAGGGGGCTTTGACCTCACTTGACTACCGCCGCAGCTACACGGCGGATGCCGCCACGATGGCGGCGGTGGTCGGCTATGTCGGCCAGATCTCTGCCGCGGAATACCAGCGGCTGGAAAAACAGGGCTACACCCAGGATGACATCGTGGGGAAGTACGGGATTGAGGCCTCTGCCGAGCGCTACCTGCATCCGACCAGCGGTTTCGGCGCCTACAATATCTGGCCGGCTGACGGGATCGAGGGGGACTTCGCCTCAGAAGCCATGGGAAAGGCCCCCATTCCCGGGGATTCCGTGCGCCTGACCATTGATACGCGCATTCAGAAGGCAGCGCTTGAGGTCATGGAGGCCATGGTCCATTTCTATAACACGCAGCCCGGGCGCGATCCCGAACTGCCCCCGGTGAAGGGGCAGGCGGTGATGCTTGATCTGAAAAAGGACGCTGCTGTCATTGCGATGCTCAACTGGCCCGGCTTCGATCCGCAGGACTTTGTCGCCATGGCCTATGACAAGGAAGCGGCGGCCCGGGTGCAGACCTATCTGACCGACAACGAAAACAAGCCGATGATGAACCGTGCGATCAACAACAGAAAGGCGCCCGGCTCCACTTTCAAGGTCTTTACTGCCCTGGGCATCACGGCGAACGGAGTCGCTTCGCCGGATGAGACGGTCGAGGACACCGGTGTCTATCTGGTTCACGGTATGCCTTTCTACTGCCGCGGCAAGCATGGCATCGTCGACCTCAACCATGCCATCGCCTATTCCTGCAACGTCTACTTCTATGAGATGGGCATTCGTCTGGGCATTGACCGTCTGACTCCGGTCCTGGAGACACTGGGTTTGGGACAGCCGTCGGGCATTGAGCTGGCCGGTGAAGCCATGGGCATCGTGCCTTCGCGCGCGACGAAGGCACAGTACAACCGCAATCCCGGCGACCGGATCTGGTTCCCTGCCGATACGGCGCAGACGGCGATCGGTCAGGGTATCAGCGCCTTTACCATGCTGGAACTGGCTCAGGCCGTCGGCTCCATTGCCTCCGGACTTAAGCTGCATCCCCATGTCATCGACTCCATCATCGCCGCCGATGGCTCGGTCACCATGAAAACTGAGATTCATAACGACCCTCTGCCTTATTCCCACAGTGCACTGCAGCAGGTTCGTGACGCCATGCATCTGACGACAACAGATGAAGCCTCCACCGCGTATTCAAGTTTTCGTACTGCCAACTACAGCTCGGGCGGGAAGACGGGAACGGCTGAGACTCTGCTGGCGGACTATGGTCTGACGACCGATGGCCTTTATATTGCCTTCGCCCCCTATGAGGATCCGGAAGTCGCCGTGGCGGTCTGCTTTGAGAACGATGTGCGCGGTGCTTCCACCTCCTATCTGGCCCGTACACTCTTTGATCTCTACTTTAATGAAACGGGCTATCTGGAGATCGGCATCTCCGCGTTTGGGCTGCCGGAGGGAGACTGACGTACATTGTGCCAAAAAATCTGCCCTTCAACTTGTCGTTTGTTGGGAAAATGAGTAAAATACCGCCAATATATACAGCGAATGCGGCCCGCTCGTCGCTTCGAAAAGGGAGGAACCGCATTGAAAATTGTCGTGCTGGCCGATCATGCCAAGAATGAATTACTGATCAATTTCTGCATCGCCTACAGTCAGATTCTGGGCAAGCATGACCTTTACTCCTTTCAACACACGGCTCTGCTGCTGGAGACCGGCACCGGACTGCCCGTCATCGGTGTCGCAACCGACATTGCGAGCGGGCTTGAACAGTTCACCTCCCGTGCCCGCTATAACGAGGTCGATTCTGTCATCTATCTCCGCGACCCCAATTCGGACGACTACGAGCAGCAGATTCTCCTGATGCGGGCCTGTGATGACAACACCATTCCCTATGCCTCCAACATCGCTGCCGCAGAGATTCTGGTCCTGGCGATTGACCGCGGCGACCTTGACTGGCGCAGTCTCCTGCCTTAGCGGGACTTTTTATATATCGCTTGAGAAACGGCCAGAACGCCTGAAACACGCGCGTTTTGGCCGTTTGTCAGAGTGCGTTTTGTAATTTCAGGGTTCAGAGGGAGCAGCCAGGCTTTTTTTAACGCCTGCTTCTGACATGTTTCGCAGTTTATAGGCAGAGATGCTGGGCTGGCAGACATTTATTCTCTTCTTCTCGTTTTCTTTCATCTTGCGTTTTCCAAACTGAGATTTTCCATCTTGCCGGTGCAGATACAGTGTTCATCAAGCTTTTTCTGGCTTCGGAGTCATCAGACTGCTTTACCATGCGCCTCGAGGGAATCTATTCCCCAAGCATAAGTTGTTCCCGGCGCCATGCATGGCTGTACTGAAAGTCACAGGAGCACGACTTCTGCTGTTTTGATGCGGTCAAAGCTGCCGGTGTTTTTGCCAGACAAGCATCATGTTTTTTGCGGCAGAGGCAGCTCGAGGATTGTGCCAATTCCAGGCAGGTGACAGCTTTTATGAAGCTTTACGCGTGCAGGAAAAGGATCTGAGTTGAAGAAGACAAACGGCAGCGTTTCAGGGCCTCAAATGCCTGAGACCGCCGTTTACAAGGCTTTATTGCCTTGGCATCTGGGAGCTTGTTTTTGCGTCCAAGCGGTACCTGGCGGTACTTACAGCGTTTCATCTGCCTCAGAAGTAAACGTTCACCATGCTGCCTGAAAAGGGGGCGGATGATGTCTTTCAGACTCCGTGGCCGTTTTCTGGAAATTGCCTGAGTTGGGAAAACGGTATTTGGGGGAATGAGTAGAGTGTTTTTCAACTGAATAAGCGGGAGTTTGACTGTTAGGTGGTGACCTTTGTCAAGAGGGATGTCTCGGTTCTCAAGGTTTTCTCCATGCGTCTTCTTGTCGTCGTGAACCTCTGCCTCGAGCTCCCGGACCGGGACTTTGACTATACCTGCGGTCGGAGTGCCCTTTTAGATGTTGTTGTACATGAGCCGGTCCTTCGTAACGAGCTGGCGCGGAGCTTTTTGAGGACCATCAGCGCATAGCGCTTGATGTGCTGCCATTCGTTATTCTTCCAGTATTCATCCAGCGTGAGGTGCGGGTTTCTTTGCTGCATCGACGCTGTCAGCCCTCTGGGCAGCGTCCTTCTCCTTGCCCTGAGGCTCATCGGCCTTGGCACTGCCCGGTGCGGCCGTCTCTGGCCTCATCAGCTGAGCTCGCCCGCCTCGTATGGGTCTGGTTTGCATTTTTGCATGCGACTTCTTTTTTTGCTCACATACCTGAGCATAACGCGTCTTCTGAGAGGAAAAGCAGCTACGCACCATAACTGCTTGCAGACGCGCCTCAGAATCAAACATTCCTGGCTCCAGAGCCGCGTCTGATCCGCCTGAGGCGGTTTGGCGCGGTATTTCGCAGGTTCGGAATGCTTCCTTCTACGTCAGACTTTTATTCGGAAGGAGGTGAAAGATAAATGGCAAAAACATTGGAAGCAGCGATCACGGTACCAACACTGATTGGTCTGACGCTGGGTTTTCTGGCAGGCGGTATCAGAGCCTATGGAGAGTTCAGACAGATGGCACAGCTGGACGCCGGGCGCCTGGCCCGGGAGAAGGTGCCCGTGGCCTACCGTATCGAGCTGACGGAGGAGGGCCTCGTCAAAGGGATTTCGAGCCGCCCTGAGCTTCTTCTGCGTCAGGGAGCTGCCGTGGAAGATCTTATCCGTCTTATGTTTCGACATGTGACAGACTCAGCCGAAGCGGCCACAGGGAGGTCAGGTCCATGAAAAGATGGAACAGCCGCAGCAGACGCGCTTCCGTGAGCCTGTTTCTGGCCCTGATCCTGCTCGCGATTCTCGCCTGTGAATGGCTCTTCATTCGCGCCAGCCGGCAGCGCGACGATGAGCTGAGAGTAAGGGCCCTTCTGACGCATGAGGCCGATCGCCAGCTTGCCGCCTATGACAGCAAGCTTTTTGAGCACTACGGTCTCCTTGCGGTTTCTGAGGGAAAACTGCCGGTTCTGCCTGGTCCCTGGGCTGCCTATGAGATGAGCGCAATCGGGGGGACCTTTACGCTGGAACGCGAACTGACGGATGCGCTTGTAATGCCGGAAGTTCTGGGTGCCCAGATCCGCGCCTACATGGAGCCGCTTTATCCCGAACTGCTGCGCGGCAGCCTCATCAACGACCTGTTTACGGTCATCCGTGGCCTTAGGGATTTTCGTTCTCTTGGTATGGAGGCCACTTCTGAATTTACCGGGCTGGGTGAATTTGCCCAGCTCATGGCCTCTGATGTCATACAGTCGCTCTGGCTCAGACTGCGTGACTGGGGACTGCGCTTTCTTGACCGCGAAGAAGGGGCGGAGGAGACGACAGACCCGGACAACCCGGACGACCCGGACGCGGAAGGGGCTGAAGGTGAAGAGGAACCTGCAGAAGAAAGTCTCTTGAGTGAGGAGGAAACGGCCGAGGCAACAGACATCCTGTCACATCTCTTCAGCGGCCAGGGCTACAGTGGGAGCATCGCCGAACTTGGCGTGGATCCCAGCGAATGGCAAAGGAGTTCTCTGGAGAACATTGTCAGTACCCTTGAGCGGTCGCTCGGCATGCTTGACAGTGCCGGTGACCTTATCCCGGATCGGCTCTTGCTGGCAAGCTATGGACTTAACATGTTCTCTCACTGGCCACACATCCATGCTGCCAGTGATTATCCCGTCGAGCGCAACCTGCGCGGCAAGAAGCTGCGTAATCTGAAACTCGATAACCGTCTGGAGATAGAGCATCTTGCCTTTGGCCTGGAGAATCAGCTAGCAGCACGCGTCGCAGCCTTTGGCGCTGTCATGACAGCCCGCCTGGCACTCAATGTGGCGTCGCACCTGCTCAGTCCTGCACAGATGGCCAGGCACAAGCGCCATGCCCACATTCTTTCGATTGCCATCCTGATCATCTCGGCCGGAGAGGTCTACCTGCAGCCGGAGCTGCTGCAGTATGTTGTTATGCTCACCGAAGCACAACTTGAGTCACTTATCGACACAGAAAGGCTGATTCGTGGGCAGTCGGTGAAGCTCATGCGCTATCAGCATGCATTCCAGATTCCAAGTCATTACTCGGATTACCTGTTTATTTATTTGCTCGCCGTCCCGGAGTCCTTCCTGTTGCAGCGCATCGCCAGCCGCATAGAGACGAATCTCGGACGCAGCTTCCATACCGGCATCCGCCTCCGCCTTGGCTGGCTGGATCCCAGACGTCAGAACGGGATGATCTGGATGCGGGAACTGAGGCACTGTCATGATGGCGACTGAGTCCCGGCATCCGGAGCGCCGCCGTCGCGGCAGCCTCAGCCTGGAGGCGGCAATCGCGCTGCCGCCGGTATTGTTCGTTTTGCTGCTTCTGATACTCGTTATCCAGGCGCAGGGAGCCGAAAGGCTGTTGCGGGCCGCCGCCGAACAGACGGCTGATGAATATGAGTGTCTCCTGGTGGCAAGCGAGCTTCTTGAGCCGCTGGATATTGCCAAGGGCCTGGGCATTGGCCGCGTTCAGGCCTTTCTGGTGCAGCAGTTCTTTGCCAACATGGACGAGGAGCTTGGCGATCAGATCGCCGGAGATGCGGTGGCGCGCCTCAGTGCGCATAATCTGCTTCAGCGCACCCAGGAGCTTGCCTCCAGGTCGGTGCTGCGTCCGGGAACGGCAGCGCATCTTATCCGTGATCTGAGCCTGGATATGAACCTTGATCGCGAGGCCGCCGAGATAGAGCTCATCTATCATTATCGCCTGGCATTTCCCTTCTTCGATGTCGAGCGCTGCATGCGTGTTCCGGTGGCGCTCTGGCAGCGTGAGGTTCCCTTTTCCTTTTCCGGTGGAAGTCCGCAGGCCGGAGAGGAAGAGAAGAAAGGTGACAGCATCTGGTCGCGCAGCAACTTTGAGAGGGGCCGCTATTTTCAGGAAAACTATGGAGCCAATCTTCCGTCAACGTATCCCGGCATCTCTGGATATAACAGCGACAGCATCTTTTCCATCCGCAGCCTGGATCTGACCGCCCCAAGCTATCGCTCCGGAGCCGCTCTGGATCGTGAACTGTATCGGGAAATCACGCGACTGCGGGATTTTGACGGCGAACAGCTCGTTCGTGATGGTTTCTTCTCCGGTGTCTCCGAGTTGCCGACCCAGCGTCTGCTTAGCTTTGTCATCCCGGAGAACAGCCCTGCCGATGCCATCGCCGCCCTTGAAGCAGCAGCTGCAACAGCTGCCGCCGATGGCATCAAAGTTGTCATTCACCGCGACGGTGAGAGCCATCACTATGAAAAAGCAGCTGATGACCCCTGAAGCTTCTGAAGTGCGCCAGCCATGAACGATGAGGTAGATCAACGTCCACTCGAAGCCGATAAGACGAATCGAATCTGACAGCCGATCAGAGTTTGCCGTCGAATTGCTATGATCCGCTTCATCATCTCAGGCTTGATTCATGTAGCAAAAGCACTGAAAGCGTTTCAGAAATTGTGATATTGAGGCGTTGCAGGACTGTTTCAAAGGTGGGCCTGCTCCCTGTCCGTATGGTCCACATTTTATGGAATTACTATCCGGTCATGCTTGTCTGTGTACCAGGCCTTCTGTGGTCAAGATGAAGAGAAATACAAAATCTTTTTTGTAAAACTCTCGATCTTGACCAGAAACAGAGCCTGCGTGGTCAAGATAAGGAGAAATACAAAATCTTTTTTGTAAAACTCTCGATCTTGACCAGGAACAGAGCCTGCGTGGTCAAGATAAGGAGAAATACAAAATTCTTTTTGTAAAACTCTCGATCTTGACCAGAAACAGGCCATCCGTGGTCAAGATAAGGAGAAATACAAAATCTTTTTTGTAAAACTCTCGATCTTGACCCTGCGCGCCGCGTAGCGGCGTTCGCGAATCTTCGTGGTCAAAGTAGCCTCGAATCCAAATCGTATTTTGGATTACACGCTATTTTGACCAGAAACGGGGCCTTCGCGGTCTAAGTAGCCTCGAATCCAAAACGTTTTTGGGATAGCACGTTGTTTTGACCACCAGAAACCCACAGTCTGCTATCTACGCACCTGACAACCAGCCTTCCTGCACCAGCCACCCCGCCAGCTGTCACCCCGCGCCCCGGGTTCCCGGCGCGCGCCTCCCGAAAGCGCGATTCTTGCGCGCTTACAGGGCATCCGGTATGATACCGGAAGCTGCGTCAGGACCTGCCGCCGGGGCTAAGTCGTCAGGATCTGCCTCCGGGGTCAAGTCGCCGGGGCCAAGTCGTCGGGGCGCGCTCCAAAGGGGCAAAGGGCAGCGAATCAGGTGATCGATATGCAAGACCGTTTACGAATCAGAGGACTGGACCGTCTCGCTGCAGCTGTCGTCGCGGTTCGGACGACCGCGGAGGCGGTCGCCTTTTTTGAAGATCTCTGCACCGTAGCCGAACTGCGCTCCATGAGTCAGCGTCTGGAAGTCGCTGAACTCCTGGCTGGCGGAGCAACCTATGCTGACGTGGCCGAGCGTACGGGAGCAAGTACGGCGACCATCAGTCGTGTCAACCGCAGCCTGGAATACGGTGCTGACGGTTATAAACAGGTGCTGGCCCTGCTGGCTGGAGCCTCAGAAGATGAGGAAGACAGCCCGAGTCACAGCCAACCCGAGTAACAGCCAGCCCGGATAACAGCCAGAAATAAATACGAGGATCAATTAAAGATACATGGGACTTTTTAAGAAACTGTTCGGGACCTATTCCGATCGCGAACTCAAACGACTGCGGCCGCTGGTCGATCAGGTATTTGCCCTTGAGAGCCAGTACCGCGCCCTGAGTGAGTCCGATCTGCGCGGGAAAACCGCGGAATTTCGCGCCCGCCTGGAGCAGGGCGAAAGCATGGACGACCTGTTGCCGGAGGCCTTTGCCACGGTGATTGAGGCGGCGGACAGGGTGCTTGGCATGCGTCATTATCGCTGCCAGGTCATTGGCGGCATCGTCCTGCATCAGGGCCGGATTGCGGAGATGAAGACCGGTGAGGGTAAGACGCTCGTCGCCACGCTCCCCATCTACCTGAACGCCCTCGGCGGCCGCGGTGTCCACCTGGTAACCGTGAACGACTATCTGGCCCGCTTCCACAGTGAGTGGATGGGGAAAGTCTACCGCTACCTTGGCCTCAGCGTCGGCCTGATTGTTCACGGCCTGTCGACCACCGAACGCCGGGCCGCCTATGCCGCGGACATCACCTACGGCACCAACAACGAATTCGGTTTTGACTACCTGCGTGACAACATGGTGACCTACGGTGCCGACCGCGTCCAGCGTGAGCTTATCTTTGCCATCGTCGACGAAGTGGACTCCATCCTGATTGACGAGGCCAGAACTCCGCTCATCATCTCGGGTCAGGGTGACGAATCCACCGACATGTACCAGCGCGCCGACCGTTTCGCCCGTCAGCTGCGCGCCTTTGTCGTTGCCGAACGTGACGACAAGATGGACCACAGCGAAATTTCGGCCGATGCCGACTACATCGTCGACGAGAAGGCGCGCACGGCCACGCTGACCGAGCGCGGTGTCGCGAAGGCCGAGCAGCACTTCAAGGTGCAGAATCTGGCGGATGAAGAGAACTATTCGCTGCAGCACTATATCAACAATGCCCTGAAGGCCTACGGGACCATGCGCCTGGATGACCAGTATGTCATCAAGGACGGGGAGATTGTCATTGTCGATGACTTTACCGGCCGTCTGATGTTCGGGCGCCGCTACTCCGACGGCCTGCATCAGGCCATTGAGGCGAAGGAAGGCGTCCACGTCCGCCGTGAGTCGAAGACGCTGGCCACCATCACCTTCCAGAACTACTTCCGCATGTACAATAAGCTCTCCGGCATGACGGGTACGGCCCAGACCGAAGAGGAAGAGTTCCGCGACATCTATTCGCTTGACGTCGTCCAGATTCCGACAAACCGCCCCGTCATCCGTGAGGATCTGGCGGATGTGGTCTATAAAACGATTGCAGGCAAAACCCGGGCGCTCACGGCCGAGGTCCAGGCCGCTCACAAGCGCGGTCAGCCCGTCCTCATCGGTACGGTTTCGGTGGAGAAGTCCGAGCAGCTGTCGTCGATCTTCCGCCGTCTGGGAATCCCGCACAACGTGCTCAATGCCAAGCAGCATGAGCGGGAGGCGGAGATTGTCGCCCAGGCGGGCCGCTACGGTGCCGTGACCATTGCAACCAACATGGCCGGCCGTGGCACGGACATCATTCTGGGCGGCAACCCTGAGCTGATGGCGCGCCAGGAGCTGCGCAAACTCGGCTATCCCGACGATCTCATCGATGAGGCGGACGCCCACAACGAGACGACGGACCAGAACGTCCTGGATATCAGAAAGAAATTCACTGAGCTTGTCCAGAGTCTGCGGGTGGGCACGCAGGCCGACCGTGAAAAGGTCCTGGAAGTCGGTGGACTTTATATCATTGGCACCGAGCGCCACGAATCGCGGCGCATTGACAACCAGCTGCGCGGCCGTGCCGGCCGTCAGGGCGACCCCGGCATGAGCCGTTTCTATCTGGCCCTGGAAGACGACCTCATGCGTCTCTTCGGCGGTGAACGCCTGCAGACGATGTTTGAGAACCTGGGTGTCGACGAGGACATGCCGATCGAGGCACGCATCCTGACGGGGGCCATTGAGAGTGCCCAGCGAAAGGTGGAGGGCCGTAACTTCGGCATCCGCAAGCACGTGCTGGAGTACGACGATGTCATGAATCAGCAGCGTGAGGTCATCTACGGTCAGCGCCGCCAGGTGCTGGAAGGCGAAGACCTGCACGGCTACTATCTGCGCACGATCGAAGAGGTCATCGGGCGTATCGTACACAGCCAGTATGCCGGGATCAGCGACAGCAGCGAGCTCGACACGCTGGCGCTATCGACGCGGCTGGCGGATCTGCTGGGACCGCTCGATGTCCTGGTGGACCTGCGCTCCGCTGATGGCGAAGTCGACATGAGCGCCGACGAGCTGGCTGATGCCATTACCAGTGCCGCTCTGGCGAATTACGAGGCGCGTGAAGCGGAGATGGGCTCGAAGGAATTCATGCGCGAAGCCGAGCGTGTCGTCCTGCTGCGGGTGGTGGACCAGCACTGGATGGATCACATCGACGCGATGGACGATCTGCGCGGCTCCATCGGCATGCGCTCCTACGGCCAGCACGATCCGGTCATCGAGTACAAGCGCGAAGGTCTGGAGATGTTCGACACCATGACCGAGTCCATTCAGGAGGGCGCGGTGCGCCTGATGATGCGGGCGAAGTTCAGCGGCGAGGCACCGCCTGAGCGCCGTCAGGCCGCCAGGGAAACCGGGGCGACCAAGGCCGATGCCGATCAGCCGCAGGTCCAGGCCCAGCCGGCAGCGCCGCGGCGGCAGGCCGCCAGGCGGACGGTGGAGGGAAGAGGGGCGGCGCCGGGAGAGGCACAGGCCGAAAAGCGTGTTGAACCGGTGCGGCGGGATAACCGCCGTGTCGGCCGCAACGACCCCTGCCCCTGCGGCAGCGGGAAGAAGTACAAGAACTGCCACGGTCGCTAGCGGGTACTTCGCAGAGATTGTCTTATTGATAATCACTTGCATGTAAAACAGGGGCTATGGTATATTTTTTCCGCGTGCTTCCAGGTACTGGAGCAGGCGGACAAGATTACGCTGACACGAAAGGATTTAACATGGCACGGGATCTCAAGGAACTTAAGGGTACCAAGACGGAAGCGAACCTGCTGGAGGCATTTGCCGGTGAGTCGCAGGCGAATACGAAATATACCTTCTATGCCTCTCAGGCCAAGAAGGATGGCTATGTCCAGATTGCGAATCTCTTCGCGGAGACCGCACGCAATGAGAATCAGCATGCGAAGGAATGGTTTAAGATCCTGAACGACGGCGGTGTTCCGACAACGGCCGTCAACCTGAAGGATGCTGCTGACGGTGAGAACTTCGAGTGGACCGACATGTATGTGCGCATGGCCGCCGAGGCCCGTGAAGAGGGCTTTACGCAGGTCGCCGCCAAGTTTGAGCTGGTTGCCGCCATCGAGAAGAACCACGAAGAGCGCTACCTGAAGCTGCTCGAGCGCGTCAATGAGAATACGGCGTTTGCCGATGTCGCAGAGACCGTCTGGCAGTGCGAAGAGTGCGGCCATCTGGTCATCGGCGTCAAGCCGCCGGAGCTCTGCCCGGTCTGCGCCCATCCGAAGGCCTACTTCTTCCGCCGTCAGGAGAACTGGTAAGCTCACAGCCTGATCATCTGTCTAAGAGGAAGGGGCCGCTCAGGGAGCGGCCCCTGACTTGACAAGATTTTTCCGTCTGCTACCATAATCGACGTGTCGCGCCACAGTGGCTCAGTGGTAGAGCAATTCACTCGTAATGAATAGGTCGTGAGTTCGATCCTCACCTGTGGCTCCATGAACCGGTCGGCGGATAGCAGACCGGTTCTTTTTATATTGAATACTGCTGGGGAGGCCCACGATATGATCGAGATCTTTAAATCGGAACAGAACGTTCTGACGCGGATTCCCGAACCGGAGCCCGGCTGCTGGGTGCACATTACCCGGCCCAGCTATGATGAACTTACTGCATTCGGATACAAGTATCAGATTGAGCAGACCTTTCTCCTGGCCGCCCTGGATGAGGAGGAGAGTGCCCGCGTTGAGAAGGAGATCGATCAGACACTGATCATTGTCGACATCCCTCTGATCACGCCCAGCGCCGCACCGGGAGACGCGATTTACAGCACCATCCCTCTGGTCATCATTATTCTGGACCAGATGCTGATCACGATCTGTCTGGAGTCGGACACCTTCATCAACGACTTCATTCAGCAGCCGATCAAGGGCTTTCAGACCCAGTTTCGTTCGCGCTTCGTGCTGCAGATCCTCTACCGCAACTCGACGCGCTACCTCAGCTGCCTGCGCCAGATTGAAAGGGCGTCAAGTCGTCTGGAGGAGCACCTGATCCGGGCGCAGAAGAACAAGGAAATCCTGGAGATGCTGCGGCTGGAGAAGTCGCTGGTCTTCCTGCTGACCTCTCTGCGCGCCAACGGCGTCGTGCTCGAGCGCATGATGCGCACGCCATATATCAAAAGCTACCCGGACGACGAGGATCTGCTTGAGGATGTCATCATCGAAAACAAGCAGGCAATTGAGATGGCGACGATCTACAGCACGATTCTGACGGCCTCCACGGAGTCCTTCGCATCCATTATCAGTAACAATCAGAACAACGTAATGAAGATCCTGACAAGCGCGACCATCGTCATGACGATTCCGACTCTGATTTCCGGCCTGATGGGCATGAACGTCATCCTGCCGGTCAGTCAGCAGCACGGCTTCTGGCAGATCATGGTGGCCATTATTGTTCTGGTACTGCTTACCACCGTCCTGCTCTGGCGCAAGCACATGTTCTGATCTTCAGGGAGCGGTTTGGGCTTCGTCTTTCTCCGGAACACGCACGCGCTGCACCAGGACGAGTGCCAGCAGATAAAGGGCGATATTTAATGCGAAGGGCAGCCGGCGATCGAGGTTTGAGAGCTGACCTGCAATGTAGCCGAAGGGCGAGGTCAGGAAGATCACCGTGATGTAGACGAGGGAATACATGCGGGAGCGCTCGTGGGGGTCGACGACGCGTGCCAGCAGGCTGTCGCGGTGAGGGAAGACAAGGGCATGGCCGAAGGCTTCGAAGGCGACATAGAGAAAGAGCGTGATGAGCTGCCGCGGCGGTGAGAGCAGCAGGAGAACCTGGCCGGTGCCAAAGAGAATGAGTCCGACGCTCATCGGCACGCGGTAGTGGAGGCGGTTCAGGATCGTCTGCACGGTGAAGATGAAAAGCAGCATGATGACGGCGCGCAGCATGGGGAAATAGGCCAGCCACTGATCCTGAATGCCGAGATCCTGGGTCACGTAGAGCGAATAGAAGCTGGCGGTAATCGACGTCGTCGCATTGATCAGGACCATCAGCAGGAGCATGGAGCGCAGGGGCCGCGAAGCCGCCATCTGGCGCATGACGGGGAGGTATTCGCCAAGCTGGGCCAGGAGGGGCTGCCCCTTTGTTTCCGCCATCCGCTGTTTGCCGACCTCCGTTTCTCTGGAGAAGAGATAGAGCAGGATGAATTTCGTCGACATGGAGATGAAGGCGAAGAGAAGCATGATGCGCATGGCCGGGACCAGGCCGCGGTTCTGAACCAGCCAGGCGGAGATGGGCGCGACAAAGACGGCCAGCAGACCGGCGATGGTGCACCAGGTGTACATCCCGACCAGCTGGTCTTCACGGGCGTCTTCCGTCATCAGGCAGGCCCAGGAGATGCTGGTGATCTGCCAGGTCGAGTTGAGGATGGTCGCCACCAGGAAGTAGGTGAAGTTCTGGGCAATCATCCAGACAAATACAGGTGAACTCCAGGAGACGAAGTCAAAGAGGAAGGTGGTCCTTCGCCGCCCGAGACGGTCCGTGATGAAACTGCCCAGGAAGGCGGAGATGACCTGGAGGACCATGCCGATGGTCAGCAGCAGGCCGATGCCTACGTCACTGACTCCGAGCGCCAGCATGTAGACGGACATGTAGGGGTAGTAGAGTGCGTGAGGAATGCCCCAGAGCGGCTCGGTATAGACACAGGCGCGGGAATTGCCGCGCAAGCCCAGTAGATTGTCGATCAGGGGATGCTGGCGGATGGCGCGCAGCAGGCGCCGCAGGATGCTTGTTGCGGGGTCAATCGATTGCTTGCTCATGAAGCCTCCACGGCTGCTTGTTGACAGAGGATGATGTCGGAGCCATTCGCGATCATACCCTATCTTTCGGGTCAATCAGAGGGAAGCATACAAGATTGTTCCGAAAAGGGCAAAAGCCTCGGAGAAAGGGGTCAAGGGAGGGCTTTTTCGGGCTGCTTCAGTTGTCGTAATCTTCCCGGCCCGCATCAAGCCTGGCGCCCGGCAGCCAGATCTTATCCCTCCACTTGGCGCGATGGCGTCGTGAAAAAAGAAGCATCTCACGGCGGTTGGCGGCAGGTTCATCACTGGCTCTGGCTGCGGTTTCCACAACATCCAGATA
>JASGUW010000143.1 GCA_030055235.1 Bacillota bacterium
TGCTATTTCCCCCCGTTCTTCTACTTCAACACGTTACACACGTAAGTAGATTTGCACCCAATTTAAGAAACGCACCCAAGCCATACTTTCAAGTGGATTGTATTCGTTTTGTTGACGTAAGCCATAAAAGGACGACAAAACGGATACAATCCGCCAGTCGTCTTTTTTATATCTTGAAACATTGATGAATCAAGGTTTTAAGAGAAGGCCAATATAAGCGAAATGGTGCAAGAAGCGATATTCTGCTCTAATCGAGCACAGATTTCGACTGTTTGATGTCATCCCGAAACTATCTTCATGAAAAGCAGTCAATCTATATTTAGGTGGTTCTCAAATCTGCAAAATAATACTAAATAATAAAAAAGCTTACATTTTAAAAGAGAAAAGTTGTACAATAAAATTCAAGACTAATTGTTGCATTTGATGGGTCGTAAATACGAAATACTGCTTGATCTTATAAAGGTGAAAGCATAGGGAGGCGGTGTTTTACAGATGAACCTAGGCAAAGGTAACTCGCTTACCTTGGACAAGGGATCTGCGTTCAGTGCATATCGCTTCGGTGTACTCCCCTTCCCTGATATCTTTACATGTGCGGATACAAACAGAACCTTCGTCCACTGATACCAAGGTCGAAAGACGGTGGCGAAGCTAGGATTTTGAGGAATCATTCAACAGGTGCTTGGAGAAGCATAGTAAGACATGAAGCATATTGTCAAAACTGAAGAAATTTGCATTGACAAGAAAACGGTATATTGTAAGAGGAGTATGAAATGAATATAAAAATGAAAAAAAAGACATTTTCAGCATTGCTGGCTCTATGCATGTGCCTGATGCTCTTGCCGGGGATGGTTATCGCAGAACCGACGACGACGTGGTATGTAACACAGAACGGGGCAGGAAGTAAGGACGGCAAGAGCTGGGACAATGCCTCGTCGAACTTGAACGACGTAATGAATAACAAAGCCCAAGAAGGCCATGAAATCTGGGTGGCTAAGGGGACTTATACTCCGGGCACCGACGAAACGGATACCTTCACTTTGAAGAAAGGCGTCAAGGTCTACGGCGGCTTCGCCGGGGGTGAGACGAGCCTGTCCGACCGAAACTGGGTTGATAACGTGACCACCCTGGACGGCCAAGGCAATGCCTATCACGTCGTGAAGGGCGGGTCGGATGCGACTCCCGACGACACGCGTCTGGACGGTTTTACCGTGACGGGTGGGAACGCAGATAGCGCTGAATACGACGACTCGGGCCTACAAGGCGGCGGAATGTACAACAATAACTCCAGTCCGACGGTAGCGAACTGCACCTTCTCCGGCAACATGGCGATTTATAACGGCGGCGGGATGGATAACAATAACTCCAGACCGACGGTGGTGAATTGCACCTTTTCAGGCAACAGTGCGAGTAATGGCGGCGGGATGCAAAACAATAACTCCAGCCCGATGGTGGTGAACTGCACCTTTTCAGGCAACACGGCGAGTAATGGCGGCGGAATGTACAACGAGAACTCCATCCCGACGGTGGTAAACTGCACCTTCTCCGGCAACACGGCGGATTATAATGGCGGCGGGATGCAAAACTATTACTCCAGCCCGACGGTGGTAAACTGCACCTTCTCCGGCAACACGGCGAATACTGGCGGCGGGATGTTCAACTTATACGACAATCCAACACTGGCAAACACGATCCTGTGGGGCAACACCGCCCGAGACGAAGACGGCGCGGACATCTATCAGTTTCAAGGTACCCTCACCCTGAAAAACTGCGTGGTCGATGTGGACAGTAAGTGCAAATTCATAAACATTCAGGATTTGATCAAGCAAGACCTCATTAATGATGCCCCCAAGCTAAAAGCATTGAATAAGACGGGCGGCGCCCCTGCGACTCCTGCTGATGTGTATATTTATGGATTGGACACCGGCAGCTCGGCGATAGATAAAGGGCTGCCCGTTGGAGAAGATATTGGTAACGGCGTCAAGGTTCCCGATAAGGATCAGCGTGGCACGGTCAGACCGCAGGGAACAGGTGTAGACATCGGTGTTTTTGAAGCGGTATTCTGTACCGTCACTTACGATAATAACAACGGTGAAGGAGATATGGCAGCTGATACTGCTGTTGCAGGAGCGGAATTTGAACTTCCAACATGCACATTTACACCACCGACCGGGAAACAGTTTATAACTTGGGCTATCGGCAATGCCGACAGTGCGACGACGGTCAATGCGGGTTCAACCTATACCTTTACGGTAAACACGACGGTCTATGCGATCTGGGGTATTCCCGTCACGGGTGTATCCTTGGACAAGAGTTCCATCACCTTAAATGAAGGTGATGCCTACACGCTGACGGCAACAGTATTACCGGTTGATGCAACGAACAAGAACGTAACATGGACATCGAGCAATGAGGCCGTAGCGATTGTGACAGATGGTGTGGTAATCCCGATAACTGCCGGTGAAGCGATCATCACAGTTAAAACGGAAGACTGCAACAAGACAGCTACCTGTACTGTAACTGTGATATCCAGTCAGCCTACTACGCAGGCACCTACAACCACGCCGACGACCACACCGGCACCTACAACTACGCCGACGACTACGCAGGCACCTACAACAACGCCGACGACTACACCGGCACCTACACCTACGCCGACGACGACACCGGCACCTACAACTACGCCGACGACTACGCCGGCACCTACAACCACGCCGACGACCACCCCGGCACCTACAACTACGCCGACGACCACGCCGGCACCTACAACTACGCCGACGACCACGCCGGCACCTACAACTACGCCGGCAACTACAACCACGCCGACGACTACACCGGCACCTACAACCACGCCGACGACTACGCCGGCACCTACAACTACGCCGACAACTACGTTTGGAACTGATCCGACACAGCATGGTCCGACTGGGTCTGATGAAAACAAAATGATTCAACAACCGCCGGCCTGGACCAAGGGTTCGAACAAGCCCGCCAGTTTCACGTCGAATGCTGATTTCAAAGACTTCTTATATGTCAGGGTAGACGGAAAAGTGGTAGATGAATCCAACTATGAGGCGAAAGAAGGTTCGACGATTGTTACCTTCAAACCAAAATTCCTTGAGACTCTGTCGGAAGGCAAGCATTCGGTGGAGATTGTATCCAGGTCAGGTTCTGCTCACGGCATGATAGAAATCAAAGCACAAGTAGATCCGGAAGCGGTTCAAGTAACTAAATCGAACGATTCTACAACTAAATCGAGTGATACTATACCGACAACCGGAGAGAATAGCGGAATCTATTTGTGGTTAAGCTTTATTTTCGTAGCTGCTGGTGGAATACTGTTAGCACTTCGCAAGAAAAAATTTAGGCAAAGAGATTAGATTAAATCTGACTATTAAGAGAAAGAATTAAACAAGGGGAGCTGAAAACTGATTTAGCTCCTCTTGTATATTGTTGTCTACTAAGATTATGCACCTTGTCGGAACATCGAATGTACCCAAAACTAAGCGATGCACCCAAGTTTTAATTTTGCACCCAAATTCTATAAATGCTCCCAAGCAAAACTTTCAAGTGAATTGTAACCGTGGATTATATTCGTTTATTGTCCTAAACCAAGACAAGAACTGTCCAGCTTGCAGGTTGGGCAGTTCTTTTTCCTCTGAGAAGAAAGCAATTGTTTTTACAGGAGAAGGAGAAGAGGCCACAGCAACATAATTTATTACTAAAAAGGTCATGAAATTGAGCTGAATTGTATTAGCATAGACAAGGATATACCCTCTCTTCTGATTGCTCTGTTTTTCATCACAACAGCAATTCCATGCTTTCCAAGCAAGCGAGCTGAAAAAATTGATTGACTTCTGATTGACATCGGTCACCGATGCAAGCGTTTTCATATTCATGTTCATTTAATCCGCCTCCTTCAAGTTCATCGTTATATGGAAACAGGATGAGGACACGCTGTTATTTACACCTCGAGTTTCCGAAAAAACGTAAGACAGGATGCATCAAAAGAATGCCTGGACCGATCCATCCGCTGGCTCAGGTCTCCTTAACGCGTCTATTGGTGTTGCCTAAAAGCTGAATGCATATCAAGGTAAAGTGACAATATGGATATCCTTGAGTTCGCAAACCTCATTAAGCACTTTTAATGTGCTTGCTGGCTTTTATAAAAATAAAATCGAAAAGTCGTTATTATCGTGCTCATATCAACTTTGCAATTGCTTTGTGTTGCTTGTTTGTTAGTTTGAACCTCAGCTATTTACAGGAACTTTACTGGCTCCATGTTCTGTAAATCTGATACACTACCATGAGTTTTCTTCTTGGAAAGGACGGAGAAACAATGCATCAAATGAGAAGTGGAGTAACTATGAAACATTCAATCAAACGATGGTTGGCCGGGCTTTTAGTCTGCCTGCTGCTGCTGCCAGTCTGTCCGGTGAAGGCGGAAGGTGCAGCACACGCATTTCAGGAAGGTAATAACGTCGCGGGTTTTGTCGTCCGGGAGAATACCCGATTAGATTTGCTCGACGCCGATGTTACATTGCTGGAGCATGAAAAAACAGGGGCGCTGGTGATGCTGCTTCAGAATGAAGACATCAATCGCAGCTTTGACATTTCCTTCCGCACGCCGACGGTGGATGATACGGGAATTCCCCATGTGTTTGAGCATTCCACCCTGAAGGGTTCCATGAAGTACCCCTCCCAGTCGCTGTTTTTAAACCTGATTCACCAGACATACAACACCTATATGAACGCCATGACTTTCGATGTGATGACCACGTACCCCGTGTCGTCCCTGTCGGAAATGCAACTGCTCAAGTATGCGGACTACTATACTGACAGCGTGCTTAACCCGCTGCTTATGCAGGAGGAAAGCATTTTTCGCGAAGAGGCCTGGCGCTACACCCTGCCCACTCTGGACGAAGAGCTGACCCTGTCAGGCACCGTCTACACAGAAATGCAGGGGGTATATACTATTGACGTAGCCTCCGAGTTCAACTTGAACAAAACTTTGTTCCCCGGCAGCCGGAAGGGCAACTCCCATGGAGGCCATCCCCAGCACATTCCCGAATTGTCCTGGGACGATTTAAAAGTCTATCATGATGCCTATTATCATCCCTCCAATTCGCTGACGGTGCTCTACGGCAAGCTGGAAAACCCGGAAGCCTTCCTTGAACTGTTGGACGGCTACTTTTCCGCTTTTGAGAAAAGAGAGTTCTCCTTCGAAGACCCGGGCTACACTCCGCTGACTGCTCCTGTCAGCGTGGTATTTGATTTTCCTGTGGAAAGCGACAGCGATACTACGAAGGGCGCCGTCGTGGGATTTGGCTACGCGCTGGGGGAAATGTCCGAAGAGGATGACAAGGTCTTGCAGCTTTTGGCAATACTGCTGAACGAAGATTCCTCTCCCTTCCAGCAGGCCATGAAGGAAAAACTACCCTCAGCTACCGCCAGCTGTTCTTACAGCGGTGCTAAACCTGAGGCGGCATTGGCATTCTCCGCTCAGGGCATGGCAGAGGAGGATGCGGGGACGTTCCAGACGCTGATAGAGGATGCCCTCCAACTGATCGCGGAGAATGGCTTTGATCAGGAGGCGGTGGAAGGTGTGGCGGCGGCTAACCGCCTGAACCTGCTGCTTTCCACGGAAAGCAGTAACGTTGGTGCTACTATTGCCTCCGACATCGCTTACCACTGGGCGAATTCCGGCGACACGAACGCCTACAGTAACTTTGTTGACAACAACGCCAACTTTGTACCCTTCGCCCAGGATGGATCCTACCAGCGGGTGATTGGGGACTATCTGTTGGAGAATACCCGTACGGCGCTGGTGATTACCCGGCCAATGCCCGGCCTTAAGGAACAGCAGGAGCAGGCCCTTAGAGAAGAGCTGGCTGCCCGCAAGGCCGCCATGACCCAGGAAGAATTGCAGGCATTGGTGGACGCCACCAATGCCCATGGCGAAGATAATCAGGATAGCGCGGAGCAGTATGTTAAGCAGCTGCAGGCGGTGGATGTGGCCAGTCTGCCGGTAGAAAATCGCATGTATGCCATCACCGATGAGCAGGGTGAGGACGGTGTGCGCAGGATGCACGCCCAGGCCTCCGTCAGCCAGGTGGGACAGGCCATGCTGCTGCTGCCCACCCACGCCATTGAGCAGGAGGACCTGCATTGGTACAAGCTGTATACCGACCTGCTGGGCAAACTGGACACCCAGCAATACGATAATGCGCAGTTAAGAACCTTGATCACCCGCTACTTCTATGGTCTGGAACTGCGTCCTACGGTGTTTGTCGGTCCAGACAGCAAGGGATTTGATCCCTACCTGTACTTTGGCTGGGTTGCCCTGGATGAGGATATGCAGCCGGGCTACGATTTAGCCTTTGAGTTACTGTTTAATACCAGGTTGGATGATGCCCAGAAGATAATGGATGTGGTAGGGCAGATAAAAACCAGCCTCAGGCAAAGCCTGAACAACAGCGTGTTCCAGGTGCAGATCCTGCGTGCCTTTGGCAGCGCTTTCCGGGGTCTTAATTACTCTACCTATCTGAACCATCTGGATTATTACGCGTTCCTGGAAGAAACGGAAAAACTGCTGGAAGAAAATCCTGAGGAAGCTCTCGAACGGCTTCAGACCATGCAAGCCTTCTTTAAGGTACGCAACGGGGTGGTCTCCGCCTTCGCGGGCAGCGAAGAAAGCAGCCTGGTTCACCGTGAGGCAGCGGATGCCTTTCTGAATCGTCTGGAAGAAAAGCAGCGGGAAAATGCGGAATATCAGTTGCCGGAGCCTGCCAGCTCTGAGGCTATTGTGGTGGATGCCGCCGTGCAGTACAACCTGCTCTACGCCTCCAACGAAACTCTGGGGCTGGAGGAAAGCAACGGGGAATTGAACGCTGTAACCCTGCTGGTATCCGATGCCTTCCTGTACCCCGATTTGCGGGAGCAGTATGGTGCCTATAGCGTGATGCACTCTGCCTCAGATCAAGGGGTATACATCCTCACCATCCGAGACCCCAACGTGGAAAAAACCTTTGAGGTCTTTGCTTCGCTGCCCGAACGCATTGAAGGCATGGACCTGGACCAGGAAACCCTGGACGGATACATTCTGGCCGCCTACAGTGCACTTGCCCTGCCCAAGGGAGAATTGGCAGGCGCTTGGTCAGCGCTGTGGAACACGATAGATAATCAGTCCCAGGAACGGGTGCTGACCAGGATGCGTCAGCTGAAAGAGCTGACGGTGGATAAGGTAAATGCCTTTGGTGATCTTTACCGGACCCTGAACGAAAAGGGCTATGTTTCCACCGGTGGCGGCGCGAAGGTCATCGAGGAAAATGAAGCGCTCTACGAAAAAGTGTTCAATCCCTTCGCTGTGAAAGATAGCTCCGACGCTGTCTATACCGATGTGGGACAGGGTGCCTGGTATGATGAGGCAGTGCAGTATGTTCTGGATAAAAAAGTCATGCAGCCCCTGAGCGATACAGCCTTTGGCGCAGATGAGCCTGCCACAGTAGGTGATTTTGCGGATGCCCTGGCCGGCCTGACGGGCGTCTTCCAGGAAACGGATCAGAACATCACCTTGCTGGCTCAGGCGCAGATTATCGAAGCCGATGCCCAGGCGGAGGACCCAATGACCAGGGCAGAGATGGCGGGTATGATGACGAGGTTCCTGACCAATGCCGCCGGCATGGACGTGCAGACAGGCTTACAGCCTCTGCCCGAAGCGGCGGACGTCGAAGATGTGCCTGCAGAGCTGAAGGTTTCCATGCAGTTTGCCCTCGGCAACGGCCTGATGCTGCAGGTGGAGGACAAAATCGCGCCGCTCGCACCCGCCACCCGGGCGGAACTGGCCTACCTGATGTGGGGTCTGGATACTATGGAGTGATGTAGCTTTTGAATTTCTTTCGGCTGATGATGTTGGAAGAATTCCTCCGGTACAGCACGCTTATCCGTAAGGCTTCCGGCGGGAATTGAACGACAAAAGCTCTTGCTCAACACGGCAATGAAATACCTGATGTATTCATCGATTGACCGAGTAACTTGAAAATGTAGAACTGCTTGAGTGAAGGACTAAGCCGGCTTCTTTTCGTGTCAGGCACCTTCTGTCCTTGGCCAGCGAAGAGCGCAGTGGTTGATGAGAAATCAGCCACTGCGTTTTTCTATTTATGGCGCTCAAGGATGCATTTGAGGTGCTCTAAAGATGAATGACCTTATACAACGCTGTTGACAGTCTGCCTGATTTGTACTCCTGGGCTATGATGGTGTATCACAAGTTTTTAACGGGACTTCACGTACAGTGGAGGTGCAAGCATGGCTTCAAATAAAACTACAATGAGGCTTATCTGTTTCCTGTGTTTGATCTGTCTCATGGGATGTCGACAAGAAGCGGCTGGCACAAGATCTGCGCCCGGCCGGACGAGTAACAGGGAGGCTGCAAGCGATATGACTGCAACAGATGGTGACCGTGTGGAAAACATCAGACTTGATGATCTTTTGCAGGGCATTGACATGCTTGGCAAAACAGCCGCGGAAAGCGGCATTCCGAAATGCGCGGTCAGTATTGAAAGAAAATACTATCCCCAGACAGTGATTATCGGAAACATATTCGGAGTCGAGGGCAGCGCTACACTGTATTTCTCTGATGTGAGAGACGGTGCTGATGATTGCCGTGCGAAACGTTTATGGATCCTTACCTCAAATCTGAATTTCGACGAGTGCAAAGATCGTCTCTCTGAGAAGTTTGGCAAGCCGTTGGCGGAGGGAGAAATTCCTTATGCTGTGGTCAATCATGGTGCTGTGACGTGGGCTGACTTCCGCTTTCAGGATTTATGCCTGAGACTTTCCTCAGCGAGTGAAGATCACTTTATTAGAATTGAAATAGAGAAGACAGAGAACTGATCTTCGATTGGCATTTGGCTGACTCTCCCCGTCCGGAAGGCAGATGAGATCCTGCTGCCGTCTTATAACGTACGATTGTGTGTTCGTGTCTCTCCATGACCGCGCGTGATCTGAAGACCTTAGTTGTTGTTCGTTCTGACAAGCGCAATGGATCCGGATTTGATGCGACGAGCAAATATGTTATGACCTCTTTCGATGGGCCCCCTTGTTGGGTGAACTGCCCTGTGTCAATCAAGTTGGCGCTGTCTGAAGCTGCATCAGCTGTCAGGGCATAGTGTATACACCTCAGATTATCCGTACCAGGAGGATGAAAAGATACAGAACAGGAAGTATGGCTGCAGAGAAAAGCTGACTCAAATAGAAGGAGACAATTACACGTGTCAGCCATCAGCGCCAGAGTGCCGCTCGCTTTCTGCTTTGAGCGAAGCATGGGTTATAAAGAACTGCGAAAGCTTGAAAAATTGCACACCACCGCAGGCCAATTGTGCAAAATTTCAATCTTTCGCAAGGTTGATCGCATTAATATTCGTATCTATGCGTATAGCAATGAATATATGCAATAAAGCAAATAATTATGCGTGAAGAGAGCTCAAAAACTGCGAAAGCTTGAAAAATTGCACACCACCGCTTGCCATCTCGAGCAAAATTTCAAACTTTCGCAAGGTCGATCGGATAAAGCTGAATACCAAAACGGGTCAGATGCCGCTAAAACACAGTACCAACGATTCATGCTGTTTTGATGCTGTGAGCGAAAGACAGGGGATATAAAGCTGACTCAAATGGAAGGAGACAATTACAACGCGTCAGCCATCAGCGCCAGAGTGCCGCTCACTTTGTGCATCCGTGAAGCCGGACGAATTGACGGCTGCACAAATACGTAAAATGATGATGCGTGCTTGATCTTACACAAGCTGCCGTGCTCAATATACTGACGACATTGGCATAGCCAGCCCTCACCTGATCGTCGTGTTCTCCCGTTCTGCTGTCTCTGCAGGCCAACAGGAAGAAGGTCCTGCGCTTATCGCCTTCAACGCCAGATTCCTTAAGACAGTTTCGGTGGGTAAGCAACCCGAGGAAACTGTCTCCAAAACAGCTGCCGCCCACGGCAGAAGTCAAAGGTCGGGGCTGCCGGGCAAAGCAAAGAGACAACGAATGCAGTCGACACTGTGCCATGAATTGCTGAAAGTGCCGGACCGTCCCTCTGGCTGGCGCTGCTGCTGGCGGGATGCTGATCGTGCTTCGCAAAAAAATATTGAATATGACGATTTGGTCAAAGACGCTGACATGAAGTAAGAACATAAAAAAGGAGCCGAATGCAGATTTGGCTCCGTTTCTTAGGTGATATCTGTTCATGGACAGGCAAACTGGAGCAGCAGAAGGGAAGAGAGGATGCCGGACAGGCAGCGGGTTAAGAGATTTGTGCGGAACGTTCAAAATGTCCTCATCATCAGTGAACTGTCTGTTTTGTATTATGAGGTGGTTCCGGCATCTGCTCGAAACTGTGAAGATAAATAGAAGATATATAGTCAACGTTGACAGGTTTGGATGAACAGGGATTCATCCGGATTATCGTTATCATTTGAAAGATGTTATGCCAAAAAGCTCTGGGGAATTTTCGGCATTACAACGGATCTGAATTGGCTGAGACTCCGGAGTTGAGTAAATTAAAATAATGCGATAAGAGCCAAGTGCTCCGTGATGGCTTGACGAGAACAGCAGGAACTGGCATGCATGGATATGACAGGTAAAGGTTCTGAAGTCAGGTATTTCTGAACACGAAAAGAGATGTGAGGCGCTTTTTGGCTCCACAGCAGGCGCAGGAACAGGGAGAAAACCATGAACGCGTATCAACTTGGTCTTTACGAAAAGTCCATGCCGCCCACACTCAGCTGGAAAGAAAAACTACGGGAGACGAAGGCGGCTGGCTTTGACCACCTTGAAATCAGTATTGATGAGAAGGACGACAAACTGGCGCGTCTGGACTGGACGAAAGCCGAGAAAAAAGAACTGCGGGACGCCATTGTTGAAGTCGGTGTTCCTGTCAGTTCCATGTGCCTTTCCGGACACCGACGTTTTCCCCTGGGCAGCCATGACCCGGCCGTGCGTGCACGCAGTCTGGAGATCATGGAGAAGGCGATTGATTTTGCCGTTGATTTTGGGGTGCGCATCATCCAGCTGGCGGGCTATGACGTCTATTACGAAGAAAGCGACGAAGAGACACGCCTGTTCTTTGGAGAGAATCTTCAGAAGGCTGTCGACATGGCAGCCAGAAAATCGGTGCTGCTGGGTTTTGAAACCATGGAAACGCCGTTCATGGATACTGTTACCAAGGCGATGCATTATGTCAGACAAATCGCCAGTCCCTATCTGGGTGTCTATCCGGACATCGGAAACCTGAAGAATGCCTCTCTGCTTCACGGTCACGACCTGATCGAGGACATTAAGACGGGCAGCGGCTCGATTTTCGCCACACATATTAAAGAGACCATTCCCGGCCACTACCGCGAGATTCCTTTTGGCACGGGACATACGGAATACATCCCCTGTCTGCAGGAGCTCAAGGCACAGGGCGTCAGGTATTTCACCGGGGAGTTCTGGTACATCGGTGCCCAGGACTGGCGCGGCGACCTGGCGTTTGCAGCGAAGTTTTTACGAGAGAAACTGGACGCCGTGTTTGCCTGACGGCTTGGCAGTACGGCAAATGAAATGGAGCGGGCCATGCTGGAAGCATTAAAACGATCTGTTTGCCAGGCGAATTTAGACCTGGTGAAATACGGGCTGGTTACCTTTACCTGGGGTAATGTCAGTGGCATAGACCGTGAATCCGGTCTGCTTGTCATCAAGCCGAGCGGTGTGTCCTATGACGGCATGAAGCCGGAGGACATGGTTGTGGTGGATCTTGACGGTAATGTGGTGGAGGGCAGATACAAGCCTTCATCAGACACCCCCACGCATCTGGTGCTGTATAAAGCCTTTCCCAAGCTGGGTGGCATTGTTCACACCCATTCGTCCTGGGCAACTTCCTGGGCACAGGCCGGCCGTGATATTCCGCTCTATGGTACAACTCATGCGGACTATTTCTACGGCAGTGTTCCCTGTACGCGTAATCTGACGCAGGCAGAGATTGATGAAGCTTATGAAACCAACACTGGCAGAGTGATCGTAGAAAGATTTGCCGGTTTGGATCCAGGCCACGTCCCTGCCGTTCTGTGCATGAACCATGCGCCTTTCACCTGGGGAAAAGATGCCAATGAGGCGGTGCATAACGCGGTGGTTCTGGAAGAGGTGGCAAAAATGGCCGCCCGGACCGAGATGCTGAACCCGGATGTCAAGCCTGCCCCCGATCGTATCAAAGACAAGCACTTCTTACGGAAACACGGCCCTGATGCCTACTACGGGCAGAATTGAGAAGGGAGTAAAGGATGAAGGCAGAAAAGAAAGTGATTGCCAGCATGCCGAAATGCTATGCCATCGCCATGCTGGAAAGTGACGGTGAAAGAAGCTTTCTGGTCGCTACGGAAAAGGCGGGGGACTGCCAGCGCTTCACATTGGATGGCGACTACATCGAAACCATCTGGTCTGAACCCGGTGGCGTCATGACGATGAAACAGCTGCCTGGCAGCAGCGGCGCCTTCCTTGCGACCCATAAGTTCTTTTCCCCCAACGACTCGAAAGAGGCCTGCCTTGTCATTGCCGAGCCGGTCGGGGAAGACGGTACTCCCGTTGCCAGTCTGCAGGAAGAGCACAGCTGGTCCATTCGCAGCCTGACGCCGCTGCCTTTCGTGCATCGCTTTGATATTTTGACGGTGGCTGAGAAGCACTATCTTATTGCCTGCTGCCTGAAATCCGATCATGGCTATAGAGATGACTGGACTCATCCCGGCCGTATTTATGTCGCGGAGCTGCCGGAAGATTTGAGCGCCTATGGTGAGGAGAATCCTCTGCCTTTGACCGTTCTGAAAGAGGGACTGACCAAGAATCACGGTTATGGCCCCTGCGTCATGCCGGACGGCAGACCGGGCAGCCTGGTCGCCGCTGAAGAAGGCGTCTTCAGAGTGGGACCGCCTGCCGCAGCGGGCGGAGAGTGGACGCTTGAGCTGTTGACAGATCAGGCAACCAGTGACTGTGTGGAAATGGATTTTGACGGCGACGGGGTGATGGAGCTCCTGACGCTTTCGCCCTTCCACGGTGAAACTCTGCGGATCCTCAAGCCCGTAAACGGCGTCTATGAGACTGTTTACGAGCACCCTGAAGCCCTGGACTTCCTGCATGCCATCTGGTCCGGTGATATCTATGGTGTTCCGACGGCTCTGGTGGGCTACCGCAGGGGCGCCATGGAACTCCTGGCAATAAGTTACAGCAGTGAGACGGAAAACTACGAGGTTCAAGTACTGGATCGTGGCAGAGGGCCCACCAATGTCGCCGTCTACGAACACGAGGGTGTAGCTTCGATCATTGCGGCCAACCGGGAGACGGACGAGGTGGCACTTTACCGGCTGACGCCCTGACGGTGCCACGCTCAGGAGAGGATTAGCTGGCAAAAAACAAAGGACAGATCAGGCAGGAAGATAGATAATAGTCCGTGAAGCCAGGCGTCATCACACGATTGGGTGACGGCAAGAACTGCGGCGGGGAAGACAAATCGTGGTCTGTTGCCTGAACAGCAGAATTTGAAAACAAACGGCCGGATTCATGTTATTAGAAGGTTTTGCGTTATGCAAAGTCGCCGCAAGGGGACATCATGAAAAGAGGAGAAAGACATGCCCAGAATTGAAGACATCACCCGTGAAAGCTGGATACTAGGCGCCTTCCCCGAATGGGGCACCTGGCTGAATGAAGAGATTGAGGAAGAAGTAGTGGAGCCTGGTACCTTTGCCATGTGGTGGCTGGGTTGTACCGGACTCTGGATTAAGACCGAGAACAACACTAATATTGCGATCGACCTGTGGTTCGGTAATGGCAAGCGCACCAAAAAGACCAAAGAGATGGGAAAGTTCCACCAGATGCGGAACATGACCGGTGGCCGCATGACCCAGCCCAACCTGCGTGCCGCGCCGATCGTTTTTGACCCTTTCGCTGTGAAACAGGTTGATGCGGTTCTTTCCACCCACTATCACAACGACCATATTGACCCCTTCTTCGCCGCAGCGGTCATGAAGAACTGCGCCGACGATGTGCCTTTTATTGGACCCAAAGAAAGTGCAAACAAGTGGATCAGCTATGGTGTTCCTGAAAGCCGCATCAAAGTTGTACGCCCCGGTGACGTGATCAGAATCAAGGACACTGATATCGTCGTGCTCGACTCCTTCGATCGCACCTGTCTGGTAACGGCAGATGAGGATATCCGCAACACCTGCCCCAACGATATGGATGACAAGGCGGTCAACTTCCTGATCAAGACCCCGGCCGGCAGCATCTACCACTCCGGTGACTCCCATTATTCTGTCTACTATAAGAAACATGGAAACGATCATGAAATCGATGTAGCCCTTGGCTCCTACGGCGAGAACCCCGCCGGCAACCAGGACAAGATGACGTCCGTCGACATCCTGCGTATGGCAGAAGCCCTGAACACCAAAGTGGTCATTCCTTTCCACTATGATGTCTGGACCAATTTCAAGGCGGATCCCCTGGAAATTCTTCTGCTCTACGATTACAAGAAGTATGTCCTGCAGTACAAGTTCAAGCCTTTCATCTGGGATGTAGGCGGCAAATTTATTTATCCGAACGATGCGGATCTGCGTCAGTATCACTATCGCCGCGGCTTCGAAGATGCCTTCACCGATGAGCCCAACGTGCCTTTCCGCTCCATTCTCTAATACTGCCGCTGTTTAGTCATAAAACCTCCCTGCAGAAGAGCAGGGAGGTTTTTTCGAAGGGGGCGTCATGAAAGCGGTCATTGTCATAGATATCGGTACGAGCAGTGTGCGCGGGGTTTTAGTCTCTGCCGACGGGCAGTTCCTGCACCTCATTCAGAAGGCTTCGGAACCTGACTTTCTGGCCGACAGCCGTGTGGAACAGGACGTGTCTGTCTGGTCGCGGAGTCTTACGGAGATTCTGGGACAGCTGGATGACTTTATGAAAGCCTCTTCGCAGGAAATCGCTGTGCAGGCGATTTCGATTACTTCACAGCGTTCTTCCTTGATTGTTCTGGATGAAAACGATGAGCCTCTGGGCCCTGCTATCATGTGGCAGGACAAGCGCACGATTCCCGTTATCGAGAGCCTGAAGCCGGTCGAAGAGAAGGTTTTCAGAAAAACCGGTTCGCCACTGAATCCTGTTTACCTGGCACCCAAAATCCGCTGGCTTGTTGAAGAGCGCCCGGACATGGCGGAAAAGGCCAAAAGCTATTTATCCATTGCGGACTATGTGGCCTTCCTGATGACGAATCAGAAGCAGACGGACTGGACCTACGCCTCCCGCACGTCCATGTTCGATATTTTTAAAAAAGACTGGGATCCCGAGCTGGTGGAAGTCTTCGGAGCCCGGCCGGAGCAGCTCTGCGAGCTCTGCCCGCCCGGTTCTGTTCTGGGTCCGCTGCAAAGCGGGCGTTTCAGGGATTTATCCTTCCATGGTGTCCCCGTTGTTTCCGGGGGAGGCGACCAGCAGAATGCAGCCCTTGGCCTGGGTCTCTTTGAAGTCGGCGACTGCGAAATCAACCTGGGCACCGGCGCCTATCTCCTGTCGATAGCGGCTGATCTGCCTGAGGCGTTCAACGCAGATGTGGTGATTAACAGCTACTGTCTGGCTGACAAATATGTTCTGGAGACGAATCTGATCTGCTGTGGTTCATTGATTGACTGGTTGAAGCGGGTTTTCTTCCCGGAAACAAGTACAGCGGACTTCTATGCGGCTCTGGATCTTGAGCTGCACTCAAATGCCTCTCCGGTGGTGGCGTTGCCCTACTTTCAGGGGCGTGGTGCGCCGGACTGGAACAGTCTGGCAACGGGTTCCTTTCTGAATCTCAATCTGGCCAGCGGACGGGCCGATCTGCTCAATGCCCTGATAGACGGCATCTGTTTTGAGGTGAAGGCGCACCTTGACATCATGGAGCGCTATATGGGCAAAGCAGTGACCGCCGTCAGAGTTGCCGGCGGCCTGGGAAAGAATGCGGTCATCATGCAGAAACTGTCCAATATTCTGGATAAGGAGCTTTGGCTATACGGCAACCCTGAGGCAAGCGCCATCGGGGCCTTCCTGCAGGCCAGGCGCGCCCTGGAGCCCGGGCTCCCGCTGGCTGAACTTTACAAGACGGTGCGTGCCCGCGACACAGTCACGCGTTACGTGCCGGAAGCCGATCTGGATCGCAGTCAGATCGCTGCGTCGTACGAGCTGTTCAGAGAGTCGTACCGGAAGCTCTTCCTGTAGTGGGGTTTTCCAGGAGATAAAAGGAGACACGGCCGGAACGCCTGTGACAGCTGCATGAATGCCAGGTGACAGGTGCGTTTTGGCCGTTTTTCGTTTGGTGAGTAACGAAATTTCGGGTGAGACAGTCGCCTATGCTGGCAGTAGTCCGGGCAATGGGAAGCAAACGTAAAAACCTGAAGTTCAGAAGTCCTGTCTGTGTACCTGACTGGCAGCAGCTCCCTCCAGGACTGTTTGGATCCGAGGCGTTTTCGGGCAGAGCAGAGAATGCTGCCTCCGTTTGTGCTGCTCTTTGCATACCAGATCTTTGTGCAAAAAATAGACTTGTACACGGAGAATGACACGCAAATGGAATTTTGAGCCAAAAACTCGTCTTTCGTGCACCAGAAATCGGTTTGTATACAAAAGTGGACACACAGATCGAATTATTCTGCATTGCATACTCTGCCCAGTGATTACAAACTTCTGGATGGGGTGCACGTCATTTTCATGCGGGTATGATAAAAGTTCTTTACAAGCCTTCCTAAAACACCTGAAACACCGCAATTCTGGCGCAGCTTGCACGCAAAGCACATTGAAGATCCTTCTCCAATTTGTCTGCGCAACGAACAGCTCCGTAAACTGCAGGAATATGAATGATATGCGTCAGGATAACGCGCGACAAGGATGACAGGCACGACCTATGCTTTCGAGGAGATTGCGATGCGATCCAGCTTCTGTTGCCCCGAAGCCAGTTGATAAAGGAAATCCGGAAAATCCCCTGCACGCCACACAGTGGCCTGCACGTCGCGTAGCGACGTGCGCGTCGCGTAGCGACGTGCGCGACTCTCTGTGGTCAAAGTAGCCTGGTATCCAAATGGTTTTTTGGATTACGCGCTATTTTGACCAGAAACAGGGCTTCCGTGGTCAAAGTAGCCTGGTATCCAAATGGTTTTTTGGATTACGCGCCGTTTTGCCCAGAAACAGGGCTTCCGTGGTCAAGATCGCCTGAAATGGCAATCGTATTTGCCATTACACGCTGTTTTGACCAGAATCAGGCCTTCTGTGGTCAAGATCGCCTGAAATGGCAATTGGATTTGCCATTACACGCTGTTTTGACCAGAAACAGGTCTTCTGTGGTCAAGATCGCCTGAAATGGCAATCGAATTTGCCATTACGCGCCGTTTTGACCAGAATCGGGGCTTCTGTGGTCAAGATCGCCTGAAATGGCAATTGGATTTGCCATTACACGCTGTTTTGACCACCAGCAATCCGCAGGCTGCTCTTCTCACCATGCCAGCTGTTCTTCTGGCATGCTCATCCGCTTCCCGACATTTATGACGTGCACCCTTCTGGATGAACGCAAGATAAGATGGCTATTGTCAGCTGCCGAGGCCAGGTCAGACAGGAGGAGTGCTCTGCGACCTTCAGTACGGTATCCGGTGCGCATATCTTCGCTCTGGAGCGGATTCACTTGTACTTACGGGACCAGCAGGGTCTCAAGCGAAGATTCTGCTGCCAAGAAAGCAGCCTTGAACAGAGGAGGATTTACCCCCGGAAACAGCATCTTTGTTTGAGGCAAGCGTTTTGGGCGAACACGCAGCTGACTTGTAATCTGGCGCTGTCAGTCGGTCAGGACCTGTACCGGCAAGTCCCCCGGCCAACGAATGGCCGGGGGACTTGTCCGATTGTGTTCTTAGAGGCCGAAGCCCAGTTCGTACTTGTTGCCGTCTTCGTCGACATAGGCGTAGATGAGGTCTGCGGGCATATATTGCTGCTTGTCGTAACCGGGCACATCGTTGGGGGAGATTGAGACACCATCAGTAACTTCGATGACCTTCCCGCTGGCCGGGAGCGTGATGGGAAGGGCACCCCAGGCTTCGATTTGACCCAGAATAAGCTTCAGCTGAGCTTCTTCGAAGGCGTCGAAGGAGGCGATGAGGACGTTCGCGTACGGTTCGATGCGTTCGAGGATCCAGGGGAGGGTGAAGTTGACGCTGACGACGGTGGTTTTGCCGGCGGCACGGGCTTCCCGGAGCATGCTTTGGAGACGATCTGCGTCAAGGAGCGTGGTTTCCTGATACTCGGAGCCGTCGAGGGCAATGCGCGTCGCCTTTTCGACCAGGTCGAGTTCCAGCAGACCGGGGGTTGCATTGAAGTAATCGCCGGACTGGGGACGGAGGAACGCGAGGACGACGTCGGCTTCTTCCGGCGTGTCGACGAGGTTCAGACGGAAATCGTCACGTGCCAGAGCCTTCAAAGCCTGGTTGAGTTCTGCAGCGGCAGCATCTTTTTTGGCAAAGCCTTCGATGTAGAACTTCTTCGCCGCGGCATCCCTGATGGGAAGCCGGCCGCCGGAGTTCTTGAGGAGCGTGAGGCTCTCTTCGTGCGTCTGGCGGGCGAAGCTGACAGCGTCCTTTGTCTTCACCTTGGCGGCAGCGGTGGAGGCGTCAACATAGCGGGCATCGTCGAAGAGACCCAGGAGGAAAAGTTCCCTGAGGAGGCGCCTGGCAGAAAGGTTCAGACGCTCTTCGTCGACCAGACCTTCGTCGAAGGCCCGGCGCAGTGCCGTGACTTCGTGGGAGTCGGAGATGACGTCAACGCCGGCATTGACGGCCCTGGCCGCGCGCTCGTGGACCTCGAGATCCTCGACACCCCAGCACATTTTATTGATGATGCCTGAGTCAGAGTTGATGTAGCCTTCGAAGCCCATGCTGTCGCGCAGCATGTCCTGGAGGAAGGGGCTGTTGAAGGCGAAGCCGTAAGGCTCGAACTTGAGTTCTTTACCTTTGTAGACCTGCTTTGCACTGTGCTCCGCCGAAGGGATGGAGTAGTACGGCATGATGGAGGCAGGCTGCGTTTTCATGGCCGCCTCAAAAGGCGGCAAGTGATAGTCAATAAGGCTGTTTTCGGTCGCGTACGCGTTGAACTTGCCTTCCTCATAATGCGGGTCGAAGCCGTTTTCACGGGCACCGCCACCGGGAAAGTGCTTGATGGTGAGGGCGACGGACTTTTCATTCAGGTTCTGGCCCTGGAAGCCTTCGATCAGCGTGGGGGTAATGTCACAGATGAGCTCAACATCTTCGCCGAAGGTTCCGTAGATGCGCTGCCAGCGGGGATCAGTCACCACGTCGACCATGTACATGTAGCCCTTGCGGAGGCCAGAGGCACACCACTCTCTGCGGGCGATTTCGGCAAACCTGGCAAAACGCTTCCTGGGATCCTGGCCGCGCTTCTTATCTCCCTGGGCGGCCGCGGCCAGGCCCAGTGTTCCGGGGAAGGTCGTGAACATGCCAGCAGCGTCGTTCATTCCGAAGACGGCATCACCTTTTTCATTGCGCGAGTTGGAGGCGATGATACAGGGAATCCCAAGGCGACTTGCTTCGCAGACTTCGTTGAGCGCGTTGGCCCAGGTCGCCGTATCTTCCGCTGTCTGGTTTTCGCGGTAGATGAAGTGGCGCAGCCCGAGCTCCTGGATCATCTCACTGGCGCCGGGAGTCCTGGCATAAGCGAAGATACTGTCGGCGGTTTTCGTCTCCTCGTCCAGCGCACCTCCGTGTGAGGTCAGGGACTTATCCTTCTGGGAGAAGCCGGTCGGCATGGAGCGGATGAACATGAGACCGATTTTTTCGTCAATGCTCATGCGCCCGATCAGGTCTTCGATGCGCTCTTCAATCGGGAGACGCCAGTCTTCGTAGGGGTCCAGAACGCCGTTGCCGTTCAGATCGACGAAGTTCAAACCATCCACTTCAAGAATTTTTTTCACTCTGGCCTGTACTTTTTTGGCTTGTTGCATTGCGATTACCTCCTGCTGTCCTTGAAATTCATTTTAAAAATGTACGGGTCAACGTTGGCATGATTCCAGATCCGGGCTTTTCCTGTTTTCGGATTCGGTCGAAACCAGGTGAAGGGCTGTGGCTTGTGCTGGCAATAAAACACAATGGTTTACAGGGCGATGAACGAAGTGATTCTCATCTGTGAAGTGTCTGGCTTGAAGAATACAGGCTATTTGTTCTGAGATCAACAATTCCGTCATGTCCTTGGAATGCGGTGTGGAGCTGTTACTGTTTGACCGCTCATGCGATGCTGACACAGCAGAACCAGGCTGCTTATGGCAGCTTGGTCCGTAAGCGTTAACAAGCTCCCTGTTGTGGGGCATTTGCGAACCGGAGAAATCTTTTACAATGATAGTGATGACAACGGAGGAGGCAGTCCAGCAGTGGGTGTGAGATTACGCTTTGTCAAGGACAGTGCGCTCGGTGAAGACATAGAAATCACCGTGTGCGCGAAAGAGAAAAATGAAAGGGTGGAAAAACTGCTGTCTGTGCTTTCGGAGCATTCCAGACAGCTGGTTTCCAGTCTGCAATTTTCAGAAAAATACCATGTAAACAGCTCGAGTGTCATTCTTATTATGCGCGATGGGCGCTATGTTACGGCAAAAACGGTCGAAGGGGACTATACGATCAAGGATGCGCTGGCACGTGTGGAGGAGAGTCTGGACCCCGCCTGGTTCGTCAGAATATCCCAGTCAGAGATCATCAATCTCAGATATCTTAAAAACTGGGATTTCGTAGGCGGAGGAATCATTCAGGTAAAGATGGAATACGGGATCGTTTCATATACATCGAGGCGCTACGCCAAGCAGATCCACGAAATGTTTCTTAAGTGGAGGGCGAAGCGATGAAAAAACGTCTGCTTGTCAGGTTGCTTGCCGGACTGGTGAGCGGTGTTTTCCTGGTTCACGTCATTACACTGCTGGTGAATTACGCTTCACTCGGCCAGCATCTGGTCTGCATGCCTGAGCTTACGGAGAAGCTTGGTCCTGACAGGGCCATCGTATTTCAAACCATACTTGGAGCAATATGTGGCATGGTAGCCCACGCCGGAATGTGCTTTTTCGATATCGAAAAATGGAGCCTGCTGCGCGCCTCAGTGGTGCACTGTGCGCTTATATTAATTACATTTCTGCCTATCGGGCTGCAGCTGTACTGGTTTTCCTTCGACCTCGTCGCCATTTTGATCATGGCGTTTGCCATCATCCTGGTCTATGCGCTGATCTGGCTGATCATGTACATTGCCTGGAAAAGAGATATCCGACAAATGAATCGCCTGGCGGAAGAATATAAGAAGAGCATTGATTCAGGCGCAGAATAGCCAAAGGGAGCAGCGCCGCTGTTTTTGGCCGGGCTTTTAGCAGGCAGCGGTCAGTCGGAAAACAGCTTGCGGCAAGTACCTCAAAAGCGGGGGCAGGAACGAAAGGTGCCTGCCCCTTTTTTGTACTTTCTTACCGAATACGACGGAAAACAACCGAATGCGACGGGACTGGCCCTGGCAAAACATGGAACCGCTACAATCAAATTCACATGTAGAGGCTGAGAAACGACACAGCCTGAAGCAATGCAGCACCCGGCTTTTTGAACTGAAGACGTCAGAAGGACAGAAGACGGCGGGACTTAAAGCTTGATGCTGACTGTTGCGCGGGATGTTAGCACTTCAGCAAAACGTCTGTAGCTGCAAGATCAGGGTTCCAGGAGGATGGTATGAAAAGAAGAGGCTTGGTAACACTGTTGGCATTTTGCCTGTGCCTGCTGCTTTTTCCCGTGACGGTGTTCGCGGAAGGGCCAAACACGTATCACACGGGCGATATCGCGGTGATGAACAGCATTATTGCCCGCAACCAACCCACCGGCATGAGTCAGGCGCCGGCGGACGGTTCTTTCTCTCCGGAAGACTGGAAGAATCAGGTCTATTGGGATTACGATACTTCGCCCAGGCGGATTATTGAGCTTACGCTGACAGGCAAGGATATGACCGGCACACTTGATGTGAGTGGGCTTGCGGCTTTGAAACGCCTGGAGTGCAACAACAATAAGCTGACCGGACTTGAAATTGGTGGCCTGACAGCTTTGCAGCACCTGGGGTGTTATATCAACGAGTTGAGCGGAACACTGGATCTGAGCAGTTTTACCAATTTGACTTCCATTCAGTTGTACGCCAATTATCTGACCGGGCTTACGCTCAACAGCACGACAGACTATAAGCATGTCGGGCTTGCGTTTAACTTCATGGCAGATAAATCTGCGGTAACAGGTGCGATCCTTGACCCCAATAAGATGATCTTTGTATTTGGTCCGCAGATTTATAACGTTACTAACCTCCTGACCAATATTACGACCGACAACGACACAGATGCCCGCCTGACCGACGACCAGACAGACTATGAGGCGACACTTTCCGCAGATCCGGGTTATATGCTCCCCGCGGAGATCAGCGTCCGGGTGGGCGGAGCGGAATTGCTCAGAGGCGAAGACTATACCTGGGACAGTGGGAGCGGAAAGCTGATCGTTTTCGCAGAAAGAATCAGCGATGAAGAAGAAAGTCTGCCTATCCCGCTCTCATTGAGGCCCGTTGCCGGCGCGAGCAGCGGCCCGAAGAGCAAACGGGATCTTGAGATTGAGGCGAAGGGCGTACCCATCTACAGCGTTAGCATACAGACGGAAGGCAGCGGCAATGCCTCTGCCACACCGGCCAGTGGCATTCAGGGAACCGTGATCAACCTGAGCCAGAAGCCTGATCCCGGCTGGCAGTTCCAGGGCTGGCAGGTTGTGTCAGGTCTTTCTGGCATCTCCGAAAATCAGTTCACAATGCCAAACAACAATGTCGTCATCAAAGCGGTCTTTGGAGTCGTTCCGCCGACAAGGTACGCGATCACGGTGGAAGGCGGCGAAGCGCGTGTGGACAGTGCAAAGGCAAGTGAGGCGGAGGCTGATACCAGAGTCGACCTGGTCGCCACTGTACCTGAGGGAAAGGACTTTGACCGCTGGGTCATTCTCAGCGGTGCTCCGGAGCTGCTTCTGGAGGATGCAGGGGCTGCCGCCACCTACTTCAACATGCCTGCCAGGCTGGTCTCACTGAAGGCGACGTTTAAGGACAGGCCAGTTGAAACAGATCCGACCACAACGGCTGCCAAAGAGGCGACACTTGTCTTTGATCCTGCCGGCGGCAAGTGGGAGGACGGGAAAGATTTTCCCCTGACAGTCACGGCAAAAGTGGGCGACACCATCACGCTCCCCCAGGCCCCTGTCAAGGAAGGTTACAACTTTCAATACTGGGAGGATGCGAAGTACCAGCCGGGCGCAGCATATCCGGTGCCGGAAGGCGGACAGACCTTGACTGCTGTCTGGGCGCAGACTGTGACCACGGATGAGACGGAGCCGACGGAGACAACGAAAGTAACTGAAACGACTAAGACAACAGAGACGACCAAGGCAACGGAGACAACGAAAGCGACGGAAGCTACTAAGGCGACGGAGGATAACGAGGCTCTGCCAAGAACGGGTGAGTCTGTTGGACAGTATCTGTGGCTGGGCCTGCTGCTGACTGCTGCCGGCAGCGCACTGATTGTAGTGCTCAGGAAGAGAGTGTCACAGGATCGGGATTAGTTTCCCGTCAGAGGCCAGAGCCGGCGTGTGATGAAAGAGAGCCGGACAGCTGTTCGGCTCTCCTCACCCTCCACCAGGGGCAGCCGGGCAGGAGTCCGCATGATACGACAGAACGCTGTAGCGCACATCCAGAAGGCAGCTGGGGATCCGGTGCAATTGTCCGCCTTGAAACGTGGTATTGACAGTGACGGCTTTCTCCCTGCCAGGAACTCTCACTTATTGCCGGAGTTCAATCGTGTACATGCAGAAAGCAAGCAGATGACATTTTGATGATTAATGCCCGTTTCAGCAGTGCATGTCGTCTGGTACATCCCCGCCGCAGGGTCAGGGAAGAGGACGATCGAATCGAAATAGAGGAAAAGATGATCTGATCGGATAAAGATACAAATCCAGAAGTGAGACAAGGCAGGTGCAGCAGGCACTATGGACAAAAGGAGCTTGAGATGGGAACTGCACGTCAGGATGAAACATACATTGCGCAGCGTCTTGTAGAGCGACTTTCCCATATTACGACTTGTCCGATTGCTGCTGTGATAGCCCCGATGGGTTGTGGGGAAATGACGACCATCCAGTGCTGCTTAACGAGCAGAAGGAAAAACACGATTGTCCTTGCTTTTTAGGCAGATCATCATGACGGCTTTACTTACAGATTTTTGGGCGGGCTTTGGCAGGATGTTCAGAACGGTTACCGGATTTCAGGTGCGGCTGCTGGCGCTTCTTTTCCAAAGCTACAGTCCACAACTCTCTTTCACGCATGTACAGCAGGATGGGCATGACCGTCAGCGGGAAGAACAGACAGCTTGAACCTGAAAAACCTGGAGAGGAGTGATCGACAAATGAGATTTAAGGAAACGTGGCAGGCAATCATGCTGCGAACAGGCATTACATGTCTCAACGAGCAGGAAGGGCGCTTTTAGCACGGGGGAGGTGACGATAAAGAAACAAAGAAGCAATTACCGGCAGCAAACGACGATGGCGGAATCTGGATCTTTGGATTTGCAAACGTCCATAAAAATGGGGAACAGTACGAATCATAGTAAAACAAGAATGAGGAGAATAAAAACATGAAAAGAAAGATGCTTGCAGTACTGCTAATGCTCTGCACCCTGCTGGCGCTTTTCTCTGCACCGGTATCAGCAGCAGCGGTGGCGCCGACCTATGATCCGAACGATGTTGCGGTGCTGAACGCCATCGCCGCTGCTCATCCGCAACTGGGATGGGCGCAGGCTCCGGAGGATGGCACTGCCGAGGCAGACGGCTGGGATGGCAGCGTCTGGTGGAATGAAGAAACGCCGATGCGTGTGACAAGGCTTGATCTGGAAGAAATGGGTCTTGGCGGCTCACTTGATGTCGGCGGTCTGACGGAGTTGTACATTCTCGACTGTTCGGACAACGAATTGACAGAACTTAACGTGCGTGGAGCGGAAGCTCTGGAGTACCTGCATTGTGACCATAATAAACTGACCGAGCTTGATCTCAGCCAGTCCCCGGCTCTGTACTGGGTGCACTGCGAACACAATGTACTGACCACTCTTAATGTGACCGGCCTGACCAATCTGAAATATTTCTATTGCAACAACAATCGACTGAGCAGTCTTGATCTCAGCAATAGGGAGGAGCTGTGGGAGGTCAGCTGCTACAATAATCAGCTGACCTATCTTAATGTCGAAGGCTGTACGGAACTGGACGATCTGGATTGCAGCTATAACCTGCTGGCCGACCCCCTTAATGTGAACGACTGTACGGAACTGAGAAATCTGAACTGCAGCTGTAATCGGATGAGCGGCACCCTTGATGTCAGCAATACAGCTCTGGTGTGGCTGTACTGTAACGACAACCGACTGAGCGGACTTAATCTTAGCGGCCTGACCGATTTATATTATGTGGATTGTTACTTCAATCAACTGACTTCACTTGATGTCAGCGGCCTGACCGCTCTGGAAATTCTGGACTGCTTCAGCAACAAGCTGACTACTCTTGATGTAAGAGGTTTGTCGGAACTTTACTATCTGGATTGTGACGATAATCAGCTGACCTCCCTTCATGTGAGAGGCCTGGCAAGTCTCCAATACCTATATTGTCGGTACAACTATCTGACGGAGCTCGATGTATACGGCACGGATCTGAGGAGTCTGCGGATCTCAAGCAACTGTCTGGCAGATAAAAGCAAGGTGACGGGAAAAGACATTAACTGGGACGAGAGGAGCTTTCAGTACGAAACGCAGTATCCCGAATATATTGATGTCACGTTCACCGCCGAACAAACAGGCGGTGTAAGTGGCACGCAAGATTCAACCGGAATTGTGCTGACCTTTAGCCAGGCCATAGAGGATCTTTCGGGGGATGAAATCTGGGGCTGGTGCGCCAGCGACGAATTCTATGCAGTAGACTTCATCTGTTCCGACGAAAGCAATGTCAGTGACACCTGGACAATTGTGCTTGAAGGAGTATATATAGAGGAAGAGGTTAGTATCACTGTCGTGAGTTTTGCGAACTACCGCATGCCCAAAGAGCCTCAGACAACGATGATATATAAAGCCTCTGAGCAGAAGACCTATAACGTTACAGTACATGGCGGTACGGCAGATCCGGAGACGGCAGAAGCAGGAACGGACATTGAGATCACGGCAAATCCCCCTGCAGCTGGGAAACGCTTTACTGGCTGGACCGTGAACAGCGGCGGTGCCGTCCTGGAGGATGAGACTGCTGTTGTCACCACCTTCAAGATGCCCGCCAGTGATGTCGAAGTCACAGCAAACTATGAGGATGTGTACTATGACGTTACGGTGC
>JASGUW010000144.1 GCA_030055235.1 Bacillota bacterium
GTGAGCAATTTTTACGCTCTGGACACCATTTCGGAGTCCCTGAACGGGCTGAGCATGTCCAGAGCGTAAATTTTGCACAGAAAAAGGCTCCGGGTGAGCAAATTTATCTCACTGGGCAGATATCGGAGTCCCTGAACGAGCTGAACTTGCTCAGAGCGTAAATTTTGCACAGAAAACGGCTTGGAGTGAGCAATTTTTACGTTCTGGGCAGATTTCGGAGTCCCTGAACGGGCTGAGCTTGCGCAGAGCGTAAATTTTGCACAGAAATCGGCTTGGAGTGAGCAATTTTTACGCTCTGGGCAGATATCGGAGTCCCTGAACGGGCTGAGCTTGCGCAGAGCGTAAATTTTGCACAGAACACAGCTTCAAGTGCACACCTGGCGAAGCCAGGTGTACCGCAAACACGCAGGACACGCGTACAGGCCGAACGGACAGGAAAGCGTGCAGTGCGCACGTGCCCCGAATACGCAGGACGCAAGCGCTGGCCTAACGAACAGGAACAAGCTGGCACAGCACGCACAGGCAGGGAAAGAAAAGCTTCCGACAAAGCCTCCCCATGAACCCGTCAGAAGGAACATCCCGGTACCTTCCTAAACCCTGCTACAGAACGGGACTTGATGCTATCATCAAAGAAACAACTTAGTTTGCCGGACGAACTTGGGTTTGCCCGGCACCCCACATGCCTGCCCAAGCCGGCTTCAGGAGGTATCACATGTCCGAGTATTTCCCCCAGATTCCCGTGATTCGCTATGAGGGTCCGGCCAGCCGCGAACCCCTCTCCTTCAAGTATTACAACCCCAACGAGACCATTCTTGGGAAGACGATGGCCGAGCAGCTGCGCTTCGCAATGAGCTACTGGCACACCCTCTGCGCGGCGGGCACCGACATGTTCGGCGGCGACACCAGCGACAAGTCTTTCGGCACCAGCGATGTGCGCGCACTGGCACGGGCGAAGGCCGGCGCCGGCTTTGAGCTGATGAACAAGCTTGGCATTGAGTTCTACTGCTTCCATGACCGCGACATTGCCACGGAGGGTGCAACGCTCGCTGAAACCAACCGCCTCCTTGACGAAATCGTCCCGGTGCTCGCCCGGCTCCAGCAGGAGCACGGGAAGAAGCTGCTTTGGGGTACGGCGAATCTCTTCGCTAACAAGCGCTACATGAATGGCGCCGGCACCTCGCCACGCCTGGACGTCTATGCCTATGCGGCGGCCCAGATCAAGAAAGCCATTGAGATCACGGTGGAGCTCGGCGGTCAGGGTTATGTCTTCTGGGGTGGTCGTGAGGGCTATGAAACCCTGCTCAATACCGACATGAAGAAGGAGCTCGACCACCTGGCCGCCCTGATGACCATGTCCCGCGACTATGGCCGGAAGATCGGCTTCACGGGTGATTTCTATGTCGAGCCGAAGCCGAAGGAGCCGATGAAGCACCAGTATGACTTCGACGCCGCGACGACCCTGAACTTCCTGCGTGCCTATGGCCTTCTCGGCGACTTCAAGCTCAACATTGAGGCGAACCACGCAACGCTGGCCGGTCATACCTTCGAGCACGAGCTGCGGGTGGCGGCGATCAACGGGGCCTTCGGTTCGGTTGATGCCAACCGCGGCGACCTGCTGCTGGGCTGGGACACCGACCAGTTCCCGACCGATGTCTACGACACCACCTTCGCCATGCTCGAGATCCTGCGCGCCGGCGGCTTCACCAACGGCGGCCTGAACTTCGATGCGAAGACCCGCCGCCCCTCGAATCGACCGGAGGACATCTTCCTGGCCTACATCGCCGGCATGGATGCCTTCGCCCTCGGCCTGCGCCTGGCCGCCCGCATCATGGAGGACGGCTTCCTGACGGAGAACCTGAAGCAGCGCTATGCGAGCTTCGACTGTGAGATCGGCCGCAGCATCATGGACGGCACGGCAACGCTGGAGAGCCTGGCCGCCTACGCCGCCTCGCAGCCCGAGCCCGCAGCCGACAGCGGCGCCCAGGAGTATCTGGAGGCCACGCTGAACCAGCTGATGTTCGGCTGATGACAGGCGTCGACTTATAAAACACCTGTACCAGGCTCATGAAAGTGAGGGGAGAGATGGTCTATCTACTGGGCATAGACATAGGTACGAGTGGGACGAAGACAGCGCTTTACGACCGTTATGGACAGAGCGTCGCCTCCCACACCATCGAGTATCCGATGTACCAGCCGCAGAACGGCTGGGCCGAACAGGACCCGGAGGACTGGTGGCAGGCGGTCGCGGGCGGCATCCGCGCCGTGCTCGCCACCTCCGCCGTAGCAGCCGGTGACGTCGCCGGCATCGGCCTCTCCGGCCAGATGCATGGCCTCGTCCTTCTGGGTGAGGACGGCCGGGTCCTGCGCCCCTCCATCATCTGGTGCGACCAGCGCACGGCCGCCCAGGCTGAATGGCTCGAGCGCGAAATCGGCCGCGAGCGCCTCGTCGCCGTCACCGCCAACCCTGCGATCACGGGCTTTACGGCGGCCAAGCTGCTCTGGGTCCGCGAGCACGAACCGGATGTCTACAGGCGTACACGCCACATTCTGCTGCCCAAGGACTACATCCGCTACCGCCTGACCGGCGCCTTTGCCACGGAGGTCTCTGACGCTTCGGGCATGCAGCTGCTGAACATTGGGAAGCGCGACTGGGATGCCCCTCTGCTCGCCGATCTCAGCATCGACCGCGCCCTGCTCGCCGACGTCTATGAGTCGCCTGACATCTCCGCCCATGTCTCGGCGGAGGGGGCGGCGGCCACCGGTCTCCTGGCCGGTACCCCGGTCGCCGGCGGTGCGGGCGACAACGCGGCGGCGGCGGTCGGCACCGGTGTCGTCACGGAGGGCTGCGCCTTCACCACCATCGGTACCTCGGGCGTGGTCTTCGCACATACCAATGAAATGCACATCGATCCCGCCGGCCGTGTCCACACCTTCTGCTGCGCCGTTCCCGGTGCCTGGCATGTCATGGGTGTCACGCAGGGCGCGGGCCTCTCCCTGCAGTGGTTCCGCAATCAATTTTGTGGATCTCTGCAAAGCCAGGCCCACGACCGTGGCATCTCCGTCTACCGCCTGATGGATGAGCTGGCCGCCACCGTGCCGGTCGGCTCCGAGCGCCTGATCTACCTGCCCTACCTGATGGGGGAGCGCACCCCGCATCTCAACCCCGATGCCCGCGGCGTCTTCTTCGGCCTTTCGGCCATGCACGAAACCCGCCACCTGATCCGCGCCGTCCTGGAAGGTGTCTCCTTCTCGCAGCTGGATTCTCTTTCCATCATCCGCGGCATGGGCCTGGATGTCGACGACATGCGGGCAACCGGCGGCGGGGCGACACCCTTCTGGCAGCAGATGCTTGCCGATGTCTACAAATGTCCTGTATCGACGCTGGCTGAGAACGAAGGCCCCTCGCTCGGTGTCGCCCTGCTCGCGGCGACGGGTGTCGGCATCTATGCTTCGGTGCCGGAGGCCTGCGCCGCGGCCATCAAGACAGCGAAGACGGCCGCGCCCGACCCCGAACGTGTGCCGCGCTACGCCGCCGTCTATCCGCTTTATCAGGAGATCTACCGGCGGCTTGAGCCCCTTTATCAGGATCTGGCGGGTCTGCCGCTCTAGTTCAAAAGGAGGTCGGACATGACGACTTCACTGCCAAACGACATGCAACGTGCCCTGATGACGGGCATCCGCAGCCTCCGCTATGATCTGGTGCCTGTTCCGCAGCCGGCTCCCGGCGAAGTCCTGGTGCGCGTGCACCATGTCGGTGTCTGCGGCTCGGATCTGCACTATTATGCCGACGGCCGCATTGGCGACTTTGTCGTCGACGGCGACTTCGTGCTCGGCCACGAGGCCGCGGGAGAGGTGGTGGCGCTGGGTGAGGGCGTCGATAGTCTTTCAGTGGGTCAGCTGGTCGCAATGGAGCCCGGCATCCCCTGCGGTCGCTGCCGCCACTGCCTCTCAGGTCGCTACAATCTCTGCCCCGACGTCATTTTCTGGGCTACGCCGCCCGTCGGCGGTGTCTTCCAGGAATACGTCACGCATCCCGCCTGGCTCTGTTTCCCGCTGCCGGAGGGTATGTCTACAATTGAGGGCGCCATGATCGAGCCGCTCGCCGTCGGCTGGCACGCCAGCAATCTCTCAAATGCGAAGATCGGCCAGACCGCCGTCATCCTGGGTGCCGGCTGCATCGGCCTGATGAACCTTCTTGCCCTCAGGGCCCGCGGCCTGCGTCAGATCCATGTCATTGACCGCCTGCCGCTGCGCCTGGGCCGCGCCGCTTCTCTCGGCGCTGCGTCGGTCATCAACAATGCCCAGACAGATCCTGTCGCCGCCGTCATGGAGGCGACGGATGACCGCGGGGCCGACCTCGTCTTCGAAAACGCCGGCCACCCGCTTACAACGGCGCTGACGGCGGAGCTGGTGGCCCGCGGTGGCACGATTGTGCTGACGGGCATGGCGGCTGATCCCCGGGTGACCTACAACTTCGGCCCGCTGATGAGCCGCGAGGCCACCATCCGCACCGTCTTCCGCTATCACGGCTGCTATCCGGCCGCGATTGAGGCGGTGAGTTCCGGGCTCGCCCCGGTCCTGGATGTCGTCAGCGACATCCGCGCTTTCAGTGAGCTCGAGTCTGCCCTGGCCGACAATCTGGACCGGAAGGCCGAGATCGTCAAAATGGTCATCGACATGCGCGCCTAGCGGATTGACGAAAGAGGCTGGGGAGGAAGATAAACCCGATTCACGGAGGGCTTGTCGGATTTTGTTTGTCCATGTAGACGGGGACTTCCTCCCAGCCGATGAGATATGCATAAACCGCTATCGCTCATGATCAGCAAGCCGTTTTTATGTCCGGACTGAAGACTCGCGGTCATTTCGCATTAAGGCAATGGAGATGCTGAAGTGAAGTCGCTTTTGCAGCACCGGCGAATGAATCAGTACACGATTCGTAGACAGACTGCTGCCAAATGATGATTCTTCCATCGAAATTTGCTCTAGACCTTGTCATCAATAGCCTGGTAGACAGTAGCTGAGGCTAAAAGTCGATTTTTCTTAATTCTTTGATAAAAACAGCCTCAGAAGAGTACTGGCTATACAGCGATTGTTTCAAATGTGCATCTGGGTTTTCCTGTTTATGAGTAATCAGCAGCGGTGAGCCAGAGGGTTAAGGCTGAAAATTGACCTTTCGATGCCCGAATTTAGGCTTGTTTTGCTTTGTGATGAGCTCGGGTTCCCGAAAGAAACGGTTTAACGGCAGGCGATCACCTGCTTACGAAGAATCCATCCGGCATGGAACAGGCAAATGCGCAGACTGTTTGACCTTGCGGTAGTCATTGCTTCTGAGATGTTCTCAAAAAAGTTTGACAGCCGGGCTTTTGCATCGTAGAATAGCGAAGCTGCTCGCCGCCACCGGCGAAACTAAAACAATATATGGGGGCGTAGCTCAGTTGGGAGAGCGCTTGAATGGCATTCAAGAGGTCATGGGTTCGATTCCCACCGTCTCCACCAGAAAAGCCTGTAACCCTTGCGGTTACGGGCTTTTGTTTTGTTTTTGCAGAGGCTCAGATCTTCTCGGCCTGCCTGATACCATCCGAAATAACCTGAAACTACCTGAAAAAACCAGTAATCTACCAGGCCGCAGCGCCCGACCCCCCGCGAAAGCAAATGCGCTGGAGACGGTGCTCCGCCAGCTGGACAATACCTAACCCTTTTCCTGCCAAGTATTTGTGTACCATTGTTGAAGTTTCGACGAGGTAAATGTACAGCAGCGTCAGGACTTAGCAGAATAGGGAGTGATGTGTTTCGTCGGCATACCCATTGTCGTTGCACCGTTGAGCATGATCCCGGAAATGGAAGCAAACGGCAAAGCGTGCACATGAAAAATGAGGAGAGCCTTACAGGGATGTTTAATAGACGGGAGAATGCGGGTAGGGATGAATGTAGATTTACAGCTGCCCGCAGAGAATGATGTTTTAGAGAACCAAGGATATAGACTGCTGCAAAAAGGCATAAGCAGGCTACTACAGAAACGGATAGATGAGCATAAAGACAAAATCCATAACCCGGAGTTTGTATGATGACTGGAATAAGGTTTCAGCAGAATTATGAAAAATTAATCACTGCAAATATGAATTGATGATTTTGAACGGTCAATTGCTGATAGAAGGAAACTATTGAGGGAGATGCATAAGAATGATTAAGTCAGAAATAGCTTGGGAGTTTAGCCAAGATACTCTGAAATCAATTGTTAGTAGAATCGCCGAAAGAAACACTGCAGCAAGGATTGGATAAATCTGATTACTCCCTCGGTTTACTTGATGGGTTCTATCAATGCATAGATATGATCAAGAATGACCTTGAGGCTCGAGGGTTTAATGCGGAAGAGTTCGGGATTAAACAGAAATAACGCTAATATCTGAGATGCTGGTTGACTATTTCACCGCCACCGAGCGGTTTTTTCATGGCCATAAAGCAACGGCAGCGTAAATGCCCCGGAGGGTAGAAAAGAACGAAGCGGCAAATCTTAGTCTCCGAAGACCTGACATTTGCTCGACCTGGTAGAGGCGATACAGCAGCAGTGCCCGCTCTAATCACATATCAAAACATGTCGCTTGCTTATGTCATCCTCGGCTTGCTGTTGACCTCTTTCGTCTCATGGTACTCAGACGTCAAACGGAAGGACTTGACCATGCTTTCGTTGATGATGATGCCATCCTCGCGATCATGAAGAAAGTCGAGACGAATAGCTTCTTCTTCGACATCTTCTGCTACTTCGACCGTCAGGCACATTTCCGGATACCCAACATACACAGCACCGTCTATACAGAGAATCTCAACGGGAGTTCCATTGCTCATAGCACTAATCCGATAGACCTTGTATTTGTCGGATTTCATGTCTCTTTTTTTCATTACCATAGTCTTACCACCTGTCTTGGACCGGTAACAAGCAATGCCGGAATCATTTCAGAAACTCTGACAATTGTATTTTCAATGACGTGCCTGATATACACAGTTAAAACCTCATTTCAATTGATTTCAAAATGCATTGACTAAACTAAAATTGCATTTTGCTTTAGTCAAAATCCTGACGTTGTCAATTCCTATGCATACAGTTCAACTACGCCATCAATTTCACCATGAACTCACCGGAATTACTTTTCTGCCTTCTGAAAAACGGTTTTGATTTTCTCGTATGAATTAAAAAATGTTGATTAGACCATGATATTAACTATCAAAT
>JASGUW010000145.1 GCA_030055235.1 Bacillota bacterium
GCAACTCCTCTTGCACCTCCGCTATCAATTTCTTGACTGGTGCGCGGTGAGATCCGTCGCCGTACTCCTTCGCGCCGACAGTCAATCGCGCTTCGCACTCCCGCATGAATGCGGGCCAATATTCGGCCATGGCGTGGACAGAGACGGGGGCTTTACTTTTCACGCTTGGCCCCCTTAATAAAGACATACACCGGAACCGGCCGCTTCAGCCCGTCGATGCTGATGCGTTTCGCCCTGCCATTGAGCCGCACCTTGCCCGTGTCGATCATTTCCCGAACCCACTCCCGGCACCGCTTGACGTTGATGCCGCTTTCGCGCGCCAAGTCCGCGACGGCCCATCCGTCCGGGTTCTGATTTTCAAGCCGCTCGATTTCCTTCAAGACATCGTCAAAGCTGAAACTCATAACTTCGCAACCTCCGTTTTGCTCCGCTCCGTGCCCCAGATTTTGTGCCGCGTGTAAAACTCCTCATCCCCTTGCCGGATCATGCTGCCGCCGATCATCGGAGCGGTAACGCGGCCACCGGGAAGGCGGAATAGAAAGGGCGTCTTTAGCTGCCAGCCAGCCGTCACGAAGATGGTTCCGTACCCCCGCGCCGTCTGTACCCGTGTCTCAATGTGCCGGTGCCTGTGGCTCCTCACGATGATGTCCGGGATCGGCTTGCCCCATCGCGCCGACTCCGCGCAAAACTCGTTGTACTCCTTGCCGAGCGCGGTCGATTCGTAGGCCATGCTGGAGGTGGTGCCGATGTGGTGCGCGAAGTGTACGAGCGCATCGCCGACCTGCAGGAACAGTTCATAGCGGGAGCGGTTGCCGGCGCCGTCGGGGATGGCCCCAAGGCGGGCCGCGAGTCGTTCCTCGTCCTCGCACGACAGCCCCGCGTGGGCCTCAGTGCCCCCGATCTGGTAGTACCGACCCTGGCACTTGTCGATAACGGGCGCCAGCATTTCGTAGGCCACCGCTTCCTGGTCGCTCATGTCCTGCGAGATCGGATGCGTGGCCCTGTGGTGCCGGTTCTCCATGATGTCGCCGTTGTGAACGACACAGTACGGCTCCCCGCGCGTGACCTGCGGAACCCAATCATTCCAGAACTCGTCCCACTTCTCCCTGATGAAATTCTGGAAGCGGCTGGCGCGGTAAGTGCCCCCGTGCCGGAGGCGCATGGATTCAGGGCAGAGCGAAAGTTGGTCTCCGAAGTGGGTATCGGAGATGACAATGCAGTTGGTGATCTTGTCGATTTTCTTGGACATGGTCAGACGGGGTACTCCCGCCATATTTCCTTTCCGTCGCGCAACCGGCTCCACCGGACGCGCTTGATTCCGAGGGGGCGCAGTAGCTCCCTGACTATCGACCTCCGCTCTCCGGCGAAATCGATGCGCTCAGAGGAAACCCCGCCGTGCGCCACGATGGTCCTGCCGTGACGCACGACGGTGCAGGCGAACTGGTAGGGGTCCCCATGCTCTCGGAGATCCCTACCGATCCGCATCGTGCCGCAGTGATCGCAGTGCCACTGGATCATGCAACCCATTGCTATTTCCTCGTCACCTCGACCAGGTCGCGCGACTTTTGCATCGAGCCCAGAGAGGAGCCAAACCAGAAGGCCAGGATCGTGCTCATGCCGGCCGTCAGCACCCCGACGACGACATTCACTACACTCTGGGTTTCCTCCGGGATCGCCACCGTGCCGCGCAGCAGCATGATCAGCGCGACAAAGTAGCCGGCAGTAAAGATGGCTGTCAGGATCACCTGCGGCCAGATGTTGGTCGCGAACAGGCCCCTGGCGCTTTTGCGGTCCTCCATCTCGATGCGGACAACATCGATGTCGAGAGCGCGCATCTGGGCCTCGAAGGCCTGGTCGAGCTTTTTGAGTTCGAGCATCTGCTCGGGCGAGGCGCCGAGGATGAATTCCTCGATCTCTGCCTCTGTCGCGTCAGGCTTTCCCAGGAGTTGCTCGGCCAGGAACTTCGATGCCATGCCACCCACAGGCCCTCCAAGAGCGGTCCCGATGGTGGGCGCCACACGAAGCACAACTGATTTAAGTGCTGATCCCCATCCCATTGCCTACTCCTTCCACCAGCGGTACAGGGCCCACGCGCTGACCGCAGAACCCGAGTACCAGGAGATAAAATCAAAGACGCTTTTGACCACACTGCCGCCGGCCGCGACATCGAACGGCTCCCGCCATGCAGCGATACCGGAAACAATGAAGCACGAAACCACGAGCAGGCGCTCCCGCTCTGGCGCCACCCAGCGCTTCACCTTGGCGTTGCGCCGCAGCCAGTAGCGGAGGGCAAAGCTGACCGCGACGATCAGGGTGCCCGCCGAGAAGAAATGAATTACAAAACGCTCTGCGATATGTCCGATCATTCCCATTCTCCCGTCAAAACCATGAACACCAGCCTGGTGGCCCTGACGCCCACTTGGCCAGCCCAGCGGCTGTTTAGCATCTGCCTGCCGGCCTCAACCCAGTCCCGCACCGCAATGGCCCCCAGGAACTTCCTGAACGTCGACAGGCCAGCCTCTCCGAGGTTGAAGGCCATGTCGACCAGGGCGGCGCGCCGCACGTCATCCAGGGTCGAAAAGTTAGGAACTACCCTCATGCAGGCGATCTTCGCGGCGTAGAAATCGCGCCGGAACATCTCCTCGGCTTGCTCCACGGTGATGGGCCCGGAAGGAACGGGTTCGCGATTGTCGTCCAGGTTGTGCCCGTATCCAACGGTCCACTTGCCGGCGCTGCACTTGTACGGAAACAGCCGCAGGCCCTCGTGCCGCTTTATCAGTTCTTCAGCCGTCACTATTCCTCCTTCATTTCCTTCCCTTCGAGCCGAAATATGCGGGCTTCGAAGTTTTGCTTGCACGCCGCACAGGACGCTTCGAAGCCGCTAATTTTGGTTTGCAAAATGGCAATGATCCTTGAGAAACTCACATAAGCGCCGAATCCGGCGAAGACACCGCCGACAATCGCGCCGACAATGGCGCTGAACAATGATTCGAAGTTTGGCATGATGCTATCCCTTAATAGGATCTTTGACGATGGGAGCAGGAACGATGTAAGGCGGCGCCACTTTTGTGGGCAACTCCACCTTAATGGGCGCGATCACTTCCCCCGCCTCGTCTGCCACCTGGGAGGCAATCAGGACGGGCAGGCGCAGCAGGTCGCGGCCGATGCTGGTCACCACGTCGCCCTGGTGGAACCAGTCGATGATCTTGTCCGCCGTCGCGGGAGCGTGAGTAGACATGAAGTGATCGAGATCGAGCGCGGCCCAGATCTCCGGGTGCTGGTCGCGGTTCCAGATCAGCCCCTTTGGGGTTCTGGAATAGGTCGGGTCCTCATGGAACACGCCCTTGCTGTCATAGCCGCCGAACTCCAGCACGACATGGAAGATCCCCTGCTGCCGATCGTAGGTGATGCCGCCGATCTCGACCGCATCGCACTTGACCGCCTCCGGCTGCCCATCGACAATCACGGCAAAGGTGCCGATGGGAGCCGGCTCCTTGCCGTCCTCCAGTTTTTGCATTTGCATCTTCGTCATGAAAAGATCCCCACAATTCTGACTGTTCCTGTGACCCCGGTAAGCGACCCGGAATAGGAAAGGTGAATAAAGAGACTGGAACCGATTTTCTGCACCGGAACGATGACGAGGCGCGTGTCCGTGATTGGGCCGGTGGCGTCGCCGATGACGCCAATGCGGATTGC
>JASGUW010000146.1 GCA_030055235.1 Bacillota bacterium
CGCTGCGCGCGCCCTTGAGCGCCTCGGCATCCTGTGTTACGATGTGGCCAAGCCTATGAAGGAATGCGGGTGCCAGGAAACGGTCTTTACTAACTCACAAGTTGGTACAAAGATTGGGGGCAGACCACAGTCATGACGGCGCTGATACTGCGGAGCCCACTTTGCCGCCTGGGCATCAAAGGGTGAAACCATTTCCAAGACGATATCCGGATATTTATGTTTAAGCTCCAGAATAGCTTCCGCAGCGTACATATCCATGCCAAGCGCTCCGCCAGAAAGGAAGTGCTTGTAGCCCTGTTCGATGAGCGTTTCTATCGTGTTGTACAGCCGCGTCTTGAAATCAACGCACCTTTCGTCTGTTTCATCAAAGCCGAAAGGCATTTTCTGCGGGCGATAGCCTGAAAAAGCTACTCGGCGACTGCCTGCTGGAGCAGGATGACGAATCACATTGCGTACCATCATGCCACCCTCCGCTCCACAAACCACCGGCCCAGGTTACATCCCGTAACTGTTGCATACCTTTCAAAGAAAAGGTAGCTTTGCTGCCCATTCACCCAGATTGTGTATCTATCCCCCTGGCCACCGGCTTTCATCGCTGGCGCTGGGCGTACATCGGTGACTTTATCAATTTCGTATTTCCTGCCATCTTCCCAGGTAATCGTATGGGGAACCATTCTCCCTTGAGAATCAAAACCAACCTCTACCGGCACATAGACCTTGATCGGTTTTTCCTTGTCCACATCAGACACCTCACTTCAGGAAAGTACTATTCAGATCCACAGGGACGCGCATACTGTGCCCACGGTTCACCATGCTGTAGAGCTTGAAGGCAAAAAACGGGGATGGAATGCATAGCTCTTTCGCTACGTTAAAAAAGTCTGCGTCGCGGCTGTGCATCAGATCCAGCACATCACCGTCATCGATCAGAAAATCCGCTGCAAAGAAATTCGCCTGCCGTTCCAAGCGGCTGCTGACATTGTAAACATCAAAATCCTGCATGGCGGCTCCGCCTTTCAGCTGGGTCTTATGCAGAATGAGATGACCAGCTTCATGGCCCGCAACAACACGCTGTTCTTCCTCCGGCTGCTTTTGATTAATCACTACATACCGGGTCTTGTTCATGATCGTGCAGTACCCACGGAGACCATTCCGGGTATAAGCATTGCTGGCTACCACGACAACACCCATGTCATCCAGTAATTCGAAAGGATCGGACGTCCGGAACCGCCTTCTGAACCGCTGAACTTGATCAAATATATAGTCGGACACTCAACACCCCTCCAGTCATGGGAATGTGTTAGTTGTCTTCGCCATCCCGAAGATAGCGTTTGTTCGTGTACTTCTTCGCCCTCTGCTTGGAATCCAGGAAGAGCTTTTGCATTTCCGTGAGGAAAGCCAGCTTGTCCTCATCAGAAAGTTCGCCACCAGCAAACAACTGTCGCGCTTCGCCGAGGATAGCTTGTGCCTGACGCTGCCCCCGGGAGCCAAACTCTTGACCGACTTCCTCGAGGAATCCTTCATCTTCTGTGCGAAGGTAATTCACATCGACGCCGAGAGCCGTCGCAAGCGCATCATAAGTTTCCTTATACCTGGGGTAGGATGTGCCGCCCTCATAAGCAGCCACACTGCGGGCACTGACACCGATCTTTTCGGCCAATTCTCCCTGCGAAAGCTTCATGTCTTTTCGCAACTGACGTACTTTCTCGCCGAACTTCATACTCTTTCCTCCTTCGTCGGTCATCCCGAAGTTCATGAGTTTCATATTGACAATGAAGTTCAACTGCGTTAAAATTCCATGCGTGAAGTTCAACTTCACGAAGAGTGTACACGATATGAAGCTCGATGTCAACAGGTAAATTCAAATTTTATGAACTTCAGCTTCATTTTTTAGGGAGGTGTGGGAATGGCTACTGAAACCTTGATACTGCATAGCGACCTGAATTGCTACTATGCCAGTGTTGAAATGAACGAGCATCCTGAATTAAGAGGTAAGAAGGTCGCGGTATGCGGTTCTACGGAGAACCGTCATGGGATCGTCCTGACTGCAAACTATCCTGCGAAGCGCTCTGGCGTGAAAACGGGCATGGCCAACTGGCAGGCCAAGCAGGCATGTACCGACCTGATTATGGTCGATCCCCATTACGACCTCTACCTTCGATATAGCAAGATTGTCCGTTCCATTTATAAAAGGTATGCTGACTGCATTGAGCCCTTTGGGATGGATGAGAACTGGATTTCCATACCCTGCTGTAAAAGCATTGACCAGGATGGGCTGAAGCTCGCCGAAGATATCAGAAAGACCGTTCGGGAGGAAACTGGCTTAACTGTTAGCATCGGCGTATCGTTCAGCAAGACCTTTGCAAAGGATATTCTTGTCGAGGCAGATCGTTTTGACGATCCTCTTGATAAGGATCAAATCAATGCTTTGCTATTCTGGTTCCGGGATAAACTCTTATCAAAGTATCCGCTTGTTGTCGGAGAAATGATTTCAATTGACTTCATGAATAAGACAATCGAATACTTTACTACAGATAAAGAAAAGCAGCGTGACTGGATTAACTCTTGCTTACCCGAAAACAAGGAGGATTCTGTAAGTAAATACATACTTGAAGGAACGCATTATACAGATTACGGAGACACTACAAATGGTCAGTTTCTTCTTACGCTTTGTTACAACGTTTCATTCGAGTACTGTCTTTTCAAAGGAGCCTTCCTCTCGTTTGCCAAATCTGACGAAAGCCCTGAAGACTTGAAACAAGCAGAACGTCTGCTTGAAATGTATGGAGCACAGGATAATGTCCAGGACATCGAATTTAGGATCATGGGATACGATGGTCGATTTAATTCGGTATACACCATCAAGTCGTTCTTCTCCCTGCTTCTGTTTGAGATGGCGCACATCATAGATGAAGGTGTTAACATTGTAAAATGTAAGAATTGTGGTCAATACTTTGTTCCCCTTAAGCGTTCCGATACCCGCTATTGCAATTACCCTTCTCCGGAAAACCCGGAAAAGACATGCAAGGAAATCGGTGCTCAGAAAGCCTGGGCAAACAAGGAAAAGACCGATGATACTACCCGAGAATATCGGAAGGTGTATATGCGGTACAAGATGACCGTCAAGCGCCATCCTGATAATCAAGAAGCCCAGCAGAAACTGGATCGCCTGACTGATGGGATCAAGGAATGGCGACAAAAGCTCGATGCTGGCGAGGCAGGCACAGCGGATTTCATGCGCTGGCTGGAAGAATTCTGATGAATCGCACGAAAGGAGTTCTATAATGACCGAACGCAGTCCACAGAGCAGTTACCAACTAAAGCCATCACGGCAGGTCATGGTGCCAGCAGAAGATGCTGATATGATCCGCAAGGTTCACCGGATACTCAAGGCCGGAAAGAACGTGGAGATAAAACAAGACACCAACGGGCACACCAAGGTGTTCAAGGTCTCTAAGGAGATCGCACAATAGAATAGAGTGTGAAACAGCCACTCGCCGACAGCCAATTGGGGTTGTCGAAGGGCCAATCGGGGCCAGAGATAATGAGGTTATTCCTCTATCTCTGGCCCCATTTCTTATTTCGGTGATTTCAGCCGACGGGCTGTCATCATAAAAAACTATCTCAAAGCCTGAGATGCGCATTAAGGCGGCGGGATGCATACGGAGTCCAGAAACGGTACAGCCGTTTCAAAACCCCGATGCACCCACCGTGCCTTGCTATGCCCTTTTCAGGAGCAGCCGGTCGGTGACGGTGTATCGCTGACCGGCTCTTTATGTGTCCCTCCGCTGAGATGTCCAGGCGGAAAGGACACTCATGGAAATCAAGGTTCGCTATGAAAATCAGGTCACTACCATTCAGGTTCCCGAAGAGGACTTCACTGTCATGATCGAGATGGACTACCAGGAACGCTGCGCCGCTGCCGACGATCCCGCTTCTATCACGCGGCGCACACCTCAGGAGATTCTGGACACGGAAATCAACCGCCCTGACTACAACAACTGGCACCGCCATTGGAGACACACAGATGGGGATGCAATCCCGCCTCGGCTGGATCACAAAGCAGGCTTTCTCTCCCGCAATCAGGATGATTCGGGTGAGCCTCATCACTATACCGTTGAAGATTTCCCGGATGTTGCTGGCCCGCTCCGCCAGTTAAAGGAAGAAAGCTACGAAGAGACATGTGCGCTTGTTCGCCGGGTGCTTAAGCCCTCCTATGCCGATATGGTTATTGCCATTCATATCGACGGCATGAAGATCGTGGAATACGCTGCTCTGATCAGCGACAAACCGGATAACGTTTCTCATCGTCTGCGCCGGGCAGAAAAAAAGCTGAAAGATTTTTTTGAAAAACGTCTTGTTTGACCCTCTCCCGTGGCAACGGGATGGGAGGCACAAAAAATCAGCCTTCCGGGGAGGCGAAGAACATGCAGCACAACCTGCGAATTAGCGTGACCCGCCATCCGGATACCGGCGGCGTGGTTGCCATCCGGAGTGTGTCTATCCGGGAACGATTGCTCCGATTCCTTCTTGGAGAAAAGCGGAAGCTGACAATCCTGGTTCCGGGCGACACGGTCAGTGGCATCGAGATCAGCGACATTCATGATGGAGGTATGGAACGTGAGACTGTACGAGGTTAACCAAGAAATCGAGAACCTGTTGGAAGCGCTGGAACCTGATCCTGAGACCGGCGAGATTCCGGCGAACGAGGACGAGATCATCGCCCAGATCAATACCCTGGCCATGAAACGGGAAGACATTCTGTCGTACCTGGCCAAGCTGGCGCTGGATGTGAAGGCATCTGTTCATGCGATGAAGGCTGAAGAAAAGCGGCTGCATGACCGCCGCCAGAGCATGGAGCACAGGCAGGAACGCTTGATTTCCATTCTGGATCGGGAATGCGGTGGGCAGAAAACCGATCTCGGTGTGGCAACTCTCTGCTACCGCAAGAACACACGTGTTGAGGTCAGCGATGAAAAAGTCGCCATCGACTGGCTGAAAAAGACCGGTCATCACGACTGCTATCGCCAGCCTGATCCGGAGATCTCCAAGCTATATGTCGGCAAACTGCTGGACGCTGGTGAACAGGTGCCCGGCGTAGAACGCGTCACAGGCATTTCCTGCTACCTGCGCTGAGAAAGGAGAAACACATGCTGAATATCACATCCGGGCGGGTTGCCCGCCCGCAAAAGCTGGTGCTGTACGGCGTGGAAGGTATCGGCAAAACCAGCCTCGCCGCGCAAACACCGGAGCCCCTCTTTATCGACACGGAAGGCGGCACTGCACATTTGGATGTCCGTCGCCTTCAGAAACCCGCAACCTGGGACGAACTGATTGCCCTGATCAAGGAAGTCGCAGCGACTCCGGAGGTATGCCGGACGCTGGTCATCGATACCGCTGACTGGGCTGAACAGATGTGTATCGACTTCATCTGCGCCAAGTATAAGCAGCCTGGCATCGAGAGCTTTGGCTACGGCAAGGGCTACACCTATTTGGCAGAGGAATTTGCCCGTCTGCTCGCTGCCTGTGACGAGGTAATTCTCTCCGGCAAAAATGTCGTGATCACTGCTCACGCCAAGATGCGAAAGCAAGAGCTTCCTGATGAGCAGGGTGCTTTTGACCGCTGGGAGTTGAAGCTTTCCAAGCAGACGGCACCGCTGCTGAAGGAATGGCCGGATGCGCTGCTGTTCCTCAACTTCAAAACTCTGGTCGTGGCGACGGAATCTAATACGCACAAGGCACAAGGCGGCAAGCGCGTCATGTTCACCAGCCATCATCCGTGCTGGGACGCAAAGAACCGCCATGGTCTGCCGGAAGAACTTGACCTGAGCTATGCCAGTATCGCGTCGATCTTCGGCGACGCGCAGGCAGCACCCAGGATGGCGTCCGCAACACAGACACAGCCTTCACCGAGCGATCCTGTGCAGCAGGCTCAACCGCTCCCAACTGTAACGCCGGAAACACTGTCAATTCTGACAGGCTGGATGGATCAGAAAGGAATTAAGCCCGAGGAGATCCAGACGCTGGTAGCCCAGAAGGGGCATTTCCCGCCGGAAACCCCGATTGATCAGTATCCCGAAAAGTTTGTGCGCGGTTGGCTCATGCATAACTGGTCTCAGGTCGTGGCGACCATCGAGGCCAATCCTGAACACACACCCTTTTGAGGAGGTAAAGCAATATGGCACTTGACAACAACATCATGGATTGGGGCGACACCATTGAAAACGACGGTCAGGAGTTCGTCATCCTTCCCGAAGGTGATTACACCTTCACTGTGACCAATTTCGAACGTGGCCGTTTCCCCGGCAGCGCCAAGATCCCGCCCTGCAACAAAGCGACTTTGACCATCCAGATCGACAACGATAAAGGGAGCGCCAATGCCCGCTTTGATCTGATCCTCTATCGCACCCTGGAATGGAAAATTGCTTCCTTTTTCCGATGCATTGGCCAGAAGAAGCATGGCGAGAAAGTCACCATGGACTGGAACAAGGTTGTCGGTTCCCGTGGCCGGGCGCACATCAAGCCCCGCTCCTATACCAAGGATGGCGAAGAGCGCCAGGTCAACGATGTGGATCGTTTCCTGGACTATGACCCTTCAGTCGCCTTTGTTCCGGTAAAGAATGAGGAGCTGCCCTGGGGCAACGGAGGATTCTGATCATGGCAATTGAGCTCAGACCCTATCAGGCTGAAGCGAAGGATGCCATCCTGCAGGAATGGTCGGAAGGCCGGAAGCGGACGCTTCTGGTCTTGCCGACCGGCTGCGGAAAGACGGTCGTCCTTGCAAAGGTGGCTGAGGATCAGGTGGATCACGGCGGGCGTGTGCTGATCATGGCGCATCGCGGTGAACTGTTGGATCAGGCTGCTGACAAGGTAAAGCAGGTAACTGGAATCGACTGTGCCTATGAGAAGGCAGGAGCTTCCTCCCTTGGAAGCTGGATGCCGATTACCGTTGGTTCCGTCCAGTCCTTGTGTCAGGAAAAGCGGCTGCAGCAGTTTCCTTCGGACTACTACTCCTCCGTGATCGTCGATGAAGCACACCATTGCTTATCCGACTCCTATCAACGGGTACTGGAACATTTCAGTGCTGCCAATGTACTGGGCGTCACCGCGACGCCTGACCGTGGCGATATGCGCAACCTGGGCCGCTTCTTTGATTCCCGCGCTTACGAATACACGATGTCACAGGCTATTCGGGATAAATACCTGTGCCCGGTAAAGGCTCAGATGATCCCTCTGAAACTGGATATCAGTGATGTGGGCATAAGCAATGGGGATTACAGCGCAGGCGAGGTTGGCACGGCTTTGGAGCCTTACCTCCGTCAGATCGCCCATGAGATTGCCGAAAACTATGCCGATCGTAAGACCGTCGTTTTCCTGCCGCTCATACACATTTCGCAAACTTTTTGTGATCTGCTGAACGAGATGGGCATTCCCGCCGCCGAGGTCAACGGCAATAGTGCTGACCGCGCTGATATTCTTCGAGATTTTGAAGCAGGCCGTTATTCCGTGCTGTGCAACAGCATGTTGCTCACCGAGGGCTGGGACTGCCCGGCGGTGGACTGCATCGTTATCCTCCGCCCGACAAAGGTGAGAAGTCTTTATCAGCAGATGGTGGGACGCGGTATGCGGCTTTATCCCGGCAAAGAGGAACTGATCCTGCTGGACTTCCTCTGGATGACAGAGCGGCATGACCTGTGCAGACCTTCCTCCCTGATTTCAAAGGACGCGGAGATTGCCGCCAAGATCGACAGGCAGGTCATGGATGCCCCCTACGGTGTGGACATCATGGATGCCGAGGAGCAGGCAGAAAAAGATGTACTTCAGGAACGGGAGCAGGCTCTGGCAAGGCAGCTGGCTGAAATGCGTCATCGGCAGCGGAAACTGGTAGATCCTCTGCAGTACGCGATGTCCATTGCAGCAGAAGACCTGACCAATTATGTACCGACCTTTGCCTGGGAAATGGCACCGCCGTCACAGAAGCAACTGCAGTTTCTGGAAAAGCGCGGCATCTTTGCCGAATCCGTGGAAAACATGGGCAAGGCCCGACTTCTGATCGACCGGCTAATCCACCGTCAGGACGAGGGTTTGTCTACGCCGAAGCAGATTCGCTGCCTGGAACGCTATGGCTTTCGGCAGGTGGGCACTTGGAGCTTTGATCAGGCAGGCGCGATGATCTCCCGCCTCGCTGCAAACAACTGGCACATTCCTTTCGGACTGAATGTGTCCGCATACAGACCGTAATGGGGGATTCGATATGAACAATATACTTTCTGCCCTGAACCGTATTTCCTGCGCTGACCTGACCCATGACGAATGGGTCAGGATCGGCATGGCGTTGAAGGCGGAGGGCTATGACTTGAGTGTTTGGGATGAATGGAGCAGCCGTGATACACAGCGCTATCATCCTGGCGAATGTGCCCGGCGCTGGAACTCTTTTCGCGGCAGCGATTCGCCCGTCACCGGCGCGACCATCGTCAAGATGGCACAGGATCGTGGATGGACACCCTTTTCTGGCACAGACGGGTGTATGGCATGGGATGACGTAATCGAATATGACGGTGACAGCCAGCCTGATCCTGTACCGGCACGCAAGCCTTCAGAAGACCTGATCCTTTACCTGCAGACCCTCTTTGATCCGGATGACCATGTGGGATACGTCACCAATGACGCTTGGCAAAATGAGGACGGTAAGTGGGTGCCGTCCAAGGGTGTCTGCGACCGCACCGCAGCGGAGCTTATTGAATCCCTGCTCCGGCATCCGGATGATTTGGGAGCAACCGTAGGTGACTGGAAACCAGAAGCCGGTGCCTGGATTCGCTTCAATGCGCTGGACGGCGAAGGCGTCCGGAATGAAAACGTGATCTCCTTCAAATATGCATTAGTGGAATCGGACGCAATGCCGGTGGATGAGCAAATCGCAATGTACCGCAGGCTGGAGCTTCCGATTGCTGCCCTGGTATCCAGCGCACACAAGAGCGTTCATGCCATTGTGCATGTGGATGCAGGCGATCAGCAGGAATACCGCAAGCGCGTAACCTACCTGTACGATTTTCTGGCCAGTCACGGCGTAAAGGTGGATACCCAGAATCGAAACCCCAGCAGGCTCTCCCGGATGCCCGGTGTGACTCGTGACGGGCAGATTCAAAAGCTGCTCGGTGTGAACATTGGACGGAAATCCTGGGTGGACTGGATGGATTTTGTAGAAGGTACGACGGACGAGCTTCCCGGCCTGATATCGTTGTCAGCATACGCAACAGACCCGCCTGCGCTGCCAGAAGAACTGATCGAAGGGGTTCTTCGGCGCGGACATAAGATGCTGATTTCCGGCAGTAGCAAGGCTGGAAAATCCTTCTTGCTCATGGAATTGAGCATTGCGATTGCGGAAGGAAAGCCCTGGCTCGGCTTCCCCTGCAGAAAGGGCCGCGTACTGTACGTCAATCTGGAAATCGACCCTGCCTCCTGTGTGAATCGCTTTGTCAAGATTTATGAAGCACTGGGGTACAGCAGAGAACACATGGACGACATCATCGTATGGAACCTGCGCGGTCATGCTGTGCCGCTGGATCAGCTGGTACCCAAGCTTATCCGTCGTGTACGTGATCAAAAGCTGGATGCCATCATTATTGACCCGATTTACAAGGTTATCACCGGTGATGAAAACAGCGCGTCGGATATGGCAGCATTCTGTAATCAGTTTGACCGGATCTGCAATGAAACGGGCTGCTCGACCATTTACTGCCATCATCATTCCAAAGGCGCTCAGGGAGCCAAGCGGGCTATGGATCGTGCCTCTGGCAGCGGCGTATTTGCCCGTGATCCGGATGCCCAGCTGGACATGATCGAGCTGGAGCTCAGCGATGAAGTCAGGAACATGATCGCAGATAAAGGCGCGACTGGATGGCGAATGGAGTGCAGCCTGCGTGAATTTCAGAACTTCACCCCCGTCGATTTCTGGTTTGAGTACCCGATTCATCGGCTGGACAACGGTGATTCCTTAAAAGCTATGCCTACCCAAGGCTCACCGGAAGCAGGCCGCATGAAGAATAGTCACAGCAAGTCCTCTGAGAATGCAGCCGAGGAATTCAGAAACGCTTTTTATGTACAGGCAATCGACGGTTCCGTCAGCGTTCAGGACATGATGGCCTACCTCAATATTTCGGACAAGACTGTATATGCCCGCATCAAAAAGCTGGATGGCGAGTTTGTTCTGAAGAAAGGCAGGGTCTATCGCGCCGAGGATACTGATTAAAAATTCTTCTTCTACGCTGTCTTTATATACATAAAGACGAGAAGAAAGGGTCGTTACACTCCCGAAGTAGGTAGGACTCCTTACGTCCGTCCTACCTCTTCGAGGACTGCAACGGTAACTCCCTCAGCGGAGAATACACAGAGCAAAAGAGGTATAGAAAATGATGGATTTCTTTCTGGATATAGAGCCGCCGACCGTGACGGCGCAGGAGCATAAGGTCAGGGTTGTTCACGGAAAACCCATGTTTTATGACACAGCGAAGCTGAAAGCGGCCCGTAGTATATTTGAAAGTCTGCTGCGAAAACACAGGCCAGCTTCCCCGCTGGAAGGGCCTGTTGCCCTGATTGTCGATTGGCATTTTGCAACGAAAACACACAAGGAAGGCACTTACCGGGTAACGCGTCCGGATACGGATAACCTGCAGAAGCTCCTGAAGGACTGCATGACCCGCGTCGGATTCTGGAAAGATGACGCACAAGTGTGCCGGGAGGAAGTGACAAAGCGCTGGTCTCGCAAGAAGCCCGGCATTCACATCAAGGTGGTGAATATGGATGACACCTGAAGAGAAAAGCATTATGGCTGATATGTTCTACTTCCTCCGGGATCACAATGACCCGCCTGCCGTAGGCACAGAGGCCTGCACTGCCTTCTGGGAGAGAGCGGCAAAAGACATCGGATCTCTGGTCGGAACCAAGTGGAACAATCATCCGCTGGCAATGGATCTGGGAATCGCTCTATATGGGTACATCGAGAAAAAGTGCAAAGCCAAAGGCGGTGGCAGCACATGAGCTATCGGAACAGTGAAGGCTACAGCGACCCGACTGCTGGCCAGGCGCTTGGCAACATTACAAGAGAGGAACGCCGCCGGAGACGGCTGCTTCAGAAACGGAGGCTATTGAATGACAGGGACACAGGCACTGGCGAATGCGATCATCATACAGGCAACAAAGGATTACCGGCATGCAATTCAGGCACTGAAGCGCAATCCTCGAAACCGGGCAGCAATGGCTGAAGCCATGGAGATTGAAAAGTTCTTCCATTCCTCATGGTACAGCGTGCTTACAGATCTTGACCCGGATTACCTGCTGAATCGACTGCGGAAGGAGGCAGCATAATGACCGCAAAGGTATATCTGAATCAGGCTTATTGGCTCGACCGTAGGATTGACAGCAAGCTGGAGCAGCTGTCTGCGCTGAAGGATATGGCTACAAAAACAACCAGTGCCATGAACGACGATGTGGTCAGCCACACTCGGAACGTGCACTCCATGCAGGATGTTATCGCCAAGATCATCGATATGCAGACCGAGATCAATGCGGACATTGACCGGCTGGTCGATTTGAAAAGCGAGATCATGCATGTGATCAAGGCTGTCAAAAACCCTGAACATCAGACATTGCTGGAGCTTAGATACCTGTGTTTCAAGTCCTGGGAATATGTTGCCGAGCAGATGGGCTACAATGTCAGGCACATTTACCGTCTGCACGATGAAGCAGTCGAGCAGATCACGATTCCTGAATCTTGTCACTAAATGTCACTGGATGTCATGCGGTTTCCTGTGATATGATACACTCAGCAAAACAGGATTGAGAGAGCCTTGCGGGGATACACCCTGCAGGGCTTCTTTCTTTTCCGGATAGGAGTTGCCGCGTATGCTATTCACCAGCGAGCAGGTGTCCGCCGGGCACCCGGATAAGATTTGCGATCAGATTTCAGACATTATCGTCACTGACTGCCTGCAGAACGACCCGGATAGCCGTGTGGCTGTGGAGACGATGATTAAAGATCGTCATGTGGTTGTGGCAGGTGAAATTACCTCTGCGCATAGTCCAGACGTACATGAATTGGTTCGGCGGGTGCTGGCAGCACGGGAACCGGTCATTCAGGACGATTTTGATTTGACAGTGCACATTTCAAAGCAGTCCGGCGATATCGCGCTTGGCGTAGATCAAAAAGGCGCGGGTGATCAGGGCATGATGTTTGGCTACGCCTGCAACGAAACACATCGGATGCTTCCGCTGCCTTATGTCCTAGCAACCGAAGCAATTCAGTATCTTCAGCAGGAACATCATCCTGAACTGCTCCCGGACGCAAAAGCTCAGTGCACCTTTGATTACCGGCATGACAGGATCGATACCTTCCTGATCAGCACACAGCATAAGGAAGAAGTTGATCCTCAAGTGGTTCAGCGTATCTGCCGGAAAATCATGCTGAAGATCGCAGATGCCTATGGCTTGAACACAGATTACAGAGCGCTGGTGAATCCCACGGGGCGCTTTGTAACCGGCGGCAGCTTTGCTGATTCTGGAGTGACCGGAAGAAAGATTGTCGCAGACACTTATGGTGGCGCGGCTCATCATGGCGGTGGTGCTTTCTCCGGGAAAGATCCGACGAAGGTCGACCGCAGTGCTGCTTACATGGCCCGGCGTATTGCAAAAGATGTTCTCCGTGCAGGATTGGCCAGCCGATGCGAGATTCAGCTAGCCTATGCAATTGGTGTGGCTGAGCCTGTCAGCATTCAGGTGAACACATTTCATTCCGGGAAGGCACCTGCCGCGTATATTGTCCGCTGGATTCGGAAGCATTACGACCTGACCCCTGAAGGCATGATTTGTTTCCTTGGTCTGCGTGATGTGGATTACAATTACACTTCGACCCTGGGCCATTTCTGGCGACAGCATTTGCCATGGGAAAATACCAGCCTGCCCAAATGAGTTTATTTGCATTGTGTGCCCGTACCCCGTTGACTTAATGGGCCTCCTGAGTGAGTAATGGCATGCAAAAATGCAAAAGGAGGTTTTTTCCTATGACCATTACGACCAACACGACCGACCGCAAGGCGCTGGTAAAGGCCATCGCCGAGGAACTGGGCACCGCGCCGACATACATGCGGGCCCCCACTTATGCCTACCAGATTGGCGACTTTACCGTTGACCGGGATGGGAACATCATCGGTGAGGATTTCGAAGCCCTGCGGGATTTCTTGGCGCGAAACGGCTACGAACTTCCGGATCAGGAAACCCATGCAGAAGCACAGCTAGATGACGAGCCCAATGAGGACGCGCATGCCGATTCAGAAGCGGAGCCCATCACCAGCATGGACATTTCGATTCCGGTGCGGGATGCTACGGTGACACAGTTGAAGAACCTGATCTTCATGCTTCACAGCCGACAGACCTTGATCAACCGCATGACCGACAGCAACTGCCTGAACATTCCCGACATCCTGATCGACAGGCTGCAGGAAAGCACACCGGAAACCCTGGAGGATCTCACCAGCCTGCTGGACGATTCCAGAGCAGTGGCCGAACTGACCGGATTTGATTTACGGGACGGAAAGGTCAGCATGACGTTTCACTTTGACGAGACACAGCCGGAACGCTGGACTACATACGCCAACCTGCTGAACCGGATTTTCGACGCGGCGATGAAAGCCACGCGGGTGTTTCCGGAGCGGGTGGAACCGGACGACCAGAACGAGAAGTACCTCGCGCACGTCTGGCTCCAGCGGCTGGGATACCACGGCGCGGATTTCAAAGCCGAACGGAAAATCCTGCTGGGCCACCTGAAAGGCTACTGTGCTTTCGGGAGCGGCGACAAGATGCAGGCTCACAAGGAAAAGTACACCGCCATCCGGCGGGAGCGCAGGCTGGCCGAGCAGGAAGCGGCGGTGCTGGAGGTCATGGTTGAGGAGGCGAACACCAATGAGTAAGAACATTCAGGAAGCCCTGCTGGATTTGAAAGCCCGGCAGGAAGCCGGAGAAAAGATGCCCTGCCCGCGATGCGGACGGGACACCATGAAGCCGGATCTGTACACCAACGCGCAGAGCCGACATGCCAACGGCATCTATGTGTGCGACGACTGCGGCACAGCGGAAGCGATGCTGGACTTCATGCGGAACCCGCTCCCGCTGGAGTGCTGGGCACAGTTCAGAGAGGACGAAGCCACAGCAGATTTCAAAGCGGTGCCCGGCGAGGAAGCGCTGAAGACCATCAAGGCCGAGCATGTGCCACGCCTGATCCGGATCTTCCAACAGTGGAAGGCGGGCACAGATTTCAAAGCCCTCCGGATCGCGGCGATGAAGGAATGCCCCGGCCTGAAACAGATCTGGGATGAGCCTTTCCAGGCGCTGTACACGGTGGCCGACGGTGAGATCGTGATCCGGTTCCGGCAGAACAATGACGCGGTGGAGGTCGCCGCAGACCACCTGACCAAAGCGAAGTAAGCCCCTGCGGATTTGAAAGCGGTTCAGCCAAGCGCTGGCCGCTTTTCCTTTTGCCCGTGTCGCCGCCACGTTGGCCCCTGTCGCGGGCTTTGGGGCGAGGGTGGAGGAAGAACCCGACCGGGCGAAAGGGCGCGAACGTGGGCCAAACACGGCGCGGATTTGAAAGCCGCCCTGAGACGAGAAAAGCCGCCTTCCGGATTGGAAAGCGGCTGTATTCGTGTGTCTCTGCGTCAGGTATTGTCCAGGTGTTGTCTTACCAGTGTGTGCCCCGCTGCAGGCTCCTCTCCAGCGCAGGCTTCAGGATGGTGTTGATTTGAGAGCGCAGGCCGAGCTTCCGGTAGGCGTCCTCGATGCCCTTGTAATAGGCGCTGTGGGGCGGTGACTGGCGAATCATCTTCATGATGTAAATCATGCCTTCGATTTGGGAGCCGTCCGACATGTGCACGGGCCAGCGCTCCTTGATGTAGTAGCTGGGGTATCCTTCGTAACGGTCAAGGCTCACTTCGTCGCGGTCGTTGATTTCCCAGACGGCGACGGGCACCCGGTTGCGCTGGTCGCCTGTCTTTTCGACGGTGGCGTGGAGGTAGAACTCCAGCCGCGCACCGCTGATGTACCCGGTGCCGATGAGTCGGGCATCCGGACAGCGGAATGCCATCTTTTCCTGAACCATGTTTGAGCCGTATGCGATGTACTTCATGCTGTGTCCTCCTTGATTTCAAAGCTCCCGCGCCGGGCAGGTTCAGTTTCCCTCTGCCGCCCGGCGAAGTCAATACGGTTGTGTGCCTGCAGCCCAGCTTAATTCAAAAGCTGTGCCCGCAGGCGAAGGGTCAGCCTGCTGATTTCCCGGTGTGTCATGCCGATGATTTCGAGGTCGTTCCGTCCGTTGATGGTCGCCATCAGGATTTTGAAGAACTCGATTTTGAAGCGGTCGGCATGATTCTCCGGGTCTTCTTCCCGGAACTGTGCCCAATCGCGGCGCAGGTCTTGCAGGGTGTAAACCCTGTCGTCGTTCAGGTCGATGAACTTCATGGTTGTGTACCTCCTTCTTGATTTGGAAGCCTGTGGCTCCGGGTGAAGGTTCCCGATTCAGGAGCCCTCAACCGGAACCGCCGGAGCGGTTGCCATGTGCGTCAGCGGATGGTGTACCGCTTGCCCTTCGCCGTGATTTCGAAGCGGCGCTTGCCGTCGTTGTTCCAGACCCGTTCCATCTTTTCGATGTCTTCCAGCCTGCAGGTTTTCATCTTCGGCTGTTTCCGGAGCCAGCGCAGGGCCGTCGATTTGAAAGCGTCGCCCAGCGCTTCCCGGCAGACGGTGTGGTTGGCGCGGTAGCGCTCCATCTGGATGCGCCCAATGCTCGCGGCTTCATCGAGGTCGATGTACCAGCCCTCGCCGCGACCGTTGACCTCGGCCCACTTGATTTGGAAGCTGGGCTCCAGTCGGCTGTTCCAGATGGTGCCGTCCCAGCGGTCGCCGACCCAAGTGTCTGCCGCCGCCCGCCCGATGGTCAGGGTGATCACGTCGCCGTGGAAGCCGTCGCTGATGTGGCTCCAGCAAAGCCCGCGTTCGAGGAGAACCCGGATGATTTCGGAGCCGTTGGTGAGGTCGATGTGCGCGATTTCGCCCTGCGAACCGTTCATGGTGTCCGGGAAAATGGTGTACCCTTGATTCAGGAGCTCGGTGACCTTCTGGGTGTACGCGTTGCGGATGTCCTGCTTTTTCATGGTGTGTTCCTTTCCGGGCTCTCGGCCCTGTCGATTTGAAAGCTGTGACTGGCGCGGGCTTACTTGGCCTCGCGGATTTCGAAGCGGGTCTTGCCGTGTGTCCATGGGTTGGTGCGCTCCTCGATTTCGAAGCGGCGCTTCATGGCCTGTGCCTGTTCGAGGGTCTTGGTGCCGCCGACCAGACAGCCGTTGCTGTTGTAGATGTGCCAGCGGACGCCGATGTGCTTTCCGTAGGCGATGGCCTGTTCACGGTTCATCATGGGGTGTACCTCCTTGGGCTGTGTGCCCTGCTTGATTTGGAAGCTCGGGGGCCGACCTTCGGCTGTGGCTTCCCGCGACCGGGCAATTGCTGTGCCCGGTTTCGGCCCGGTGCCGCCGGGCCATCATCAGGCGGGTAGGTTTCAAAGCTGTGTCCTCCTCGATGTGCGCCGCCGGGTTCAGGAAGCCCGGCGGGTGGTCTCGGCACCGTTCCTCCAAGCCGCGTTGCCGGGCATGTGCTTCAGGAGGTGTGTGCGGGCGGTCTTGAACTCCTCGCCGTTCATGCCCAGCCGGAGGAGCCAGCACCGGAAGG
>JASGUW010000147.1 GCA_030055235.1 Bacillota bacterium
ACAAAAAATGCGCTGGTGCCCCGGAATCGGGGCAGGAGCGAAAAAATTGTCCAGAGGTGGACAAAAAATGCGCTGGTGCCCCGGAATCGGGGCAGGAGCGAAAAAATTGTCCAAGGGTGGACAAAAAATGCGCTGGTGCCCCGGAATCGGGGCAGGAACGAAAAAATTGTCCACAGGTGGACAAAAAACGCGCTGGTGCCCAGAAATAGGGGCACAAACCTCGATTTCTGGCCACGGCTGCCCAACGGCGGCCGGGCGGCTGCGGCGGTCGGCAGGGTGCGGGGGGGAGGGCGGCGTGGGGTTTCGCATAAATTCCGCATAAACTTCGCATATAATCTCGCATAAACATCGCATAAACTAAGCGTAAAGAAAAAATGCTTATCCTTAAATAAGTTTAATATGTATAATCAGGTATGCGCCTGGCCGACAGGCTGGGTGATGCCCTATCACAGGCGGAAAGTGAGGAGGACCCTATGCCTGACCGTGAGCGAATCCTGCAGGCGCTGAAGACGCTGTCCGGTGGAACCGGTGCGCGGGCGCTGCTGGGCTTCGACGCCTATGTGGATCTGATTGTGCGGCCCATTCGTATCGGCAGCGCGATCTATCCCGAAAGCTATTATGAGCGCATGGAGAGTCTCGGCCGCTTCATTATCGAGCGCTCGGGGCGCAATGGTTCGCTGGAACTCGATATCCGCTACCGCAGGCTCGGCGGCAATGCGCCGAATGTGGCGGCGGCGCTGGGCTGTTTCGGTATTGCTGCTGATCTGATCGGCCCCTTCGGCGAAGAGGAGACGGATCCGGTCTTCCGCCGGCTCCAGGAGCGCGGGCGGCTCTACAGTACCGGCGATCCGGGCCTGAGCTATGCGCTTGAATTCACGGACGGGAAGATCTTCCTGGCCATGAACGAAGGCAACAACTTCATCAGCTGGGACCTGATTCGTCGGCGTCTGGGCCTGGAAAAGGTGCTTGAGCTGGCCGGGGCCAGTTCGCTCCTTTATCTGGTCAACTGGAGCGAGCTGCCGGATGCGACGTCGATCTTCCGCGGTTTTGCCCAGGAGATCCTCCCCGCTCTCGAGGGGCGGCGGCCGCTCATGATCGACCTGGCCGACTGCACGCGCAAGGGGCTGCCCCAGCTGCTCGAGCTGCTCGAGCTGATCCGCAGCATGGCGCCGCTGGCCGAGGTGACGCTGAGCCTGAACCAGAACGAGTCCGACCGGGTCTGCCGGGTGCTCAGGATCCCGGTCGAGCGCACGGAGCCGGAGCGCGCCACGCTGGTGCGCGAGTGGCTCGGGATTCAGGCGGTGGCCTTTCACAACCGCGACGAAAACCATCTGGCGACGGCGGAGGGCTGCTGCTCGCAGCAGACAATCGACCATCGACCGACCGTACTGACGACAGGGGCCGGCGACAACTTCAACGCCGGGCTGGGGCTCGGCAGCCTGCTGGGGCTGCCGGCCGCGGAACGGCTCTTCCTGGCGACGATGGTTTCGGAGCATTATGTCGTGCGGGGCAGCAATGCCAGCCTGACGGAACTGATACGCTATATACACGAAATGTGGGGCCAGGAGGAGAAACGGAAATGAGAGAACTTCGCATTGCGCTGATCGGGGCGGGGAGCCAGAGCTTCAGTCCGGCCACGATCGCGGATATTCTGCTGAGTGAGCCGCTTGCGGACCAGGCGATCGACCTGCGCCTGATGGATATCCGGCTGGAGGCGGCGGAACGGGCGGCGCGCTTTGCCCGGGCGCAGGCGGCCAGGCTCGGGCGGCCGCTCCGGGTGCAGGCAACGGACGAGCTCCGGGCGGCGCTGGCGGGGGCCGATTTCGTCATTGCGGCGATAGAGGTCGAGCGCTACCGCTACTGGATGCAGGATTTTCACATTCCGCGTAAATACGGTTTCCGTCAGATCTTTGGAGAAAACGGCGGGCCGGGCGGGATGTTTCATTTTTTGCGAAATCTGGAACCCATGCTCGCCATCGCGCGGGAGATGGAGCACAGCTGTCCTGAGGCCTGGCTGCTGAGCTACACGAACCCGGAGGCCAAGCTTGTCGAGGCCATCGCCAAACTGACGCAGATCCGGGTCGTGGGCCTCTGCCACGGCGAACAGATGGGGATCGATCAGCTGGCGCGCTTTCTGGAGCTGCCGCCTGAAAGGATCGCGGCAGAGGCAGTGGGGCTCAATCATTTTGGCTGGTTCACGGAGATCCGGGATCGTGAGACAGGTCAGGACCTCTATCCGCTGCTGGCGGAGCGGGAGCGGCAGGCGGACTGGCTTGCCGACTGGGACGAGTTCGCGCTGACCAGGATCATGTTCCGGGTCTATGGGCTCTGGTCCTATCCGGGGGCCAATCACATCGGCGAGTACATTGCCTGGTCGGACCAGTATCTGGCGTCGTCCCTGCTGCAGTTCGCCCATGATCCGCTTGCCGGGCAGCCCTGGGAGGAGGGGGCGTCGGCCGAGTTCGTCTACTCACTGGCGAGGAACCCGACGGCCCGGGCGCTTTTCGGGTCGACGGCTGCGGAGGGGGAGGCGGGCTACCTGGAGAGCTTCGCAGAAAATGGTCCCCTTAATCCCTCCAAGGAGTACGGCATCCCGATCGTTGAGGCCATCTGGCTCGACCGCCGGACGCACGTTGGGGCGGTAAATGTGCCGAACCGCGGCTATGCGCCCGGGATCCTGGAGGGTATGGCGGTCGAGGTGCCGGCGCTGGTCGACGGGCGCGGTGTCAAGCCGCAGCCGACCACGGCGCTGCCGACCGCGATCCAGGCGATGATCAATCAGCAGGGGGCGATCCATCGGCTGTTGATTGAGGCTTATCAGGAGCGTTCGCGACGCAAGCTGCTGCAGGCGGTGCTGCTCGATCCGACGGTGTCGACCTATGCCGGCGCCGTCGCCATGATCGACGAACTCTGCCGGCTGCAGGCCGGGCTGCTGCCGCCGCTCGAGTGGTGAGCCCGACGCACGCAGACGTCCGGCAGCAGGAGCATTTTGGGCCAAAGTTTCGTATCATCCCCTTCATGGCTACGCTGCTTTTGTTGCTCACCTATCTGCTTTTTGTGGGCCTGGGCCTGCCGGCTGCCCTGCTCGGCTCGGCCTGGCCCGTGCTCCATGTCGACTGCGCTTTTCCGGTCGCCTGGGCCGGCATCCTCTCCGCCCTGCTGGCGCTGGGGCGCATCCTGGCCAGCCTGCTGACGGCCGCTTTCGGCCGCCGCCACAGTACCGCCCGGATCAGCCTGATCAGCCTGCTCGTGATGGCGGTCACGGTGCTGGGCTTCGCCCAAAGTAGAAACTTCCCGCTCATGGCGGCCCTCACCCTGTTCTATGGCTTTGGCAGCGGCGTCCTGGACACCGTCATCAATCACTATGTCAACCTGCACTACCGCGCCTGGCAGCTGACCTGGCTGCATCTGTCGTTCTCTTTTGGTCTGGGGATGGGGCCCGTGCTGCTCGGGCGGGCGCTCGCGGCCGGCTGGAACTGGACGGGCGGTTACCGTCTCATTGCGGCGCTGCTGCTGGTGATTCTGCTGGTGCTGCTGCTAAGTTTCCCGTTCTGGTCCCGCTCTTCTTCTACGCGAAGCTTCACCAGCCCCCCGTCCCCTGCGACTGCCGACGGGCGGCAGAGCTCTGGTGCTGGCCTGCAGCTCTTCGCTCTGCCGGGGCTCGTCCGGACGCTTCTTGGCTTTTTCTGCTTCACTTCGCTTGAGGGCCTGATTCTGGTCTGGATCTCGACCTATCTGGTCACGGTGCGAGGCGTTGAGCCGGAGCGGGCGGCCGGGCTCGCCGGGCTCTATTCGTTCGGTGTCATCGGCGGGCGCGTCGCAAGCAGCCTGATCGCCGACCGCCTGGGCGCCCGGCGGATGCTGGCTGGCGGCAGTGTCGGGCTGCTGGCGGGCATCGTGCTGCTGCTCGTGCCGCTGCGTGCGGCCGGGCTTGCCATCGTGGCCTTCGTGGTCATCGGGGTGGGGGCGGCGCCGATTTTCCCGGCCGTCATCCGCCAGGTTCCGGAGCGCTTCGGCCGTGACAACAGCCAGGCGGCCACGGGTCTGCACATGGCCGCGGCGGCGGCGGGTGCGCTGGTGCTGCCGCCCCTGCCGGGCATTCTGGCCGAGCGCGTCGGGATGGCGGTGCTGCCCTGGTTCGTGCTCGTGCTCTGGGCGCTGATGGTGCCGCTGCTGCTCGGGCCGGCGCGCCGGGGTTCTTGACCATGGCATCGCTCCTGATCGCACTTGTCTTCCTGGCTTTCGTCAGCCTGGGCCTGCCGGTTTCGCTGGTGGGCTCGGTCTGGCCGATTCTGCATGCGGACCTTGGGGTGCCGCTGACCTGGGCGGGGATCGTGTCGACGATTATCTCTCTGGGCAAAATCGCCGCCAGCCTCAGCTCCGCCCGGCTTGCCGCCCGCCTCAGCGCAGGCTGGATCACGGGCCTCAGTACGCTGCTGACGGCGCTGTCGCTCTTCGCCTTTTCGCTTTCCCGTACCTTTTTTGCGATCTGTGCCTGGTCGCTGGTCTTCGGCTACGGTGCCGGAGCGATCGACGCCGCCCTGAACCACTATGTAGCCCTCCACTATCGTGCCCGCCACCTCAGCTGGCTGCACTGCTTCTGGGGCGTGGGGGCCGCGATCAGCCCGTACATCATGGGCTGGGCGCTGACGCGGGGCAGCGGCTGGCAGGGCGGCTATCAGGCTGTCGCCCTGCTGCAGCTGGGCCTGGGGGTGCTGCTCATCGCCCTGCTGCCTGTCTGGCTGCGGGACCGTCAGACGGCGGGCTTCACGCGCCTGCAGGGCAGGGCGACTGCGGCGACGATGAAAGAAAAGAAAGCCACGCGACCGCCGGGTCTGCGGGAGCTGCTTGGTGTTCGCGGCCTGGGTTCACTGCTGCTGGGCTTTTTCAGCTACTGCGCTGTTGAGACAACGACCTATATGTGGGCGTCAACCTGGCTGGTCGAGCAGCATGGTGTCGATGCCGAGACCGCGGCGACCTGTGCTTCTCTCTTCTTCATCGGCTTGACGCTGGGACGCTTTCTGAGCGGTCTGGTGTCTGACCGCCTGGGGGATCGCATGATGATTCGGCTTGGCGGCGTGGTGATTCTGGCCGGGATTGTGCTGGTGCTGCTGCCGCTGGCGGCGAGCGGGCCGGCGATGCTGGGCCTGATCGGCATCGGCATCGGCTGTGCGCCGATCTTCCCGTCGATCATCCATGCGACGCCGGCGAACTTCGGGACGGAGAACGCCCAGGCCATCATCGGTGTCGAAATCGCCAGTGCCAACGCCGGCGGCATCCTGATCCCGCCGTTCTTTGGCGTGGTGGCCGGGCGCTTCGGCATCCACCTGTTTCCGGTCTTCCTGCTGGTCTTCGCAATCATAATGATTCTGCAGACGGAGCGGCTGAACCGCATCCTGCGCGATTGAGTCAGCTAGAAGAGGCCGAGCAGCAGATCCGTGATGATGACGGCGGTGGCGCCTCCGATCGCGACAACGACGAGTGAGCGGCGCCGCAGCGACAGCAGGAGCGCAACCGCGAAGCCGGCCGCGGCCGTGACGGTGGAGCCGGTGGAGTCAAAGATGTCGGGCAGAATCATCGCCGACAGTACGGCGAAGGGCACATAGTACAGGAAGGCGCGGATGCGCGGGCTGCGGAGCGGGCGGCGTACCAGCAGCAGCGGCAGGACGCGCGGCAACACCGTCACCAGGAACATCAACAGGACAGCAACCGGCATCGTCATGGGGACTGCTCCTTTCCGGTGGTGGCAGCGGCAGCGGCGGCGTCTGCGGCGGCATCATCTGCGGCGTTTTCTGCATTTTCTGCGTCCTCTGCAGTGCTGACTTCTGGCGTGTTTGGCCAGCGCCAGGTCGCGTAGCCTGCTGCCAGCAGCGTCGCCACGATGACGCGCCAGCCAAAGGGCAGGGAAGAGGTCACGGGCAGCGCCTTCAGCAGGCAGGAGGCGGCCGTGGCAATGAGGACGGTGTTGAGGACCGGGCGGCTGTCCAGGGCCGGCGGGATCACGATTGCGATGAACATGCAGTAGAGGGCTATCCCGAGTGCGGCAACGATGTTGGCCGGCAGTATTTCGCCGAGCACCGCGCCTACCGTCGTTCCGCCTGTCCAGCCGAGTACCGGCAGCGTCAAGAGTCCCAGGAACCAGCGCCAGCTGATCACGGAGGATGGTGCGATCGCCACGGCGAAGATCTCGTCCGTTACTCCATAGCCGATCACGATGCGCTGCCAGAGCGACAGTCTGGCCGGCAGCTTCTGCTGCAGGGCGAGCGACATCAGGATGTAGCGCAGATTGATGATCAGGACAGTGGAGATGAGTTCGATCCAGCTGCCCCCGGCGCCGACCACCTGCACGCCGGCAAACTGGCCGGCTCCGGACAGATTGGTCAGCGAAATCAGCGTCGCAACAAGCGGCGTGAAGCCGGCGCCCACGGCCGATAGTCCAAACGCCAGCGCCACGGCGAAGTAGCCGAGCCCTATCGGCAGCCCCAAACCCAGGCCCTGGTTGAAGGCGGAGGATGATACAGATTTTGTCTTCATTGCATTTTCTCGATTCAACATCCGAAAGAGTTTAGCGCTTCCAGCGCGCTTCGCCCGACTCCGGCCGTAAAAAGTTCCGGAACGAACGTAAAAGGGCGCGCTTTTTGATGCTTGGCGAAGGCTTTTGGGTGCTATGCGATGCTTTTGGGTGTTGCTGGGGGCAGGGGACGGTGGCAGGTGCGAAAAGCCTGCCACCGTCCTCTTGGTTCTATATTGATTCTCGTGATCTGGGTATATTGGCCGAGATCATCTGAGTGTTGGTGGCATGGTTCGGATATCAGTAACTAGATTGGTCAAGCTCATCATCGTCCAAGTCGCGGCAACAGTTCGTGAAGCCGCTGGAGATTTAATTCGTATTTTTCAGTTCGGATACGCTGATATACACCATGTTGCTTAAGCACAAAGGCAAAGAAATGCTCTCGCGACAGGGGTGTGTAGAGCTGCGAGGCGGTGACAGTGACGATGTTATAGCCGAGACTTCGCAGCACCTGAGTTCGTAGAGAATCCTGGTTCACCGTCCGATTATGCTGTTCGCCAAGATATTCATAGGCGATCTTCAATTCTGGAAAGCAATAGTCAATAAAGCAGGACTGTTGCCCCAATGCTGCTTTGGCTTTTGCGTCCAGAGTGACCTCATAGTTGAAGACGCCGCCTGACAGCCCCAGACCACCCATGTGGTTTGGCAGGCTCAGAAACAGATGGAGGAAAATCTCCATGATGGAGCAGGCTCCTTCTTCAACATATTGTAAGGCTCGACTGGCCTGGGAACTGCCATGCAGTTTTTCTGCCTGCTGAACGAAGGTGAGCAATCTCTCCTTGCGAAAACACAGCTGGCTCACAGGTCCTTTCAAATGCGAGCACATTAGGTGTCCAAGGATGATTGTTTGCCTCAGATCCAGCTGAACAGCAAGCTGAACAAACATGAGTTCCGGCGAAACGATTGCATTTCCATTTTCGAAGATGAGGCCGTGGTTGGCGTAACGAGAGTCGCAAAGACTGGGGAAAACGCCATTTATCCTGCGGCGCTCTTCTCTTCTGAAGACCGTTAGCTGTTTCCAACCCGCTCTTTCTATCTCAGCGCTGAAGTATTGGTGAGCGAGAGGGAAGTTCCATGCATTGAGTGCGCTGAAGTGGGAGATGTAAGTAGCCATAAACGAATTGTATTGGGCAGGCAATCTAGTAAACACAAGTAAATGTTGTCTTAATCCGCCTACGGCTGTCTTAATCCGCCTTGAATTAAGGACATGAGGAGCAAAAACCATGCCGTGCTGAGGAGTTGGAAGCCAACTTTCGGAGTTGTGTCACCTTTCGCTGACACAACTCGCTTTTTTGACAAAACCAAGGGTGGATTTGCCAACTATTGGAGTTGTGTCACTTTTCGCTGACATAACTCGATTTTTTGTCAAAACCGAGGATGGATTTGCCAACTTTTGGAGTTGTGTCACCTTTTGCTGACACAACTCAGTTTTTTGTCAAAAACGAGGGTAGATTTGCCAACTTTTGGAGTTGTGTCACTCTTTGCTGACACAACTCGACTTTTTGACAAAACCGAGGGTAGATTTGCCAATTTTTGGAGTTGTGTCACCTTCGCTGACACAACTCGCTTTTTTGACAATTTAGGAGGCTCTGCAGATGACTTCGATGGGCGCGGCAAAACTGCCAAGAGTAGAAATTGAACTTTTCGTTCAGCGGAATCCAATATGGATAACTTAAATTCAGATTTGATACGCATTCCAGCAAAAAGACGTTGCTTTCTGTTTGTTTTCTATGAAGATGCTGGCATTTCTCAGTAGCCCCTCTGAACAGCTTCACTCCATTTTTGCGAAAACTGACGGCCGACCTTATGACAGTGGTATGTTTCCTGAAGGTGAACTGCTGTTCTGCTGGGATTAGAGACAAAAACCATATTCAGATCTGTATAAGAAATCAAAACTGCATCAAAAACGGGTTAGCAAGCAGCTTAGGTACCGCTATGCGCTCAGCACCAACGAATCATGCAGTTTTCTACCTTGGGCGAAGCGAGAAGCGTGGGCTATAAAACTGCATCAAGGCTTTTTTCAATCCAAGAGTTCAGGTTTCTGAGCCATTCGCATGCTTGGAGCGTGACACTTGATGCTTTCTTGCCCCAGCTTACGGCTATTGTGCCCGTTTGACTATGCGCGGTTGAGCTTTACGAATCTGGTGCCTGCTTCCGGTGCAATGTTCCGCTCCGAGCACTCACCCGCCGCCCCAAGCGTATGCTCTACACATCTTGCCCCGTAACTCCCGTGCTGACTGCATCATTTCGCCGCATCAGCGGCGGGCGGCTGGTATAATCCCTCCATGGTCTCTAAGAAAGTCAGCCGCACGGCAGGTGTTCTGCTCGTTTTCCTGCTTCTGGTCGCCGCCCTGGGTGCCGGCCTGGTGCTTGGCTATACCTATATCCTGAAGCAGACCGACCGTTTCGCCGCCTATGATGCCGCGATTGAGGCGCGCGACAATCCCACGCCCACACCCACGCCGCTGCCGACCAATGAGGCGGGTGAGACCCAGACCCAGCCTATCGACATTCTGGCACCGACGCCGGCGCCGACCTATGTCGCGGATCAGGCGGACGTGCTGGTTGACGAGCATACACCGGGCGCCGTCATGCTGTTCATCGAGCGCGGTGACAGTCCCGACGACATCGCCGAGCGCCTCTACAATCTTGGCGTCATTGAGAACCGGCCGCTGTTCAAGCTGCTGTCCAAGTTCAACGGCTTTGACGCTCTCTATCAGGCGGGCACGCACTATGTCAGGCGTGGCATGACCTATGACGCCGTGATGTACACGCTGACGCAGAAGCCGCAGCGCCTGCGTGTGCGCTTCCCGGAGGACCTGACCTATCCGGAGTTCAAGGCGACGCTGCAGAAGAACAACATCGTCTTCGATGAGGCGGAGATGGATCGCCTGGTCGAGGATCCGCGCACCTTCCTTGACTACGGCTTCGTCCAGGGCCTGCCGACCATGAATCCTGAGCTGGTTGCGGCCTATCCCTCGCTCGAGCAGCGCACCTGGCCGCTGCAGGGCTATCTCTTCCCGGACACCTACGATTTCGACCTGAATACGGACGCAGAGGAGATTTTGCGTACCTTACTTGACAACTTTGACCGCAAAATCACGCAGAAACACTACGATCGCGCAGAAGAAATGGGGCGCTCCTTCGACACCATCATGACCATAGCCTCCATCATCCAGATGGAAAGCGGCGTCTATGAGGATATGGCGAAGGTCTCCCGTGTCTTCCACAACCGCCTGAACAACGAGGATCGCCTGCAGTCCTGCGCCACCATCAACTATCTGCGCAAACTGAATGGCCTCAAGCCGGTCTTCATCGTCTCAAACGCTGACATGGCGATCGAGTCGCGCTACAACACCTATCTGGGCCCCTGGCTGCCGCCCGGGCCCATCTGCTCGCCCTCGCTGAATGCCATCATGGCGGCGCTCTACCCCGACATCGATTCCCCGAACCTCTATTACTTCGCGGCGAAGGGCGATGGAACGAACGCCTTTGCCAGCACGCTGGAGGAGCATGAGGCCAACATCGCCCGCTATCTTGAGCCCCTCCAGCAGCAGGCGGAGGCTGAAGGAAAGGCGAGCTATACTCCGCGGCCAACGGCTGCGGACGGTGAACCCCAGCAGGGTGACGGTGAGGAAGGAGCTATCGGCGGTGCCTGATTCAGGCGAAGTTCCCCAGCTCCCCGTAGTTTCCCGGCTTCCCGAAATCCTTGCTCCCGCCGGCGACCTCGTCAAACTCCAGGCCGCGCTCGCCTGGGGCGCCGACGCCGTCTATCTGGCCGCCGGCGACTATGGCCTGCGCGCCGCTCATACCGCCTTTTCTCCGGAGGACCTGGTGCAGGCTGTCGGCCTGGCGCATCGGGCCGGCGCCGCCGTCCGAGTGACCCTGAATATCCTGGCCCGCCCCGGTGACCTGGCCCCGCCGCTGGAGGCCGCGATCGACGCGATCCGCGACGCCGGTGCCGACGCTGTCATCGTCGCCGACCCGGCGCTGCTGCTGCGGGTGCGCCGCCGCGCTCCGGAGCTGGCAATCCACATCTCGACGCAGATGTCGGTATCAAATGCCGAGACGGCGCGGTTCTGGGCGGATCAGGGGGCGGAGCGCATTGTACTGGCGCGCGAGCTGACGCTGGACGAAATCGCGGCGATTTACCGGGAGGTCGGGGACCAGGTGGAGCTTGAGGCCTTCGTCCACGGTTCCATGTGCGTCGCCTGGTCCGGACGCTGCCTGCTTTCGGACGCGATGACAGGCCGCGGCGCCAATCGCGGCGCCTGTGCCGGTTCCTGCCGCTGGTCCTATGCTCTGGTGGAGGAAAAACGCCCGGGCGAGGCCTGGCCCATCGAGGAGGATGGCCACGGTACCTATCTCCTGAGTTCGCGCGACCTTTGCCTTATTGAGCATGTGCCGCAGCTGATTGAGGCGGGGATTTCGGCATTCAAGATTGAGGGAAGGGCGCGAAGTGCCGCCTACGCGGCCGTGGCAACGGGCGCCTACCGTCGTGCCGTGGATTTGTGGGCGGCCGTCGGGACGGATAGCTGGCGTGTTGACCCCGACTGGCTGCTGGATCTTGAGAGTCTGCCGCACCGCCCCTACGACACGGGTTTTTACTTTGCGCGGCCGGAGCAGGAGGCCAGGCTCAGCCCCGCCGTGCGTCAGCTGCAGCCGGCGGTCTGGTACGGGCGTGTTCTGGCGGACGATGCCTTCGCGGGGCAGGGGACGGGGCTGGCCTGCCTGCAGACGAGCCGGCTCAGGCTGGGGGACGAGGTCACGCTGCTGCGGCCGGACGGGAGCCGGGAGAGCTTTGCAGTGACACGTATTTTGGATGAGGAAGGGCGGGAAATCCCCGCGACGCCGCACCCGATGATGCGCTTTCGCCTGCCGGACGCCCCGGCGGCGCCGGAGCATTCACTGTTGCGCAGCGGAATCTGAAGCGGCGCTGTTTTGAGCGAATATCCGCTTGAGTCCTGAAATTGAGCCCAGGTTATAGGTGGATTACTGCTGTGAGTTTTATGCTTGCAGTTGCAGTTTAGTCTTTCCGTTTTCAAACGACTAAAAGGGGCTGTCTCATTCTTTTGAGACAGCCCCTTTAAACTCATAAACGATCCGGATCGAAAATTACCTATGGTAAGACCGAAATCGTCGTCTGTTGAGTTACCTTCTGGCCGGATGAATCATAGATATCGACGCCTATGGTATATGTGTCAGGCGTCACCGGTGTCCATGGATAGATGTTCGAAAAAACCGGATCTTTCCTGAAGTTCACCCGACTGCCGTTAGAACGCAAAGCAAAGAACTGGTATTTGTAAGGTTCTACACCACCCTCTCCACGGGCTGCGAGATTAATCGTTTGACCAAGTCTATACGTATCCGACCAGCCGGCGCGGAACACGGCAACGCTTAACCGTGGTTTGGCTTCTCCTGAAACGGTAATCCTCTTCTCCTGATTCACTTTTTTGCCGTTTGCATCATAGACATCGACGCCTAAGGTATATGTGTCAGGAGTCACGGGAGTCCAGGGGTAGATGTTCGATGAGACCGGAGTCCTCCTGAAGTTCACGCGACTGCCATTGGAGCGCAGGACATAGAACTGATACTTATAAGGCGCTGTTCCGCCTTCGCCTCTGGCGGCAAGATTGATGGTGTCTCCAATTTCATAGGTGTCCGACCAACCGGCACGGAATACCGCGATACGCAGCGGTTCGACCGTTGAGGCAAGTACAGTGACCGGTTTTTCCTGATTCACTACATTGCCTGCGGCATCTTCGACACTGACACCGACCTTGTATGTATCCGGAGTCACAGGATTCCAGCTGAAAGTATTGTTGGATGCATAATCGCGCAGGATGACCTTCAAACCATCGGAACCGAAAACGTAGAACTGGTAGCGATACGGAGCCTTTCCATCCTCGGCTCGTGCGGCGAGAGCGACCGTTTCGTCAACGGTGTAAGTCTCCTTATTACCGGTACGGAATACTTCTATCCGGGGACCTGCAGCAGACGTAATCTGGATGGTACAGCTGGCCTGCACAGTTGTCTGGCCTTCACCCGCAACAGCACCTGAAGCTTTAACGGTTATAGTTGCGGTTCCGGCCGTTACCCCTGTAACGGTGCCCGTATCAGACACCGTTGCAACTGCTTCATTGTTTGAAGACCACTCGACCCTTGTATCCTCGGCAACAACAGGAAGAACTGTAGCATTCAGCTGCAGGCTTTCTCCTATCTCCATTGTTGCTTCTGTTTTATCAATTTCTACAGCTGATACGGGAACAGGGGTATAGTCCGATTTAAATACTTTACTGCTCCTGCCATCGGATATGCATGCGTAAATATTTCCGGTCTTATCCAATGCCATTCCTTCAATATATGAATCATGTAAAATCCAATCGCAGTTGTACGTATTCCAATCTGCATCCTGAGGGATAAACTGAACGATACCGCTGTTTCTGAAATTGACTGTGACACGTCCTTTATGGTCGACTGCGATATTCTCTGTATAAATCCCTTTTACAATACCGGTAGAATATTTGTGCCAAACCCCATCCGTGGTTCGTTTCCAGAAATAGCTTGTTTGTATAGTTGAGCTGCTGCCATTTTGCTCAATAACATATATGTTGCCCTTGCTGTCTATGGCAAGATCCGTCGGATTCAAATGATTGTCATAGAGAGGAATTTCTTTTACATAAGAAAAATCCGAGAATTTATATTGGTGTAACTTCCTTGTTCCTCCCGGCATTGTTATTGTATATAGATATTCGCTTTGCGGATCGATGGCAAAACTTACAATTGCCCCCTTGTCCAGATTCCAGGCACTATAATTGATATCATAATTACCATCTCTGTAGTGGTAACAGAAAAGGCATGATGTATTACTATAGTATCCCGTAAATGAGAAAAGACAGTCATTGTCCCTATCAATTACGATCTTGGAAACGTACGGTGAAGCATTTTCCCCTGTAAATATTTTGGCTCCGTTCTTATAGAGAGCGATCCGCTTGTTACTACCCGTACCGTCTTCGGTGCCCGCAATTATGCTGCCGTCTTCACTTACAGCTATACCCCGATCTCCTCCCGCAGCTAAGATCTGAACAAACGGTCCGGCGGCACTCACTTTGGCTGGTAACACTATTAACGCCATTAGGATTGCTGATAAACACACTATTGCTGAGTGTACTTTTGGGTTCTTATACATTTTGTAATAATCCCTTCTGAAACTCCGTCGGAATGTTCGCGCCGACGAATGCTTAATCTGATGGTTCTCCAACTCCCAGTATCCGCTGATTTTACGGTCTTCGTCATAGTCCTGAGAACCCTGTAGACCAAGCCTGCCACTGCTAATGCCGTAATCAGCAGCTTGATTGTCATAATTCTTCACATAGTTGATTCCCACCTCATGTCTTATAAAATTGTCAGAAAAAACCACCTTTCCCTGACATAATTCGCAGTTTCTATAGCTGCAAATTATCATCTGCCGTATGTTTTCTTTCGGATGATTTTACACTGGAAACTACTCGTAATCCCCAACTAATTTGAAGAATCGCCTGACATCAACGATTTTCTCCTTTCTGAAAGTCGCGAACCTGAAGATTCCTGTTGTCGGCGCAAGCCACAAAACCTCGCCATTTCGTCTTGTACACACAAATCGAAATTTTGTGCATCGCATACTCTACCCACTAATCCAGACATATGGATTCACTGGAAACGTGGCTGTTGCCGACTGTTTAGAGCGAGTCAGGCAGGAGAAAGAGAGATCTGTGACTTTCAGTACAGAATCCAATTCGCACTAATTTGTTCTGGAGCGGATTCACTTGTCCTTATGGGAATAGTCGTGTCCAAACTGGAGATGATTCTCAGAAAGCAGCCTTGAACCTTGGAAGATTCACCGCATGAAGAGCAGGGAGGGAGCAGTAACAACTGTCGTCCGAGCAACATTCTTGTTGTACTCGGAAAATCTGACAAAAGTGCTGTTCACAGCATGATTAGCCAGGTCAAAGGATGCTGCTGCAGCAGTTCCAGGTGGATCCTATAGGATTGCCATAAGCAAGGGCAGCTCAAGCATAGAAACTACTGGCTTCTGGACACTTTTCCTTCCAAGCCCAACATTGTTCCCTGCGTAGACACGCAAATTCAGCGGGCAATACGGGAGAAAGCACCCGTTAGTTTTTGAGCTGCCATGTAATACATGAAAAATCGATCAAACGTCCCTGACAGCTGAATGCCGTGGCCGTCTTCTGTTGTCTGGATGGGGAAGTCATGTCAGAACAGCGCTGCTCTTTTGCGACTGAATCAGAGCACCGCTGCTCTTTTGCGACTGAATCAGAGCAGCAGGAGGGGCAGCAGGGCCACCAGAATCAGAATCAGGAAGGCTACCATGAAGAGCGGGCCGGGCCAGCTCTCTTCAATGCGGCGCTCATCACTGTATGGCGAACGCTTGCGGCGGGCGCGTTTGCGCTCAATGCGCTCCTCGGGGTCGTCAAGGGTGAACCAGTGGCGCTGCTTCTCGGGCAGGGCGGCGATGATACGCGCCTCCTCGTCTTCGAAGGGCAGCTCAAAGGCGGCATAACGGGCAGCCACCCGCAGTCCGAAGGGCAGGCTGATGATGAGGCCGACGACGAGCAGCAGGAGGGCCGAAAGAATGCCGGGTGCCAGAGGACCCGCCACAGTCCCGGAGAGAAAGCGATGGACCGTGGTGTATGCCGGTGTGGCGGCGAAATACCATGTAATGCTCATCATGATGTGGCAGCCGATCGCAGGATAGAGAGAGTTGCTGCGGCCGCGCAGCCAGCCCAGCAGCAGGGCGACCGCGAACGCGGTCAGGGCGTGGCCGACATCGCCGCGGTAAAGGACATAGGCGAGAGCCTGCAGGACGGCTGCCAGATTGGCATTGCCACCGCGGCGCAGATCTGACTGCAGGAGGCCACGGAAGAGGAACTCTTCTGAACTTGATTTTACGATGCAGATGACAAGCAGTATCAGGAGGATGTCCGGGATACCGCCCGGCTTCGGAACTGTCGGCAGCAGCGGTGCCACATCCTCAATGCCGACCAGCGTCTGCAGCTCCAGAATCAGGCGGTCCAGGCCGAAGATGGCAAGACCGGCGGGCAGGCCGAGCAGGCTGGCTGAGAGCATGGTGCGACCGCCGCCATTGCTGGCAGCACCTATCAGGCGGCTGGGCAGATGGAAGACCTTCAGTGTCAATAGACCCGGAAGTAAGAGGGCCAGGACGGAGACGGCGAGGCCCGTGACCAGCCAGCTGTAGCTGCCAAGGAAGCCTTCGAGACGCGCACCGCTAAAGCGGTCCCACCAGAGCAGGTGGATCCCTAAGAGAGCGACGGCGGAGACGAGGAGGGCAAAGCCACCGTAATGGCGATAGGGGGAGACGAGGCGCAGCAGGGCGAGGGTGAACGGACGGTAGCGCCGCTCGGGAAGCATCTCGTCATCATCAAGATAGAGCTCTTCTTCAAACTCTTCTTCAAACTCTTCGTCAAAAGCTTCTTCGATCTCTTCAGTGCTTTCCGGCTCCGGCTCGGGCTCGGGTTCGGGTTCCGGCTCGGGTTCCGGTGCAGGTTCCGGTTCCGGCACAGGCTCGGGTTCGGAATCTTCTTCGCGTCCGGCATCTGTTTCTGTCGGTCGGCTGTCGTCCAACTCCTCTTTCTCCACGGCAGGCTCGGAGACGGCCGCAGATGCAGGCACGATCTCAGTCTCGCGTTCTGTCTCATCGACTTCGGGGAGTGTTACGGCACTGCTGGGCTCGGCAGCGGTTCCGCTGTCGGTTTCCGGAACGGCTTCTACTTCAGTGATCGTGGCTTTGGCAGTGGTTTTGGCCTCAGGACCTGCAGATGGCGTCTCCTTTGTGGAAGTCCTGGTGGCAGCGACGGCCGCTTCCATGACAGCGCCGATGGGCCTGGTTGTCCGGGTTGAGATAGCAACAGGCGGGCTGCCACTTGTCTTCCGGCTGCTGCGGCGCTCGGCGGCGGTGCGCTGTTTGGCGCGTTCCTCCAGGCGGGCAATGTCCTCGGCGACGCGGCGCTGGCGCTCGCGCTCCTCTTCGGCGGCGCGGCTCTGGACGGTACTTGTCTCAGGCTGCGTTTCTGCCTCATAAGTCGCAAAGAGTGATTCAAATTCGATGGGATTGTAGTGCGGCTGCACAGGAACGCTGCGCAGCTCGCCGCTGCGGGCGCGTTGGCGGCGCAGTTCGCTGCGTGAAGGGGTGACGGGAGTTTGAGGCTTGCTGCCGATTTCGTTCTGGCTCAGGGGATTGACCTGGCGCGCACCGCGCAGCACCCGGGCCACGGGCGGATTGACACGGGCTTTGCGTCTGCCTTCAGGAGTAGCTGTCCGCGGATCGCGTGGACGGCCGGCGGTATCGCGGGGCATTTGGGCGCTGGCCTGGCGACGACGCTCTTCGCTCAGAGAAAGATTGGCTTCGCCTTCCGTCAGAGAGGTATTGCGCAGGAAGTCAGGGATGTCACCCGAACTGCGTTCGTAGAAGTCCGCGGAGAAGATGGGATCAAGCGGCTGCCGGCGGCGGAGCTGATCCTCAGGAACCGGAATCAGGGTCAGTTTCCTGGTGATACGTGGAGCCGGGATGCGCGAAGGTGACGGATCGCTGCTGATGCTCTGGCGGATCTGGGGCAGCTCGCGCAGGGCACGGATGCCGTGTCGGCTCTTTTCGGCGAACTCGTGCGGCTTGATGGGCAGGGAAGGGGCACGTACAGCAGCCACGGGCTTGTCAGGACGTACGTTGGCAGGAGCAGGCGGGCGCTGCTCAGGGCGCGGCTGGGGTAACTCTGGTCCAGAAGTTGGTGCCGGTGCCGGTGCCGGTGGCTTGGGCGGGGCAGAGTGAACCTGTTCCTGTTCCAGACGCAGGCGCTCAGAACGGCGGCGGGGCCGGGAGATTTCCTCCTCAAACTGGATACCGTCGGGTGTCCGGGGCCTTGTTTCGGTGGTTGCGGACGGAGTCGCTGCGGTCATTGTCTTCGCCTGAAGATTGGCTGCAAGTTCCTGCTCGCGTGCGGCAAGCTCCCGTTCACGTGCGGCAAGTTCCCGTTCACGTGTGGCAAGTTCGTGTTCGCGTATAGCTTCGGCACTGCGGCGCTGTTCTGCGCCAACTTCCGTTTCCTGGCGCGCGCCAGTTTCTGTCTCCTGGTGCGTGGCAACATCTGCTTTGTAGCGTGCGGCAGCTTCGGCTTCACGACGCGCAGCAGCTTCGGCTTCGCGCGCGGCGGCCTCTTCCGCCTCACGCTCCGCTGCTAGACGGGCAGCCTCGCGTTCGGCAGCAGCGCGCTCTTCAGCCAGGCGCGCGGCTTCGCGTTCGGCAGCAGCACGCTCCTCAGCCAGGCGCGCAGCTTCGCGTTCTGCGGCTTCGCGCTCGGCGGACTCACGCTCCGCTGCCAAACGCGCGGCTTCGCGCTCGGCAGCTTCACGTTCTGCAGCCAGACGTGCGGCCTCGCGCTCGGCGGCAGCGCGTTCTTTAGCTTCTTCGGCCTCCTGACGGAGACGCTCCTTTTCAGCAGCACGCTGCAGTCGGGTCAGCCAGTCTGCATTGGGATCGCTGTCATCGAGGTACTCAATGGGTTCAGGTTCTTCTGCGGGTTCGGGAACTACAGCACGGTCGGCAGCCATGTCGGATGCCGCGTCTTCGTGGAAAGGAGAAACCGCCGCCGGTTCCGTGAATGCAGGCTTCTGTGCCGGCGGTCCGGCATCTTCCTGATCGAGATAGCGCACGTAGACACGGCGAATCCGGCCAGGAGCGGCACGCCTGGCCTCACGCTCGGCTTCACGTCTGGCTGCCGCCGCAGCCTCCGCCGTTGCCGTCTGTTCGGCAGAATCAGGCAGAGCCTGCTTATCGTCGCCGCGTGGCTGAAGCGTGAGAGGGCGAACCTGGCGCAGGCCGGCGGCATGCTGTTCATTGCCAGCATGCTTTGACTGCCCGTATTCGGCATCCCCCCGCCTGGTATTCTGATTGTCTCGGCCCGTTCGCCTCATTTACGTGCTTGGATGTCCTCTCTACACTACGGCAGTGTCGAAAAAATGGAACCAGACCTGACGGAATGGTACCAGCACGACCCAAGCCAGATGAATGTTTACAATATGATGACATTATACACAGAAGCAAAAAGAGGTTAAGTGCCCATTCGTGAAAATTCGAACAGCCTTTTGACTGATAGACAAGATGACGGTCGAGAGTGGAATGCTTCGCATGGGGTATTAAGCTTGTGTAAATGACGACAGGAGGAAATGACATATGAACAACATAGACTCGGAACTCCGCTGCGAAGGACAGACGGTGCTGGTAATTTTTGGTGGAAGCGGAGATCTGACGTTCAGGAAGCTCTTACCGGCTCTTTACAATCTCCACGTGCTGGGTGCTGTGGCAGATGGATTTGAGGTTGTCGCCGTAGGCCGCCGTCCGTGGACGACGGCAGAGTACCATGAAAAGGCAAAGGAGTGGGCCCGGAAACAGGTGCGCGTGCCCTTTGGCGATGCGGACTGGAATGACTTTACCAGACGTCTGTATTACCACCGCATGGAACTGGGCGATCTGGCTGCCTATGAGGAGCTCGACCGCCTGCTGGCAGCCGCCTGCCCGAACAGCCGACGCGTCTTCTATTACGCAGTGGCTCCGTCCTGGTTTCGTTCTGTGACACAGGGAGTGGTGGAGGCGGGTCTGAATCGTCCTGGTTCCCGGATTATTCTGGAGAAACCCTTTGGCGATTCGCTTGAGGAAGCGCGGGAGCTCCATGACGAGCTGGTTGCCGCCTATGGCGAAGAAGAGCTGTATCACATCGACCATTATCTCGGGAAGGAGATGGTGCGTAACATTCTCTGGCTGCGCTTTCGCAATGCCATCTTCCGCCATGTCTGGGGACGCCATGCGATTTCGGATGTTCAGATCAATGCCTTCGAAGAGGAGGGGGTCGGCAGCCGCGGTGGCTATTACGACGAGGCGGGTGCCTTTCGGGATATGGTGCAGAACCATCTTTTCCAGGTGCTTTCGGTGCTGGCGATCGAGCCGCCGGCTGATGAGACGGCGACGGCTCTCCATAACGAACAGCTGCGGGTGCTTCAGGCTCTGCGGCCTGTTGAAGCGGCAGCCATTGATGAGCATCTGGTGATGGGGCAGTACGAGGGCTACCGCGAAGAAGAGCGGGTGGATCCGGAGAGCCGGACGCCGAGCTACGCCGCCCTGCGTCTCTTTGTTGATACGCCGCGCTGGGAAGGGGTGCCCTTTTATATCCGTACGGGCAAGAGCCTGCATACGCGCGACATGGAGATCATCATCCGCTTCCGGATGACGGATCCGGAGACGGCGCCGGATCTGCTGGTGATCAAGGTGCAGCCGGACGAGGGCGTTTTCCTTCGCTTCAACGTCAAGCAGCCGGGGCGTGGGGAGGAGCTGGCGCAGGTCTATATGGATTACTGCCAGTCCTGTCATATAGAGAACTACCGCAATACGCCCGAAGCCTATGAGCGTCTCCTGATGGCAGCCGTTAACGGCGATCAGAGCCTGTTTTCGCGCTGGGATCAGATTGAGGCATCATGGTATTTTGCAAACCGCATGATCGCTGCCTGGGAAGCGGCCGGGATGCCGCTGGCAAGCTATGCGAAAGGCAGCCAGGGCCCCACAGAGGCCTGCCGCCTGCCGGCGCTCGACGGACTCGACTGGACGGTTTCGGATCTGCCGGAGACCTCGCTTCGGGCCTTCGTTTGAGTTGCCGTTTCGCCTGTGGGATTTGAAAGTGGTTTTTCGAAGCAGTTTTGGATTTCGCGCTGTTTTGACTTTGCCCTGCACGCCGTGTGGCGGTGTGCAGGGCCATAAATAGCATTGAATTGCGCATCAATGCCAACTGCGCGCCGTGCAGCGGCGCGCAGGGCCCTTTTGTGGAAAAGACAGCGTGAAGTCCAAGTCGTTTTGTTCAGTTCATATGAGGCAACTGAGAGATCACAGTGCCTCTAAATAGACGGTGGACTCCGTCTTAGGTGTGTATCCGATACCGACCAGAGAGTGGCTCGGTTTTGACACGATTTAGAGCCAGCCTTTCCGTATTCCTTGGCCGCACAGATTGAGGTTCTCTGCTATGAGAAGCTCCATGCTTGCTGCAGCTTCAGAAGGTAAATTAATTAGATACTGCAAAGCGGGCGGCCAGGAGTCGCCCGTTCTGCTGCGAGATTGCATCTATGCATGTGGTACATAGAAATGGAAAAAGCGGCGGGCGGCTCGAGGTGACGGAGAGTGTCCGGAATGAAGTTCCGCAATCATAAAGTGACCCTTGTACGCAGCATCCTGTAAAACAGGTGTCTGCAGGCGTTACTTGAGTGCAGGCAAGGAATTGTGAGAAAGAGAGGATCGACACAACTCCAAAAGTTGGCAAATCCTCCCTCAAATTTGACAAAAAGTCGAGTTGTGTCAGAAAACGCTGACACAACTCCAAAAGTTGGCAAAACAGACGGGGATTTTGACAAAAAATCGAGTTGTGTCAGGAAAAGGTGACACAACTCCAAAAGTTGGCAAATCCTCCCTCAAATTTGACAAAAAGTCGAGTTGTGTCAGGAAAAGGTGACACAACTCCAAAAGTTGGCCATTTCGGCCTCGAATTGGACAAAAAGTCGAGTTGTGTCAGGAAACGCTGACACAAGTCCAAAAGTTGACACACCGAGTGGATTAAGGCTGTTGGAGTCTCACTGCTACCCCCTCTGAACAGCAGCACAAAAAGCCTCATATTGTCCCGTGGGTTAGGCAATATCGAAGAATTTGCACAGGCGGTGTACAAAAAAGACGATATTGCCCTGCGGATCACAGATCGGACAATAGCGGATTGCATTTCTCTACATTTTGACCACCGGAATCAGTCTGCCACCCCGAATCAGCCTGCTGCTTTTTCCACCCGCCATCCACCCGCCATCCACCCGCCATCTTCCAGACACACTTTCCACACCCCCGGCACACTTTCCACACCCCCGGCATAAGTTCCACACCCCCGGCATACGTTCCACACCCCCAGCATACGTGCCACACTCCAGCATTCGTGCCGCACCTCAGCATTCACGCTGCGTCCCCCGCATTCCTGAAGTGCACCTTGACGTGCGATGTGCGCCTTTTCTGCTTCGCGAATGCGCCCTGAATCCGCTATGATAGAAGTTGTAGAATCATATAAGCGGTCTTATTCATATAAGCGATCATATTTAACTATCAGAAGTGAGGAGGCGCACATCGATGAAAATCATTGATATCTCCCGTCCGTTGACAGAAGAAACATCTGTTTATAAGAACAATCCTGTAAAGCGGGTAAGGATAGAGACCCTGGCCACCCACGAAGCGAACGGCTACCACGAATCCAATCTGCACACCAACCTCCACACCGGAACGCACATCGATGCCCCGCTGCACATGATTGCCGGCGCCCGGCCCATGTCAAGCTACAGCCTCGATCATTTTCTGGGTCCCTGCCTGGTGCTGGACTGCGAACAGGTCGCCGATCTGATCACCCGCAGTGACCTCGAAGGACGCGGCATCCGCGCCGGCGACATTGTCCTGCTGCGCACCCGCAATTCGCTCGTCGACGCCTTTGAGTTTGATTTCGTTGCCCTCTCGCCGGACGGCGCCCGCTATCTGGTGGAACAGGGCGTGCGCACGGTAGGGATCGACGCCATGAGCATTGAACGCAGCGACCCCACACGCGAAACGCACCGCACGCTGCTCGGCGCCGGTGTCGCCATCATTGAGGATCTGCGCCTGGCTGCCGTCGCCGAAGGTCGCTATCAGCTGAGCTGCCTGCCGCTCTCCCTGCCAGAATGTGAGGCCGCCCCCGCACGTGCCGTCCTCTGGAACGGACCACACCCGAACGACGGCTAGCCCGACAGAAACTCCGCTTGTCCGCCCGCTCCAGCGAAACCACACCGACAGGTGTCAAAATACCCAAGCGAAATCAACACTGTCAGGTGTCAAAATAAAGGAAACATATAAGTCCAGAAAAAGGAGAAGAAGCATGTCAGAAACAGCAAAGCAGACGGTTGGAACCAAGGCGGATATCGGCCTTATTGGCCTGGCGGTGATGGGCGAAAACCTCGCCCTCAACATGCAGTCGAAGGGCTTCCAGGTGGTGGTCTACAACCGCACCTACGCGCGCACAGAGGGCTTCATCGCAGGCCGCGGCGGCGAAGCCGGCATCTGGGGCAGCCAGGATCTCAAGAGCTTCGTTGCCCAGATCAAAAAGCCGCGCCGCATCATCATGATGGTCCGCGCCGGCAAGCCGGTTGACGACCTCATCGAACAACTGCTGCCCCTTCTTGAAGCCGGCGATATCCTGATCGACGGCGGCAACTCGCAGTTCACCGACACCGCCCGCCGTGTCAAGTATGTCGAGTCACAGGGTCTGCTTTATGTGGGCTCGGGCGTCTCCGGCGGGGAAGAGGGCGCCCTGCACGGCCCCTCGTTGATGCCCGGCGGTTCACCGGCGGCCTGGCCCCTGATCAAGGACGTCTTCCAGGCCATCGCGGCCAAGGTCGACGGCGGCGAGCCCTGCTGTGACTGGGTCGGCGAAGGCGGCGCCGGTCACTTCGTCAAGATGGTCCACAACGGCATCGAGTACGGCGACATGCAGCTGATCGCCGAGACCTACCAGTTCATGCGCAGCTATCTCGGCATGACAGCCGACGAGATGGCCGCCGTCTTCCGCCAGTGGAACCAGGGCGAGCTTGATTCCTATCTTATTGAGATCACCGGCGATATCCTGGCCTATCGCGAAGAGGACGGCTCGATCCTGCTCGACAAGATCCTCGACGCCGCGGGGCAGAAGGGCACCGGCAAGTGGACCTCAATCGTGGCCCTTGACGAAGGCGTCGCTCTGACCCTGATCGCCGAGGCCGTCTTTGCCCGCGCCCTGTCCTCCTTCAAGGATGACCGTGTCGCCGCCAGCCAGGTTCTCGAGGGCCCGTCTGGCCGCTTTGAGGGCACGGCGGAAGAGCGCCAGGAGCTCATCAATGCCCTCGGTGACGCCCTCTATGCCGCCAAGCTTGTCTCCTATGCCCAGGGCTTCGACCTGATGCGCGTGGCCGCCCAGACCTACGGCTGGCACCTCAACTTCGGCGGCGTCGCCATGATGTGGCGTGGCGGCTGCATCATCCGCTCGGCCTTCCTGGGCGACATCTGGCGCGCCTTCGACCGCAACCCGGAACTCGGAAATCTGCTGCTGGATGAGTTCTTTGCGAAGACCATCGCCGCCAAACAGTCCAGCTGGCGCCTGGTGCTGGCGACCGCCATCGGAGCCGGTGTCGCCGTACCGGCCCTGGCCGCCGCCCTGACCTACTACGACGGCCTGCGCACCGCGAACGGCCCCGCCAACCTGATCCAGGCGCAGCGCGACTACTTCGGCGCGCACACCTATGAGCGCACCGACGCCCCGCGCGGCGAATGGTTCCACACCGACTGGACGGGCGAGGGCGGCGCGACGGCCTCCTCGACCTACAACGCCTGAGTGAGCGCCCCGGAGCGGGGGACAGCGGTCGACCATCTTGAAGTCTGGCTCGACTTCGTCTGCCCCTGGTGCTATATCGCCGAGTCCGCCCTGCTTTCCGTCCTGACGGAGCGCAGGCGGCGGGGACTCTGTGTCCCCCGGCTCCGCTTTCGCAGCTATATCCTTGAGCCCCGGGCCGCGGTCGATCCGCGCCCGGCGCTCGAGCGCTACCTGGCCCTCGGCGTGCCGCGTGAGAAGGCAGAGCGCGCTCTTACCCGTATCGTTGACGCCGGCCTGGCGGAGGGCATCCACTTTGACTTCGAGCGCGGCGTCTCGGGTCCGACCCTGGCAGGCCACCGCCTGCTGCATGCCATTCAGGCCCGCGGCCTGGATGCGACGCCCTTTGTTCTGGCGGTCTTTCGCGGCTATTTTGAGGCAGGCAAAGCTGTATCAGATCCCGCAGAACTGCTCGCTGCTGCCGCCGGCATGCTGGACCCCGTGACCGCCCGGGCCGCCCTGGACGACCCCGGCTACGACGCCGCCATCGCCGCCGATCAGGCGGAGGCCGATGCCTCCGGGCTCCGCTGGATCCCCTATCTGCGCTTCGCCGACGGCCGCCACCTTGAGGGGCGGCTCGGCCGCGACGAACTGAGGCAGGAACTGGAGAAAGAATGAAAATCAACTGTGACTACCAGGATCTCGACGCCCTGCGAGCGGCTCTTGCCGAACTCGAGCTCGATCTGCCCCTTCGCGAAGACCTCTCGGTACTGGCCACACCGCTGGTCATCGGCCACCGCCGGGCAGCCAACCGCCTCGCTGTCCAGCCGATGGAGGGCTGCGACGGCACGGAGGACGGCCGCCCCGGCGAACTCACTATCCGCCGCTATCGCCGCTTTGCCGCCGGTGGCGCCGGCCTCATCTGGTTTGAGGCCACCGCCGTGCGCGAAGACGGCCGCGCGAACGCCCGCCAGCTCCTGCTGACACGGGAGACGCTGGACTCCTACCGTGAGCTTGTGGCCGACATCCGCCGCAGCGCTCGTGAGGCAGGCGGTCCCGATCCCCTCATCATCCTGCAGGCGACCCACTCGGGACGCTACTCCAAGCCCGGCGGCATTGCCGCCCCGCGCATCGCCTATCACCATCCGATCTTTGAGGCCGAAAAACGCCTGCCCGACAGCGCGATCATGAGTGACGGCGAGCTCGACGATCTGCTGCCCTTTTATGGCGAAGCCACCAGGCTCGCGGCTGAGGCGGGCTTTGACGGCATCGACATCAAGGCCTGCCACCGCTACCTCATCTCCGAGCTGTTGTCGGCCTTCGAGCGGCCCGGCCGCTACGGCGGCAGCTTTGAGAACCGCACCCGCTTCCTGCGGGAGGCCATCCGCCTGGCGAACGCAGCCGCACCCGCCGGCTTCCTGGTCGCGAGCCGCATCAATCTCTACGACGGCTATCCCTGGCCCTGCGGCTGGGGTGTCGCCCCCGAACCTGCCGGCTCGGTGGACCCCGACCTCACGGAGCCAAACAGGCTCATCCGGGAGCTCTATGATGATTTCGGCGTGCGCCTGCTCAACCTGACTATCGGAAATCCCTACTCCAATCCCCATGTCAACCGTCCCTTCAGCGGCGGCCCCTACGATCCTCCCGAGCATCCCCTGGCCGGCATCCGCCGCCATGTCAGCTGCGCCCAGGCCCTGCGCCGGGCCGTCCCGGAGATGCGCACCGTACTCTCCGGCATCTCCTGGCTGCGCAGCTTCGCGCCCCTGCTTGCCGCCGGAGTGGTAGCGGACGACGTGGTCGACTTCGCAGGCTTTGGCCGCCTGGCCTTTGCCAATCCTTCTTTTGCACGCGAAATCCTGACCGACGGCCGCATCGACCGCCGCCGGGTCTGTGTCGCCTGCTCCCGCTGTTCGCAGCTGATGCGCGCCGGTTCGGTCGCCGGCTGCCCCATCCACGATCGGGAGATCTATGGTTCCATCTACCGCCGCGACGTCCTGGAATCGGACCGCGACATTGCCGGGATGGTGTCAAATGACTAAGAAAAGACAGATAGCTCTCGTCACCGGATCCCGCCGCGGCATTGGCCTGGGCATTGCCCGCCGCCTCGCCGCGGAGGGCTGGCATGTGGTTCTTTCCGCCCGCTCCCGGGAAGCCGATCAGGTGCTGGCCGAGTTCCAGGCGGCCGGCTGGAGCGCCGAGTACATTGCCTGCGACATCGGCGATGCGGCTGAGCGTGAAGCCCTGCTCGCCGCGATCTCAGAGCGCCACGGCCGCCTCGACCTCCTCGTCAACAACGCCGGCATTGCGCCGCGCGTGCGTGCCGACCTCCTTGACCTTGAGCCTGAAAGTTTCGACGAGCTGATCCGCGTCAACACCCGCGGCCCCCTTTTCCTGACCCAGGCCGCGGCCCGCGCCATGCTCGCCTGGCAGCAGGCGGGTCTGGAAAACTATCAGCCGCGCATCGTCTTCATCACCAGTGTCTCCGCCGATGTCGTCTCGACCAACCGCGGTGACTACTGTGTCTCCAAGTCGGGCCTCTCCATGGTCGCCCGCCTCTTTGCCGTCCGCCTGGCGCCGGAGGGCATCCCGGTCTTCGAGCTGCGCCCCGGCATCATCGCTACCGACATGACCGCCGGCGTCCATGACCGCTACCAGGCCCTGATCGACGACGGTCTCACACCTGTACCGCGTTTCGGCCAGCCCGCCGATGTCGCCGCCGCCGTCTCGGCCCTGGCCTCGGGCGCCTTCGACTATGCCACCGGCCAGATCATCAACATCGACGGCGGCCTCACGATCGGACGGCTCTAGAGATGACGACCATCCTTCTTCCGGACGGGCGTGAGCTCCCTCTGCTCCAGCCCTCTGCGGTGGTGGTCGGCTCCGGCGCGGCCGGCTACAACGCGGTCAATCAGCTGGCACGGCTCGGCGTGCCCGATCCGCTTCTGGTCACCGAAGGCCGCGAATGGGGTACCAGCCGCAACACCGGTTCGGACAAGCAGACCTATTACAAGCTCTCGCTCGCCGGCTCCGAGCCCGACAGTGTCCGCGCCCTGGCCCGTGATCTGGAGGCCGGCGGGGCGGTTCACGGTGACAGCGCCCTCGTCGAAGCAGCCGGCTCCGCCGCCGCCTTCCTGCGTCTTGTGGAACTCGGCGTTCCCTTTCCGACAAATGCCGCAGGCGAATTTGTCGGCTACCGCACCGACCACGACACCCGCGGCCGTGCGACCTCGGCCGGGCCCCTGACCTCGCGCTACATGGTAGAAGCCTTGGAGGCCGAATCTCGCCGCCTCGGCATCCGCGTCCTGGACGACTGTACCGTTGTTGACCTCGTCCGCGACGCCGACGGCCAGCTGGCCGGACTCCTCGCCATCGAACGAAGCCGCATTCATGAGCCTCACCGCGGCCTCCTCCTGATCGCCTGTCGTCAGGTCATCCTGGCAACAGGAGGTCCCGCTGCCTGTTACCGCGACTCCGTTTTTCCGCCCTCCCAGACTGGGATGAGCGGCTTTGCCCTGGCCGCCGGCGCCGTCGGCAATAACCTCGACCAGTGGCAGTACGGCCTGGCTTCGAGCGCCTTCCGCTGGAATGTCTCAGGCAGCTATCAGCAGGTGCTGCCGCGCTATGTATCTGTCGACAGTGACGGCCGTGAACACGACTTTCTCCTGGATGCCCTCGGCGATCCGGAGACCGTCCTGCGCCTGACCTTTCTCAAGGGCTACGAGTGGCCCTTCGACAGCCGGAAAATCGACGGCTCTTCCCAGGTCGATCTCCTCGTCCTGAATGAAACGCTCGCCGGCCGCCGCGTCTACCTCGACTACCGCCGGAATCCGACCGACCTCAGCGTGATCCCGCCAGAGGCCCGCCATTACCTCGAAAGCTCCGGCGCCACCCAAGAGACGCCCTTTCTCCGCCTGGCCGCGATGAACCCCGCCGCCATCGACCTCTACCGCGCTAACGGCATTGACCTGGAGACCCAGGCTCTGGAGATCCACGTCGCCGCCCAGCACCACAACGGCGGTCTGGCCGTGGATGCCGACGGCCGCACCACGATCCCCGGCCTCTATGCCGCCGGCGAGGTGGCCGGCAGCTTCGGCCTCTACCGTCCCGGCGGCTCGGCTCTCAACCAGACCCAGGTCCTCTCGGCACGTGCCGCTGCCGCTCTGGCCCTCGATCCGGCACCCGCCGCCGATCCCGCTCTGCTGCTGTCGGCCGCCGCCGCTCTTCTCGACCGCCTTTTGGCCCAGTCTTCAGATCCCGCTTGCCCGACCAGCCTGGCCGACCGGCAGCGCTACTATGCCGGCAGCATGTCTGAGATCGCCGCCATTCTCCGCGATCCGGACGCGATGGCGGCTTTGGCGGAGGAAATCGCTCATGAAGATTTGGGCGAAATCCCTCTCGCCCGCCCCGATCAGCTCATCGACCTGCTGAAACTGGCCGACAGCCTCCGCACGATGCGGGCGCTGCTGTCCGCCATGCTCGCCTCCGCCCGCCGCTGCGGCAGCCGCGGCGCCGCCCTTGTGCTCTGTCCGCCCGGAACGCCTGGTGCCCTTCCCGTACCCGGCCTCCCCGGCCGCTGGCACCGCGGCACCGTCGAAGAGTGCGCCGAACTTTGCCTGGAAACAAGCGCTGCGTCCGGTACCGCTCCCGTTTCCCACTGGCGCCCCCTGCGCCCGTGCCCAGAGCCCGACACCTGGTTTGAATCCGTCTGGCGCGACGACCGCGCCCGCCGACGCCGCCTCGCAGGGAGGAGTGGTAGATGATGTCCAAGCCCCGTGCCTGCTTTCTGACCGCGGCCGGCGAAGAAGGCATCCTGGCCGCCTATGACAGCGCCAGCCGCTCCCGCCTTAGCTCCGCCTTCGCCCTCGATGACCCGGTCTACACGGGTATTGAAGAGATCGCGGGTGACGATGTCACGGCGATCTTCTCCACCTGGGGCATGCCGGCGCCCGATGCGGTGACCATCGCGCACCGCCTGCCGCGCCTTGGGGCCGTCTTTTATGCGGCGGGCTCCGTGCAGAACTTCGCCCGCCCCTTCCTCGAGCGTGGTATCCGCGTCTATTCCGCCGCCCGCGCCAATGCCGTGCCCGTGGCCGAATACACCGTGGCCGCGATTTTGCTTTCGAACAAGGGCTTCTGGCAGTCCGCCCGCTACAATCTGGCCGGCCGGCGCCAGGAGGCCGTCCGCCTCTCCCACGCGCAGCCGGGCAACTATGCTGTCCGCGTCGGCATCATCGGTGCCGGCGCTATCGGCCGCCTCGTGATCGAGAAGCTCACGGCTCTGGATGCCGAGCTCGAGATCTGGGTCTTCGATCCCTTCCTGCCGGCTGCGGAAGCCCATCGCCTGGGTGTCCGCCTGGTCGACGATCTGCCCGGGCTCTTCGCCTCCTGCCAGGTGATCTCCAACCATCTGGCGAACAATGCCGAAACCCGGGGCATGCTGAATGCCGCCTGCTTTGAGCGCATGAGCCCGACGGCGACCTTTATCAACACCGGGCGCGGGGCCCAGGTAGTTGAGGCGGACCTGGTTGCGGCTCTCCGCGCAGAGCCTGGGCGCTTCGCGATCCTCGACGTAACCTGGCCCGAACCTTCCGACCCGGCGGGGCCGCTGCATGAGCTCGACAACATCATCCTGACGCCGCATATCGCGGGTTCACAGGCCAACGAGATCTGGCGCATGGGCGCCCTGATGACTCAGGCAGCCGAAAACTGGCTGGCCGGCCGCCCTTCGCCGCACGAGGTCAGCCTGGAGATGCTGGCAACGATGGCCTGAGCGGCTGTCCAGAGCGTAAAAAATGCACAGAAAACGGCTCCGGGTGAGCAAAATTTCCGCTCTGGACAGATTCGGCTGTCTCCTGACCCCCTGCGGCTGTCCAGAGCGTAAAAATTGCACAGAAAACGTCTCTGGTTGAGCAAAATTTCCGCTCTGGACAGATTCTGCTGCCTCCTGGCTACCTTCTGCCGTCCAGAGCGTAAAAATTGCACAGAAAACGTCTCCGGGTGAGCAAAATTTCCGCTCTGGACAGATTCGGATGTCTCCTGGCCACCTTCACCCGTCAATTTTTCATCGGGATCCAGTCCTGCACCGATATTTCGCAGATAACCACCCAGTAAATTTCCCCTTGAGAAGAAAAGTGACGACGCAAGTACTTGTCAGCGATGCTTAGCTGTGCGATCATGCAATTACTTTGATAGTCAAAGTAATTGCAGAAGAAGCCCGCGCACAACGCCACCCTGCCTCGAGCTTTCGTGTCAATCACATGTAACGAGAGCCTATAGCAGCCTGGAATAAACCCGCCGGACAGATCAGAGACAGCGCAGCCGCACAGCCGCCTGGGCGCACCGGCCGCTGTCCCAGTCGAATAATCAGGAACGGAAGTCAAAGCATGGAATCACTGCATTTAGCCTATCTCGAAGAAGACCGCGACGCCGCCGGCCGGATCATCGATTTCCGCCTGCGTTTGCCGGAACGCTTCAATTTTGCGACGGACTGCGTCGACCGCATTGCCGCCGCCGAACCCGATCGCCGCGCCATGCTCTGGTGCGGCCTCGACGAGACCCGCCGCAGCTTCAGCTTCGGCGAAATGTCACGCCTCGGCCGGCAGGCTGCCTCCTTTTTTCGCTCCATCGGCATCCGCCACGGTGACCGCGTCCTCCTGATTCTCAAGCGCCACCACCAGTTCTGGTCGGCGATGCTTGGCCTGGCCCACATCGGTGCCGTCGCCGTGCCGGCCACCAGCCAGCTGAAGGCCATGGATCTCGCCTACCGCATCGAGCGCGCCGATATCCATGCTGTCATTGCCACGATGGAAGGGGACACGGCAGACGAGATTGAGCAGGCCGAGCACGATCTGGGTTACAGCATCCCGATTCGCCTCGCCGTCCATGGCGGCCGCCCCGGCTGGTCCGACTATGACCAGGGCCTGGCGACCGCTCCGCCATGGACCACCCCGCCGCCCGCCGAACGCCCCGTCCTGCACGACGAGATGGTGATCTACTTCACCTCAGGCACCACCGGCCTGGCGAAGATGGTCAGCCTCGATTACGCCTATCCGCTGGCTCACATAGTCACGGCCAAGTACTGGCAGAACGTCAATCCCAAAGGCCTCCACCTGACCGTCTCCGAAAGCGGCTGGGCGAAAACCCTCTGGGGGAAACTCTACGGCCAGTGGCTTCTCGGCGCCGGCATCTACGTCTATGATTTTGATCGCTTCGATCCCGCTGCCCTCCTCGAGCATATCGCGACGGACGGCGTCACCACCTTCTGCGCCGCACCGACCATCTATCGCTTCCTGATCCATGAGGACCTCACGAAATATGACCTCTCGGCACTCGAGCACTGTACCGTCGCCGGCGAGGCAGTGAATCCGCAAGTCTTCAGCGCCTGGAAGCGTGCCACGGGCCTTGAGATGCGCGAGGGTTTTGGACAGACAGAGACCACGCCCACGGTGGCAACCTTCTATTGGATGAAGGCGAAAGCCGGCTCGATGGGCCGCCCCAACCCCATCTATGATGTCGTCCTGCTTGACGAAGATGGTGTCGAACAGGGACCCGGCGGCAGCGGCGAGATCTGCCTGCGCCCGCCCGGGCCGCCCGGAGATCCGGCCAACATCGGCATGTTTTCCGGCTACGCCGAAGATCCCGACCTTACCGAAGCATACTGGTATGACGGCTACTACCATACCAACGACCTGGCATCCATGGACGAAGACGGCTATCTCTGGTACGAAGGACGCAGCGACGACATGATCAAGAGCTCGGGCTACAAGATTTCGCCCTTTGAGGTCGAAAATGTCGTCATGACCCATCCGGCCGTACTCGAGTGCGCAGTGACAGGTGTACCCGACAAGATCCGTGGTCAGGTTGTTCGCGCCAGCATCCGCCTGGCACCCGGCTACAGTCCCGGCGAAGCCCTCGCCCGAGAGATCCAGAACCACGTCAAAACGGTCTCCGCTCCCTATAAGTATCCCCGCGTCGTGGACTTCGTCGACGAGCTTCCCAAAACAGTTTCAGGCAAAATCCGCCGCGTTGTTCTGCGTCAGCAGCTCCAGCAGGCCGCTGTCCGCGCCTGAGGTTCTGGCACTGGCAGCGTCTGCCTTCTGCCACAGTGCCGTCATCACAAATAAGGTATCAAAAAGGGGCGACACCGCCGGTGTCGCCCCTTTGGTTCTGATTCTTCCGCCGCGCGTCAGCTACCCAGCTGACGCTTCAGGAATTCGACCGCCAGACGAATATCCGTCTCCGGATTATCGCCCACTTCGCGCTCAATGGTCAGGAAGCCGCGGAAGCCAATCTCCTCCAGTGCCGCCAGATAATTTGGCCAGTCCACTGAACCTTCGCCGAGCGGTACCTCAAGGAAGTACTCATCATAGGCAACCACGTGATCAACCATATGATAGATCTCCATCGGATCTCCGCGCTTCACCATCACACCATCCTTGGCATGGGTGTGGTGGATGTAGTCACCCAGCAGCTTTACACCTGCCACGGGATCGTCACCTGTCACCATCACCAGGTTCGCCGGGTCAAAGTTGACGCCAACACCACGGTTGTCCAGGCTGTCCAGGAACTGCTTCAACGTCGCACAGGTTTCCGGTCCCGTCTCAATCGCGAAATGCGCCCCAATCGACTCCCCATAAGCGCCGAGCTCGTTGCAGGCATCCTGGAAGATCTTGAAATATTCCGCTGCTGGATCGTCCGGAATTACACCGATGTGCGTTGTGACCACATCACAGCCCAGATCCTTTGCCAGATCCATGATGCGCTTGGAACGCTCAATCTGTGACGGATTGCGCTCGATCTTGGCAAAACCACCGATGTCACCGCACAGCGCCGCAATCGTCAGGCCATGGTCGGCAGCCATGCGCACAAACTCGGCCCGGTCCGCGGCAGTCATATTCTCGGGTGCCATTTCGCCCGCAGTGGCATAGACCTGCAGACCGGCAGCGCCAACTTCGCGTGCCTTTACGAGCGCCTCACGGATGGGCAGGCGGAAGCTGTCAAGCATCACACCGATCGGAAACTGAAACATAATGGAACCTCCTGCATGAAAGCGGCCCGCATAGCTACGGGCGGCGAATAACATCTTCTATTATAGGCGATTTGCGAAATCACCGCCCCCCGACCGTCACCCCGTTGTTGCACGTCAACTTTGTCGATCGTCAGATGAGCTTGGCAGGAGGGCGGCTGGCAAGAGTCGCGCACGCCGAGTAGCGGCGTGCAGGGTCAAAACAGCGTGTAATCCAAAAAACGATTTGGATAGCAGGCTACTTTGACCACTAAAGTCCCGATTCTGGTCAAAACAGCGCGTAATCCAAAAAACGATTTGGATAGCAGGCTACTTTGGCCACGGAAGGCCCGATTCTGGTCAAAACAGCGTGTAATCCAAAAAACGATTTGGATAGCAGGCTACTTTGACCACGGAAGGCCGCGCGCGCCGATGAACGGCGCGCAGGGTCAAAACAGTGTGTAATGGTAAATGCGATTGCCATTTCAGCCCATCTTGACCACAGAAGGAAGCACCGAGATCGGGATGGGAGTGTTTGGGTGAGCTAAATTTGCTTCTCATTGGCCACGAAAGTCAGGATCCTGTCTTTTCCTTTTCAGAAGTGCGAGTTTTATGCGGATAAGCCTCACCGATCGCCGCCGTTTTTCATTCTTATCATTTCAATCTATGTCCAGAGTTCTACGCTCAGTTTCAACAACTATGAAGACTGTGGAAGAGATCATCTGCAAATGCAACGGGCGCAGGCTGCGCAAAAGCCGCGGTGTTGCAGGTGTGTAAGGAAAACTCATACAGAGGGAGAAAGCAGCAGGCTGTTTTGGTGGTCAAAACAGCGTGTAATGGCAAATCCAATTGCCATTTCAGCCGATCTTGACCACGAAGAAACCGCGCACTCCGCTATGCGGCGTGCAGGCCGCTGCACGGCACGCAGGGAGTTATCTGGACCAGCCGGCTTCAGGCCAACAGAACCTGTATTGCTTCATAGTCACCTTGAAAGTGGCCATATCGTATGTATATCCCCGCCGCTCGCCATTCAATTGCACACCATCCGCATTCCGGCAGTTTGTGAGGCTGATTGCTGCACAAGCACTTGGAAATGTGACCTTCAAAATACTTGTATGCATTCAAACTACTCGGATGCAAACAACTTTAAAGTCACGGTGTTTCAGAGCTAAAGTCGCGGTGTTTCAGAGCTGAAGTCGCGGTGTTTCAGAGCTTTAAAGAAACTCAGAAAAGCTTTTCCCGTTATGACAGATAAAGCTTCTCCCGTCCCGACAAATATGACGTCCATCCCGTTACGAATGTTTCTTTGCCGTCTATGTCCGATAGCGTTATAATTAAAAAAGAGCGCATTCCTGAACGCGTTAATCAGACTCTTCCCGTCAGTCTGACATAGTTATCCACGTGCTGTGTGGCGGGCGCAGCGTTCTCGGCCAGGAGGTTAGAATGGCAATTAAAGTTGGAATCAACGGTTTCGGACGCATCGGCAGACTCGTCTACCGCGCGATGGTCGATCAGGGCCTTTTGGGCTCGGTCTTTGATGTCGTTGCAGTAACGGATATCACGACCGATGCCGAGTACTTCGCCTATCAACTGAAGTACGATTCAGCTCAGGGCCGCTTCGCTCATGACGTCTCGTCAAAGAAGAGCTCTCCCGATCTCAAAGATGATGACATCATCGTCACGAACGGCTGTGAGACGCGTTGCATCATGGCCGCCCGCAACCCGGCTGATCTGCCCTGGGGCGAGCTCGGTGTCGACTATGTCATCGAGTCCACCGGTATCTTCACCACGAAGGAAGCTGCTGAGGGACACATTGCGGCAGGCGCGAAGCGCGTCATTATCTCCGCTCCCGGTAAGGGCGGCGTGAAGACCATCGTTCTCGGCGTCAACGAGGAAGAGTACGATCCCGCAGTCCATACGGTTGTCTCTAACGCCTCCTGCACCACGAACTGCCTGGCTCCGCTGGTTCATGTTCTGCTCAAAGAGGGCATCGGCATTGAGACCGGCCTGATGACCACGATCCATGCCTATACCGCGACACAGAAGACCGTTGACGGTCCCTCGAAGAAGGACTGGCGCGGCGGCCGTGCGGCGGCGGTCAACATCATCCCCTCGACCACCGGTGCGGCGCGTGCCGTTGGTGAAGTGCTTCCCTCGACAAAGGGCAAGCTGACCGGCATGTCCTTCCGCGTTCCGGTCGTCACCACCTCCGTGGTCGACCTGACCTTCCGTTCTGAGCGGGATACCTCGATTGAGGAGATCGACAGCCTGATGAAGAAGGCCGCCGACACCTACCTCAAGGGCCGTCTTGCCTATTGCCAGGACGAAGTCGTTTCGACGGACATCATCCAGGACACGCACTCCTCGGTCTATGACTCCCTCGCCACCCTGCAGAACAACCTGCCGGGAGAGAAGCGCTTCTTCAAGGTCGTCTCCTGGTACGACAATGAGTGGGGCTACTCGAACCGCATCGTCGAGCTCCTCCAGTACGTTGCCGAGCGCGACTAATCTGCCCTGAACGGATGCGCCGCCCATTCCCGGCGCTCCACTAACAGTCACAAAAGCCCGCCTCCCGTCGCCAGTGCCGGGAAGCGGGCTTTTCTATAACCGAGGCTCTACACTTCAGGAATCGAGTTCGCGGACCAGAATGTAGTCGTCCATCACGAAGCCGCCGCCGATGTCAGCGACCGCCTGGCGCACAATCTGAAAGCCCTCACGCTGATAGAGACCGAGCGCCGGGTTCTTGCGATTCACGGTTAATTCAAGACGGCGAAGCCCCATCTGCCGGGCCACCTCAGCGGCAAAACGCAGCATCGCTGTGCCGAGCCCCTGGCCGCGGCAGGCGGGGAGGAGGTAGACTTTGCTTAGAAAAAGCGTCTCTCCACGCGGCTGTACTCCCAGATAGCCGGCCGTTTCCGAACCTGCAGACACGAACCAGTAGCGGTAGCCTTCGCTCTCAATCTGCCGGGTCAGCGCCGGCACCGACTGGAAGCGCTCCAGCATGTAGCTGATCTGTTCGCCCGAAATCATGTAGGTAAAGGCCTCCTGCCAGATCTCGGCGGCCAGCCGGGCGAGTTCGGCGATCGCCGTGTCACCCTCAACTGCGACGAAGCCAGGTTCATCGTGTTCGTCCAATGTCATCCAATCCGCTCCTTCCATCCATGCGCAGATGACGCCGCCAGAGGCAGACGCCCGTCAGATCCGCGAGCAGCCAGCCCGTCGGGATCGCGATCCAGATCCAGTGCAGCCCGCGGGCGGCCAGCGCGTAGGCCAGCAGCACCCGGGTGCCAAGGGAGATGACGGTGAGGAGGACGCTTTTGCCTGCATCACCCAGACCGCGAAACAGAGCATAGTGTAGCAGCAGCCACGCGATGCCGACAAAGGCCGCTCCTTCAATGCGCAGATAGGAGACGCCGACCGCCAGGGTGGCCGCCGCATCCGGGCCGACAATGAGGCCGATGAGCCGGGGCGCCATGACGACAACCAGCAGGGAGACGGGGAGGGCGAAGGCCGCCGTCGTCGCGAGGGCGACACGATAGCCGCGCACGAGCCGCTCCCTGAGCCCGGCGCCGTGATTCACGGAGACGAAGACGGAGAAGGCGTTGGCGTAGTCGCCCAGCGGCGTATGGACCAGAGCATCGATACGCAGACCGGCCGTCATGCCTGCCGTTGCCACATAGCCGAAACTGTTGACCAGGCTCTGAATCATGAGACCGCCAAAGTTCATGATGGACTGCTGCAGGCTGGTCAGCACCGCCAGTCGGGCAAGCTGGCGGGCGAGCGCAGCCGCCCCTCCCAGGCGCCGCAGGGAGAACTGCGGCAGTTCATGGCGTATGAGAAATGTCATGGAGATCGCTGCGAAGTTCTGCGCGCCCACCGTCGCCCACGCCGCTCCTGTAACGCCGCCGTCCAGGCCGATGACCAGCAGCAGGGCCAGCAGGATGTTGAGCACCGCCGCAGAGCTGAAGACGAGAACCGGCCGCAGCGCGTCGCCGCGGGCCCGCAGCAGCGAGCCGAAAAGATTGACCGCCGCGGTGGCCGGCAGACCCAGGCTGATGATGTCGAGGTAGCGGTGGACATCGGGACGGATCAGGGGATCGACACGCAGGAGGGCTGTAAGGCCGGAGCGGCCCAGGCGCAGGGCGGCGAAGAGCACAAGTGTCAGGACGATGGAAAAGAGGGTGGCCAGACTGTGGCTCTGGCGCTCAAGTTCGGGTTCGCGGCTGCCGTGCAGCAGTGAAAACTGCACCTGGGCGCCCATCCCAAAACCGATGAGGATGGAGTTGATGAAGAGCATCAGGCCGGCTGCACTGCCGCTGACGGCGAGGGCATCGGGGCCGATATGGCGGCCGACAATCCAGGCTTCCAGAAAGCCGCAGCTTTGCTGCAGGAGATTGCCCACGATCATGGGCAGGGCAAAGCGCAGCAGAACCCGGCCCTCGGGGCCCTCGGTCATATTGACTCGGAAACGATCGGCCAACTTGCTCATGCTGTCACCATCCGGATTTTGACTGTGGCGGTGAGGATCGCCTTCGACAACGATGATACACGCCAAATGAGGCTGTTTCATCTCAGCATTGGTGTATCCGGGAGCAGAAATCTGCGCCTTTTCATCCCGGAATCCTCCCGTTTTCCGGTGTGACTATACGTTGTGACGCTGGCTTGGGCGTGCTGGTGTTAAGATGTTCGGAAACCCTTTGCGGGAGGAGATCACAAGTGTTGCACCCGTCCCATATCAAAACCATGTCCACCCGGCGCCGCCTGGTGGCACTCGTTGCCGCCACCCTGCTGCTCGGCGCCTGTGCGCCTGTGGCACGGCCGACAGAGAGCCCCACGACCACGGCACCGGCAACAGACCCGGCAACAGACCCGGCAGCGGCCAAGACCGCGGCCCCGGACCCGACAACGGGCGGCATCGTGCCGGGATCTGAAGTTGTCGTTGCGGTGACGCAGGAGCCGGACTTCCTCGATCCCTATCTGGCGGAGGCGGCGGGGACGAAGGAAATTCTCTACAACCTCTTTGACGGCCTCGTGCGCCTTGAGCCCGACGGCAGTCTGAGTCCGGCCCTCGCAGTGTCCTGGGAAATGTCGGACGATGCCATGGCCTACAGCTTTGTCATCCGCGAAGGCGTGAAATTCCACAACGGCGCCGCCATGACCCTGGACGATGTCGTCTACTCCCTGGAGCGCGCCGCCGGCCTCGGCGCCGAGGATGCGACCGCCCTCGTTCCGCAGCTCGGCGCCATTGCCAGCGTCACCGCCGACGCCGCCAAGTACAGTGTCACCACCACGCTGAAGGCGCCGGATCCGGACCTTTTGGCCTTCTTCACCACTGCCATCCTGCCGCGCGGCTATGAAAAACAGGCGGAGCATCCCATCGGCACCGGCCCCTACCGCTTCGTCTCCTATGAGACCCAGCAGCGTATCCTTCTTCGCGCCAACCCCGACTACTTCGTCCCCGGCCGCCCCAGCATTGAGTCGGTCGAGTTCCGCATCGTCCCCAACGCCGACAGCGCCATGGTCGACCTGGAAGCCGGCCGCATCGACGTCTTCCCCTATCTGACACCCGACAGTGCCAAGCAGGTCGAAGACCGCTTCCAGCTCATTGAGTCGCGCAGCAACATGGTGCACCTGCTTGCCCTCAACAACGCCCGGCCCCCGCTCGACCAGCGTGATGTACGCGAAGCCCTGCGCCTGGCCATCGACAAGCCCGGCATTCTCGACCTGGTCACCGGCGGCTACGGCTCCCCGATCACCAGCGGAATGTCGCCGGCGATGGGCGCCGCCTGGAACGCCGACATCCGTGACGGCGATGCCGCCCCCGACCCCGCCGGCGATCCCGACCGCGCCCGCGAACTCCTGGCCGCAGCCGGCTACCCCGACGGCTTCGAGCTCACCATCAGTGTGCCCTCCAACTACGTCATCCACGTGCGCACGGCAGAGGTGATTGCCGAACAGCTGCGTGAGGTGGGGATTATTGCGAAGATCGAGCCCGTCGACTGGGCCACCTGGCTTTCGCGTATCTACAGCGACCGCGACTTCCAGGCGACGGTCATCGCCCTGACCTTTGTCTATTCGCCCGTCGATGTCCTCGACCGCTACCGCTCAGATGCCGCCAACAACTTCATCAACTTCTCCAGCGCCGACTTTGACCGCCGCTTCGCCGACCTGGGCACGACGCTCGACGCCGCCGGGCGCCAGCGCATCTGGCACGATCTGCAGCAGATCCTCTTTGATGAGGCGGCCTCTGTCTTCATTCAGGACCCGGCCCTGCTGACGGCGGTGGCGCGGGACCTCGGCGGCTATACCGTCTATCCCCAGTACGTGCAGGACATCGCCAGCCTCCATCCTGTCGGGACGGACGGCGACAGTTGAGTTCCAGGGCGGGGGAGAGAGTGGCCGGCCGTCCGTCGGTCGGGAGACTGGGTCGCTGCTGGCGCCTGGTCTTCGCCCGCCTGTTGCAGCTCGTCGCCACCCTGACCCTGATCCTGCTCTTCGCCTTTCTGGTCTTCTACATCCTGCCCGGCGACCCGGCACGCATCATGCTGGGGCCGAACGCCACGCCGGAAAAAGTCGCCGCTCTCGAGCGCTCCCTGGGCCTCGACCAGTCCTTTCTGCTGCGCCTGGTGAACTATATCACGGGTCTGCTACGGGGAGACCTGGGCACGAGCCTGCGCTTTGCCCAGCCGGTCAGCCGGCTGATTGCCGAGCGGCTTGAGGTGACACTCAGCCTGGCGGCAGGAGGGCTCCTGCTGGCTCTGGTCATCGGCGCCCCGCTCGCCTTTATTGCCGCCCGCCACCCGGGCGGCCTCATCGACCGCACCGTCCTCGCCCTCAGCCGCATCGGCCTGGCCGTGCCGCCCTTTTATCTGGCCATCCTGCTGACGCTCGCCGCCGGCGCCCTTTTCCGCTCCTTCGGCGGCGTTCGGTATGTCCCGCCCCACGTCTCCCTCACGGCCTCGCTGCGCAGCCTGCTGCTGCCGGCCGTCGCCGTCGCCGTCCCGCGTGTCGCCTGGGTGGTCCAGTTCCTGCGCGGTGCCCTGGTCGAGCAGTTCGAGATGGATTACGTCAGAACCGCCCGCGGCAAGGGCCTGTCGCGCCCCGCCATCCTGGTGCGGCACCTGCTGCCGAACGCCCTCGTGCCCCTGATTACGGTCCTCGGCCTGGTCCTCGCAGAACTCTTCTCAGGTGCCCTGATCATTGAGCAGGTCTACAACCTCCCGGGCCTGGGCCGCCTTCTGGTGACCGCCGTCGAGTCCCGCGACTTTCCCCTGACCCTTGGCATCATCCTGGTCATTGCCAGTCTGGTCGTCCTGGCCGGCACTCTGGTCGATCTCATCAATGGGCTCATCGATCCCCGCCTGGCCGACGCCCGTCCCGGCCGCGGCACGGTGCTCAGATGAAACGGCGCCGCCGCCTCTCCCGGGAAGGCTGCCTGGCCCTGGTCCTCCTCATCCTGCTGCTGCTCGCCGTCATTTTCGTTCCGGTCCTGGACGGCGGCCGCGGCAGCGCCATGAACTCTGGCCGGCGCCTGCTGCCGCCCTCAGCCGCCCATCTCTTTGGCACCGACAACTACGGCCGCGACATCCTCATCTGCCTCTTGGAAGGCGGCCGTGCCACCCTGGGCATTGCCGCCGGTACCGTTCTGCTTGGCTGTCTGGCCGGCCTGGTCATCGGCGCCTTTTCGGGCTTTTTTGGGGGCCGCGTTGACTGGCTGCTGATGCGCTTCAACGATGCCCTGCTTTCCTTCCCCTCGATCCTTCTGGCCCTGCTCTTTATCACCGTCCTGGGCGGCGGCAAATGGCAGCTGCTTCTGGCCATGGGCCTGATGTTCACGCCCTCCTTTGCCCGCGTTGTCCGCACCGGCTTCATGCAGCAGCGCCAAAGCCCGCATGTCATTCGCGTCCAGGTCATGGGAGCCTCGCCCTGGCGGGTCATGACCGTTCACATCCTGCCCACGATTCTGGTCCGCCTGAGCTCGGCCATCGCGATTGGCTTCGCAAACGCCATCCTGACAGAGAGTTCGCTCTCCTTCCTTGGTCTTGGCATTCCTCCGAGCGAACGATCCTGGGGCCGCATGCTCCATGATGCCCAGTCCTTTATCTTTGAGGCCCCCTGGTTCGCGGTGTTCCCGGGCCTGATCATCGTGCTGACCGTACTCCTGGCCTTTGTCCTGGGCTCGGCCCTGACCCTGCTGCGCACTGCTCCCGCACCCCTCAATGACCAGCCCGTCAAGGAAACACCGCCGGCCGACAGCCTGGCTGCCGAGCTTCCCGCCGACGCCCTGCTGGCGGTCAGCGGGCTGACCCTCGCCGCCACAGAGGATCTGGTCCACGGCATCAGTCTCCATGTCTCCGCCGGCGAAATCCTGGGCCTGGTCGGGGAATCCGGCTCCGGCAAGACCATGACCGCCCTGGCCATTGCCGACCTGCTGCCGCGCGGCATCCGGCGCAGAAGTGGCCGGATCCTGATTGCCGGCCAGGATCCCGACGAGCTCTCCGCCAGTGAACGCCGCCGCTTCCTGGCCCGGCGCATCGGCTTCTGCTATCAGGATGCCCTGGCCGCGCTCAATCCCCTGCTGCCGGTCGGCCGCCAGATTGCCGAGTCCGTCCGCCTGACGGGGGAGACAGACAGGGACCGGATCCGGGCACGTGTTCTTGAGCTTCTTGCGAAGGTCCGCCTGGCCCAACCGGAGACCGTCGCCCGTGCTCTGCCGCATGAGCTTTCCGGCGGCATGCGCCAGCGCGTCCTGCTGGCCATGGCGCTCGCGGTCGAGCCCAATCTCATCCTGGCCGATGAACCGACCGCCGCTCTTGACGGCGAAACCGCCGACTTCGTCCTGGACGAGCTGCGGCGGCAGCGCGGGCAGGGACGGGCGATTCTTTTCATCAGCCATGACATCGACCTGGTCCGCCGCCTGGCCGACCGCGTCGCCGTCATGCGCCATGGTCAGATTGTCGAATGTGGCCCGACGGAAGAGGTCTTCCTGCGGCCCCGGACGGACTATACCCGCATGCTGCTGGCCTCCAAGCCCAGCTTCGCCCGCCGCGGTCTGCTGCTCGGCATTCAGACAGGAGGGGAGACGTCGTGAGTGAGCTTCTGCGTCTGAGGGATCTCCGCCTGGCCTACACCAGCGAACGCCTCGTCCTGCGTGACATTGACCTCGTCATCCATGAGGGCGACGTCACCGGCCTCATCGGCGAATCGGGTTCGGGAAAGACCACCATCGCCCGCCTTCTCTCCGGCGAACTGGAGGCCGAAGCCGGCCAGATCCTCTATGCCGGCACCGATATCACTCACCTGCGTGGGGCGGCGCGTCGCCGTGCCACGGCAGGCATGTCGATGGTCTTCCAGGATCCCTATACCTCCCTTGATCCCTGGCGCTCGGTCGCCGCCCAGGTGGAAGAGAGTCTCATCATCCGCGGCGAGCGCGACCGCGAAGCACGCCGCCGCCGTGTTGACGCGATCCTGCGTGCCGTCGGCCTGGACCCGGAACGCTACGGCGAACGCGTGCCTGCCGAGCTGTCCGGCGGCCAGCGCCAGCGCGTCGCCATCGCGGCAGCCACCGTCGCCCGGCCCCGCCTGCTGATCGCCGACGAGGCCGTCTCCGCCCTCGACATCCCCGTACAGGCGCAGATTCTCAATCTGCTGTCTCTGCTGAGCGGCAGCATGGGCTTCGCCTGCCTCTTTATCTCCCATGACCTCAACGTCGTCGCCTGGCTCTGCGACCATGTTGCTGTTCTGCACGAGGGCGAGATCGTAGAATATGGTGAGACCGAACGGGTTTTCACCGCGCCCCGCCACCCCCGCACTCAGGCGCTGGTCCGGCGCCTGGCCCCGGATCCCTGATGGATCAGGGCATAAAATGAAACAGACGAAAGGAGTCCGGTATGGCCGAAACACTGTATCTCGTCATGCCCGCCTATAACGAGGCCGCTAATCTCCGTGATGTCGTAGCCGACTGGTACCCTGTACTCGCCGCCGGCGATGAAGCCAGCCGCATGCTTATTCTGGACGATGGCTCAACGGATGAGAGTGCCGTTGTACTGGAGGAACTCGCCGCCCGCTATCCGCAGCTTCACTGGTGGAGCCGCGAAAACCGCGGTCACGGCGCGACCATCCGCGAACTTTACGAAGAGGCCGTCGCAGCAGGTGCTGACTGGATCCTGCAGACCGACAGCGACGGGCAGACCCTGTCAAGTGAATTCGCTTCCTTCTGGATGCGACGCAGCGGCATGGCCATGGTGATCGGCGATCGCCATGAACGCGAAGACGGCAGCTGGCGCCGCTTTGTCTCCTGGGTTCTGGTGCAGCTGATCCGTCTGCGCCTGGGCGTCCACCTCATTGATGCCAACACCCCCTACCGGCTCATGCGGGCGGAGGTACTGGCCCGGCTGCTGCCGGCCCTGCCGAAAGATGCCCACCTGGTGAACGCCCTGCTGGCGGCCGCCTTCGTCTATGACGGCCAGCCCTGCACCTGGGTGCCCATTAGCTTCCGCGCCAGGCAGGGGGGAGTCAATTCGATTGATGTCCCTGCCATTTTGCGGCACGGCCGTCGCTTCTGGGGAGAGCTCGGCCGCGCACGGGCCAGTTTCCGGAGTGTCCTGGGTCCCCGCTGGCGGGGCCACTAGGTGCCGGCCGCGCGTCATGACCGCGCGGTTTGATGCGCGGCTTGATGCGCGGCTTGATGCGTGACTTGAGAACGAGCCCCTGCATGCGTAATCGCGGTCATGCCTTGTTTTTTAGCGTTTTTAAGGAGTTTTTTGTAGACAAGCCGTTTTCTGCACAAAACAGCCCGCTTTTGTGCAAATGCCCAGTTTATCCTCTGCAAAACATGTACAAGTCAGAGTATTGCTCAAGAACTCATTGCCAAAAGCTCCCGCTGGAGCCGTTGCCCTAGTATAATGTTGTTAGAACATTGGCAGGGCCCTGTAAGGGTTCAGGAAAGAGGCTAGGCGTCATGAGAATCGACGTAACATCACAGGGCATTCGGCCCTCGGAGCGGCTGCGCGAGCGCGCGGCGAAGAAACTCGCGAAGTTCGATCGCTATTTCGGCGACGATGCCGAAGCGGTCGTCCACCTCACTCAGGAGGGCGACCAGAAGTGCGTTGAGATCACAATTCGCGTGAAGAAGCATTACTATCGCGCCGAGACGACTGCAGACGACCCCATTACGGCATTTGACCTGACGATCAATCTGCTCGAACGACAGATCCGCAAGCAGAAGACACGCTTTGAGAAGCACATCCGCGACTACGCCTACCTTCAGGAGTATCTGAAGACCTCCCCGACTGCTGACGAGGACTGGGAGGATGAAGAGGATGACGCGGACGACGCAGATGGTGATATCGGCATCATCCGCCACAAACGCTTCGACCTTACCCCCATGACCCCGGACGAAGCCGTGTTGCAGATGGAGATGCTGGGACACTCCTTCCTGCTTTTCCTCTATGCCGAGACCGGCCGTGTGGCTCTGGTCTACAAGCGCCGTGACGGCAACTACGGCATGATTGAGCCCGATTATTAAGCCATAACATACCTTATCTGCCAGAGCCGGTGCACGGATTCCGTGTGCCGGCTTTTGCGTTTTTACCTGTTGTCGCCAGGAATCGCAGAGGCAGAAGGCATACGGAAAGCGCGGCCGGCATGAAGGCAGCTGCCATGAAGGCAGCTGCAGGCTGAGGCCCTGCGTGCCACAGCACAGCGCGCAGGGCCAAAACAGCGTGAAATCCAAAAAACATTTGGATATCGGGCTATCTTGAGTACCAGAGGTCGATTCTGACACAGAACGAAATAAGTAAGCCACTTGTCGTATGCACTTTCAATGGGTTGCGGGGTCTTTGTGATCAACTGGAGAAAGCCATCAGGATGAATAATGAGGGATAGCCTCAAAAATGTGGACACATGCTTACAGTCAATGATTTTGAAGCATCATTTCCTTAACAATCGCGCTGACCTATCTCATTCGTTGCCCAAGTTCGAAGAGTTTTGCCAGTCTGCCGAGGCTTTTCTTTTCATTTCCAGTCTCCATGCCTTTTTCGCTCAAGGCACAAACGGTATGAATCGATGGCAATGAAGGCTCTGCCTCGTGTCAATCATGGTCATCTCCCAAAAGCTTATTACTGTTGTCATTAACTTGGAGAGCGATTACGCAATCTAACAAGTTTCATGATTCAGATATGTCCAGCTGTGGTCAATTTTTTCGTTCCTGCCCCGAATCCGGGGCACCAGCGCAATTTTTGCCCACCCCTGGACAATTTTTTCGTTCCTGCCCCGAATCCGGGGCACCAGCGCAATTTTTCCCTATTGTGTCAAGCCCGAAAGCCCTGTGTATCAGTGCTTTGCGGGAACGGGGTTTGAGTGATTCCAATGGAACGAGCCGGAGGTTACGGACAAAGCAGCACT
>JASGUW010000148.1 GCA_030055235.1 Bacillota bacterium
AGAATAAGCAAGAGAACAAGAAGAAAGAATTAAATGTCTACCAGCACCTCATTGGTGTCTTTAAGCGGCGACACATGTCAGAAGCGAGCAGTGTAAAGCAGCCTGGTTGACCCCTGTGAACAGTAACCGGAAAGGAAGCGGAGCGGTTGGGCGATTTTGGCAATGGCTTTTATGCCTCTGTGGACTCGATTCAGGGAAGCTTCGTGGCGGAAGGCGCGGCTGGGGCTTCCAGATCATCCTCAGTGGATCTGGCCATCGGCTCCGGCATCGGCCTGATCTTCGGCGGCGGCATTACCAGCGGAGCTTTTGTCGGTTATCGCGAAGGCGGGGCCAAGGGAGCCGTGGTGGGCGGGGCGGTCGGCCTGGGCACTGTCGTGGGTGTTGGCCTTATCGGAGCTGCCCTGTCGCTGCCGGCGCTGCCTCTGCTTATCGCGGCTTCCGGGCTCGGCGCCGTGCTCGGCAAAGCGACCGTACAGCGCTTCTTTGGCAAGGGTTCCAAAGCGGATCCGGAGGCCTTCCGCTCGAAACTGAAGGGACAGCTGAAGGAGCAGCTGCATGCCATGGCCGAGCAGAGTGATCTGAAGGAGAAGATCCGCCAGATGATTGAGCAGGCCTTCGAGGCGATGAAGAACAGCGTCGGCCAGGAGACGGAAACCGTACTGAAGGGGATGGAGAGCACCCTGGAGGCGGTGAAGAGCTCCGGACTCAAGCAGCAGGCGCTGACGGAAAAGGAAAAGGCGGTCATGGATCGGGAGATCGAGAAGATCCAGGCGATCGAAAGCCGTGCCCTGGGCATGAATAAAACCTTGAAAAGCATTCTGGAGCGCTAACTGAAGCAGGCAATCCATTTTCAGAGGAGGTCACGATGAAGAATCCGACACAGGAAATCAACATCAGTTTTGATGACTATGTAAGGGAACGAACCGAGCGCATCGGGCGCAGGATGGAGGGCGGTGTGCCGAACTATGCCTTCGCGTCGGACTATGCGCTGCGTCAGAAAATCAACCAGATTCCCGGCGTGTTCACGGTGTTTAAGGCGCTGACCAGCCATATGGTGCCGGTGATGCGGCAGAAGTTCATGCGGGAGGCGACGCGGGTGACGCCGAATCAGTTCCCGAAGATATTTGCCATGACCAAGGACTGCTCGGAGATGCTTGGCATTGGCCTGCCGACGGTCTATGTGCAGCCGGAAATCGGACAGCTGAATGCCTTCGCCATGGCCATTGAGGATTCCGAACCTCTTGTCATCCTGTATTCGTCCCTGGTGGAGCGTACCACAGACCAGGAACTCAAGGCCGTCATTGGACATGAATGCGGACACGTCCACAACAATCATGGCATCTACAATCTGATCGTCGAGATTCTGGTGAACGGCGTGGGTGTCAATCTCCCAGGGGTAGGGGACATCCTCCGCCTTTTGACCGCTCCGATTCAGATTGCGATCAGGACCTGGGGGCGCGCGGCGGAGATTACCTGTGACCGCGCGGGCATCATCTGCTGCGGGGAGGCGGACAGCACCATCAGCGTGCACGGCAAATTCCAGTCCGGAGGACTGCTGTCCGGCCAGGCGATCAATGTGGACGAGCTGCTGACGCAGTACGAGGCGATGCGGGAGACGCCGGTGCGGCTGCAGGAGCTGGTATCGACGCACCCGGCCGGGGTGCGCAGAATCCTGGCGGCGAGAGAATTCGTGCACAGCGAGCCTTTTTACAGCTGGCATCCGGAAATGAAGACACCGGGTATGCGGCTGTATACCAAGGAAGAGCTTGATTCCCGCTGCAAGCGTTATGTGGATGTCATGAAGGGAGGAAAATAAACGTGGGTCAGCTTGAAATGGATACACGTATCGTCATTGAATATGACGATGTGCGGCGTGCTGTTGAGTCCGTGCTGGAGGAGATCGGAGAACTGCGCTCGGACAGTTTTCTGCGCAGGATTCTTTCCGCTGAAGATAAGGAAGAGATCCGGAAGTGGGAGGAACGCAGCAAGCGCAGAATGGAGGATCCCTTCAGCCTGGTCATCATGGGGGATTTCAAACGGGGCAAGTCGACCCTGCTCAATGCCCTGATCGGCAGGGGGGTGGCGACAGTGAACGCCACCCCGGAAACCGTCACGATCAACCGGATCAGCTATGGGACAAGCCCCAGGCGGGAAGCGGTGCTTACGAACGGCATGCGCATCAAGCTGGAGGAGAGTGAGCTCCAGCGCAAGAACCTGGAGGAGATTCTGGAGAAGCTTCCGGCGCCGGTCGACTATATCGACATCCACGATGATGCGGAGATACTCAGGGACATTGCCATTGTCGATACACCTGGTATGGGTGACATGCTCGGGAAATACGACCAGCAGGTGATCGACTATCTGGCCCGTGCTGATGCCGTGATTTATGTCGTCAGTGCCCTGTCGCCGTTTTCTGAAACCGAGCAGGCGTTTTTGGCCGCTTCGCTGGTACCGCAGAGTTTTTCCAGGCTCTTTGTGGTGGTGAATATGGCGGACTGTCTGGATGAGGTCGAAGATGTTGACCGGATCACTAAGCTGGTGAAGGAACAGGCGGTGGCCATCATGCCCGAGGCGGCGGTCTTTGCCGTCAGTGCGCTCGACGAGTTCTGCCGGAAGACGGGACAGGGGCGGCCTGATTCGGATTTCAGAGAGATGCTGGAGGAGTCGTTTCACAGCTTTGAAGATGCCCTTCGTGATGACATGCTGATGAACCGGGATGTCATCAAGTCCGAGCGGATGCTGTACATGGCGGACAGCATGCTCAAGGATGTCGAAAAGAGGATCAGGGTGACCGGTACGCTGCTGGGGTCCCAGAAGGAGGACCTCAAGCAGATGGAGCAGGATTGTCATGAGAATCTGGCGAACATCAATACCCGTCTGGACAAGAGCCGAAAGGAGCTCGATCGCTTCTACGGAGACCTGTCGACCGAAGCACAGGTCTGGGAAAGCGAGTTCATGCAGCAGCTGAAGCTGGAGCTGGATAAGGCCCGTTCACAGCCGACGAACATTCTGCAGAAGCATCTGCAGTTCTATCTGATGGACATGGCCAAGCGCAGTGTCACGGCCTGCCTCCGCGCCCATCAGGGAAAAATGGACGAGAAGCTGAAGACTCTGAGTCTGGAGCTGGCGCAGGGAGAGGGACAGCTGGAGGCGGTGACGGCAGCGGAGCCTTCCCTGGCGGTGCAGCTCGCTGATATCAGCTGGACCGGGGCGGACACGGCGGCATTCTATGTCAGTACCGGTGCGCAGCTGCTGCTTGGCTCGGAGGGTGTGGGCGTTCTGGTCAGTACATTGAGTGATCTGGTCGGCGGTGTTGTCCGGCATAACAAAATGAAAAACCGCCAACAGGACATCATCGAGCCTCTGCTGCAGCAGTATCCGGGGATTGAGCAGCAGGTCATCAATCAGGTCGGGAAGGCCTACCAGAAGAGTGCGGAGATGGCCGGCCGGCGGCTGGAGGAAGCGTTCACCCGCCAGATGAACACCAGTGTCAGCGCTCTGCAGCATGCGCAGAGAGTTCTGGAGGCGGAGGACATCAAAGAGACTGAATTAAGGGAGCATCTGGATCTGGCTTATGAAATCATCGAGCGCTGTGCCGGAAGACTGAGAGTCTTTACCGTGCAGTGAGCTCGAGGGGAGGGCTAAAAACACTGTATCCGGTGAAATCGGTGAAGTTCGGTGGAGTCCAGCGAGATCCGGTGGTTCCGGTGATATCCGGTGGAGTCCAGCGAGATCCGGCGAAGGCAGACTAAGCCGGAGCCGGGAGAGGGGGAGGGTAAGAAAGACTCCCCGACAGCAGGCGGGTCCGTGTCTTTGTGTATGGCTTGTTTCATGCACGGTTCACGGACCTCAAACATTGGCTCTTTTGTCAGACAGTGCATCAATAAGGGATGACATACCTGGTATATCCCAGCCGGCACAGCTCCTGGAATGCCCTCTGTGCTTCTTCTGGTATATCCTGTGCGATCTGGTAGCCGGTTCTGGCAAATACGTCGATGCGCTGGAAGTCTCCGACAAGGATTGAAAAGAACTCCTCTTCATCAACGCCTGTAGACAAGAGTGTCTTCGTATATTCTTCCAGGCCGCAGTTGGCAGGGGCAATGATGGGTGTGATTTCAGGCCACTGCTTCCTGAGGGCAGCATAGATGCGCCTGCCCATATAGGGCTTGTGGACAACGATGACGTTTCTGACCGGGATTCCAGTGCTGGCGAGCAGCGTTCTGCTCAGGCGTATGTTGTCGCCGGTATTCGTGGACTGGTTTTCAACTAAAATCCTGTCTTCCGGAACCCCCATGCCTGTGGCGATCTCACGAAAGGTATCCGCTTCTGCCTGCTGCCAGACGCCGGCGGTTCCTTTTCCGAGACCGCCTGAAAACAACAGATAGGGGGCCCAGCCTTCGAGATAGAGGCGGGCGGCGCGTCTGGCGACCGTGATGTCGTGGCTGCCAAAACCGACAATGAGATCGGCTCTGCTGAGAGTGTGCTCGTAGACAAGGTAATCCCAGAGAATCTGAATGTAATCAAGAGCTGTCATGGCTGTTCCTCCTGGCAGAATGCTTCGTCTTTGTCCAATATAGCGCAGGCGGGAAGCACATGAGGGAAGAGCAGGAAAGGACGTATGGGGGAAGGGCAGGAAAGGAGCGCGGGGAATGCGTCAAATATGAACTTGCAAGTGCAGGAAGCCACCAGGCAGCGATCGACCGTTATCTTGAACTTCACATTGGAGCTGGAATCGTGCCGCTTTTGCTCTTTGCCTGTAGCTGGAGTCGTAGCTGCTATGTTTTGGTCTTTACTTACAGGGGTCATGAGCAGGGGGTCATGAGCAAAAAACCGACTTGCGCACGAAGAATGACGCATAAATTGAAATTATGAGCAGTAAATCCATCTTTCGTGCATAGAAATTCGATTTGTACACGAAAAATGACACATAAGTTGATTTTATGCTCATTGCATACTCTACCCAGATCATCAAACTCCGTTTTTCCTGATTCCGATGGCTTTCAGAACGCTGCTCCTAAGTCAGAGAAACGCCATCTGCGCCCCTTTTTTGGGCGGCATGATGAACGTTTAGTATCTGTAGCAGGTACATGCTGTGAGTGAGGACCGTCAGGGCGTGCTTTACGCTCGGGCTTGAAAACATGCCCGGAATCTCAGCCGCCGCAATACGGTTGCTTCAGTTGTTTGAGTCTCTGCAGAAATAGCCGTCGCCCGCCCCATCTTTCTTATTCTTTTAATATATTGTGGCGGAAATGCTGGAGGATGCGCAGCAGCCTTTCCGTTGAAAGGGGGATCAAGGCGAGTCGCTTATTACCAGGGTTCTGAAACGTGTCGTAGCTGATCGTCTGTTGAGTAGGTAAAGGTGCCGGAATATATTACTGTCTTCCTCTAAATTCAGGGATACAGCCAGGGTGCATGTACCTCAGATGTTTGAGTTCGGAACGTCTGCCTTCAAGGCTCGAGCCTTTACAAATTATCTGGCATTCTGTTTACAGCCCGCGGAGAATGGCTAACACAAGCTTGTCTCCGGCAACAGTCCGGAATGCCCCGATTGCTTTGCAGAGCAATCCAAATCGATTTTTATTGGTTATGCCTTTCGCTTGTGTTCAAGACACAAAACGACAGGAATCGTTGACGTTGAAGGCTCTGCATAACGTCAGTTTGGCCGTGTCCAAACGGTCTATTTCTATTTCCAGTATCCCGGAGAATGACTACGGTATCCAACACGTCTCATGATTCGCTTTGTCCACCCCTGGACAATTTTTTCTGTTCTGCCCGGATTTCGGGGCACCAGCGCAATTTTTGTCCAGCTGTGGACAAGTTTTTCTGTTCTGCCCCGATTTCGGGGCACCAGCGCAATTTTTCCCTATTGTGTCAAGCCCGAAAGCCCTGTGTATCAGTGCTTTGCGGGAACGGGGTTTGAGTGATTCCAATGGAACGAGCCGGAGGTTACGGACAAAGCAGCACTCC
>JASGUW010000149.1 GCA_030055235.1 Bacillota bacterium
GGAACGAAAAAATTGTCCAAGGGTGAACAAAAAATGCGCTGGTGCCCCCAAATCGGGGCAGGAACGAAAAAATTGTCCAGGGGTGGACAAAAAATGCGCTGGTGCCCCCAAATCGGGGCAGGAACGAAAAAATTGTCCAGGGGTGGACAAAAATTGCGCTGGTGCCCCCAAATCGGGGCAGGAACGAAAAAATTGACCACTCCCTTGCCGCCAACTGGCGGTGCAGCACCGCCGCTTTTTCTTTTTTATTCTTTCAATGCGGCGGCAAACGAATTGATAAGAATCGGTTGTGCGGGCGACACTTGCTGGGGCTGCTCTAAAAGAACGTAAAACGACTACAGTGCTTAAAACCACGTTTGCACCTGCTAACTGAAAGCAAGAAGCTACCGTGCACCGATTCCGTGCACGGTGCACGGTACTCTGGTACTGGAGCACCGGCGGCCGGATAGATCAGATGACTGGGAGTCGTAATTCTCATGACACGGCTCCTTCCAGAACACAAAACAGCCACCTGAGGCTGTAAGACATCTGAGGCTGTACTCTTTTACTCCTTTGAGCTCTTGAAGATGGACTCCTTTTATTCGTATAGAGATTGATCTTGCCAGTCGATTCTGAACCGTTTACGCAAAAGCTGACACAACTCCAAAAGTTGGCAAATCGGATGGCATTTTTGACAAAAAGTCGAGTTGTGTCAGGGAAAGCTGACACAACTCCAAAAGTTGGCAAATTGGATGGCATTTTTGACAAAAAAGCGAGTTGTGTCAGGGAAAGCTGACACAACTCCAAAAGTTGGCAAATCGGATAGACTAAAGACGCTCAGAATCTCACAGCTACCCCTTCTAAACAGCAAGCAAAAAATCGACTTGTACACAAAAGCTGCGCGCAAGACGTATTTTGAGTGCTGCATACTCTACCCAATTCGGTGGAACACCGTTACACCTGCTTCAGCATGCCGCGCGCTGCTACTTGGCACGCGCACGCCTCTGCGCGGCGCAGCGCGCTGGGACTTGTCCGGATCACTTCACAGTTATCTCGAAAGAGCTGCCTGTCCCTGTCACCCTCGTTACTCGCTGTCATCCCATATGCCATTCACACTCTGCTTTTGCTCTCCGATCGTTATACTAAAGTACACAAAGAGAAAGCAGTGCAGCCAGGAGGCCCGGCAATGAGCGAAGCACTTGAGTCCAAATCACATGTCCCGGATACAGCGTCGGCAGTCCGCAAACTGCCGGACGAAATCCCGGCGATGTTGCGTGTCGCCGCCGCCACGCCGGCACTGCAGCTCGGCGACCCGCGTGCCAATGGCCGCGCAATCGCCGCCCTCGCCGCGGCCGCCGCGGCCCAGGGGGCCAGCCTCCTCGTCACGCCCGAACTCAGCCTGACCGGCACCACGCTCGGCGACCTCTACCGCCAGAAAGCCCACGAGCAGGCGACCCGGGCCGCACTGGCCGAGCTCGCCGAAGCCTCCGCCGACTGGCCAGACCTCTGCCTCGTCGTCGGGCTGCCGCTCGCGCTGGGGGCCCGGCTCTACAACGGCGCCGTCGTCATCCGCGGCGGCCGCCTGCACGGCGCCTGCCTCCAGGAGCAGGTCGCCCCACGGCACCGCGCGGTCTTCACGAGCGGCCGCGGCGTCAACACCGAGCTGCGGATCGCCGGCCAGAACCTCCCGGTCGGCCCCCGGATCTTCGCCCTGCCTCTGCCCACAGACGACGACGAACTCCGCTTCGCCCTCACGATCGGCGCCGATACCGACGGCCCCACGCCGCCCGCCGCCGCCCAGGCGACAGCCGGCGCCCGGGTCCTCTGTCACCTCGACGCCCGGCCCGCCGGAGCCGGCCGCGACGAAGGCCGCCGCCTCAGTCTCGCCGAGCTCTCACGCCGCCTCCACGCCGCGGTCGTCCACGCCAATGCAGGGGCCGGGGAGTCGGTGACGGACTTCGCATGGAACAGCCTCAATATGATCGTCGAAGACGGCCGCCAGCTCGCCGCCTCAGAAAGCTGGACGAGCGGCCCCGACTCCCTGATTCTGGCCGATGTCGACCTGGCCGACCTCCTGGCCGCCCGCCGCCGTAACAGCCACTTCACGCCCACTGAGCTGCCCGTCACCCCGCTCGGCCCCGCCGCCGTCCCCGTCTGCTGGCAGGACCTCCGCCGCCCCCTAAGCACCAGCCCCTTCGTCCCCGCCGACCCCGCGGCCCGCTGTGACGAAATCTTCGCCATCCAGACCCACGCCCTGGCCGCCCGCCTCCGCCACACCGGCGCCCGCGCCGCCGTCCTGGGCGTCTCCGGCGGGCTCGACTCCACCCTGGCTCTGCTCGTTGCCGTCCGCGCCGCCCGGATCCTGGACCTGGCGCCCAGCTTCGTCCACGGCATCACCATGCCCGGCTACGGCACCACCGGCGCGACGCTGCAGAACGCGCTGGAGCTCATGGAGGCACTCGGCTGCACCATCCGCCAGATCCCGATTGGGGCGGCCGTCGCGCAGCACTTCGCAGATATTGGCCACGATCCCGCGATCCATGACGTCACCTATGAGAACTCCCAGGCCCGCGAGCGCACCCAGATCCTGATGGATATTGCCAATCAGACGGGCGGGCTTGTCGTGGGCACCGGCGATTTCAGCGAGCTGGCGCTCGGCTGGTGCACCTATAACGGCGACCACATGAGCATGTACGGCGTCAATGCCACGGTGCCCAAGACCCTGATGCGCGCCATGATCGCCAGGCTGGCAGATCTATGCGAAGAAAACCCCGTCCCCCGCCTGCTGCGCGACATTCTGGCAACTCCCGTCAGCCCCGAGCTTTTGCCGCCCGGCCCCGACGGTCAGATCGGCCAGGTGACCGAGGACACGCTCGGCCCCTACGAGCTGCATGATTTTTTCCTCTATCATCTTCTGCGAAACGAGACGGCGCCCCTCCGCATCCTGCAGCTGGCCGCCGCCGCGTTCCGCGATCGCCCCGAATACCCGCCCGCCGTCCTGGCTCACTGGCTGGAGGTCTGTGTCCGCCGCTTCATCCGCCAGCAGTTCAAGCGCTCCTGCCTGCCGGACGGCGCTGCGGTCGGCTCCGTCTCCCTGTCGCCCAGAGCCGGCCTCAGCCTGCCTTCCGATGCCAGCCCCGCCGCCTGGCTCACTGATCTTGACGGCCTGTCCTTCTGATACAATGTGCTCTGGGCAGATCAGTCAGTGACCCTCCTTTCTTTTCTTTAGCGGGTCTTTCGGCCGCTAAAGTTTTTTACACTTCTGATCTGCCCTCTTTTCTTTTTTGGGGGACATGTTTTTGCCTTCGTTTCTGCGTTCGGGATGTATGACTTCCCGCAGGACCTTCAGGGCGTTTCGATAGCCTTCTGGTTTAACGGTCACGGTCGAGCCTGGCTGGGAAGCAGATGTGCCGTGCAGCTGTCAGGACTGTCGGGAACGTCGGAAGACGGGTGTGCGCGCTAAGCGGCCGGTGTACACACTAGGGCGTGTTTTGAAATTGTAATAAACTGGCAAACTGCCTGAAACCTAGGGACATGCTAAGTAGTTCATACTTGAGAGTATGAAACAACGACATGAATTAACCGACAAAGAATGGGCCAGAATC
>JASGUW010000150.1 GCA_030055235.1 Bacillota bacterium
CCGAAACCGGGGCAGGAACGAAAAAATTGACCAGGTGTGGCCAAAAAAGACCGTTTGTGCCCGCGAACAGGGGCACAAACCCCGATTTCTGGCCAGGGGTGGACAAAAAATGCGCTGGTGCCCCGAAATCGGGGCAGGAGCGAAAAAATTGTCCAAGGGTGGACAAAAAAGGCGTTTGTGCCCGCAAATCTGGCACAAACCCCGATTTCTGGCCACAGCTGGCCCCCAATTGCTGTCTGTGCGCGCAGAATTGGGCACAAGTCCACTTTTCGCGCACTCAATACTTGAACCAGCATCATGACTCCGAATCTGCCTGCGTCCAGCAGACTCAGACGATTCCAAGTCACTGTCGGACAGAAGTCAGTACGTCTCTCAAATCAAAAGCCGGAAAGAGCCGCTACAAACCGTCCTCAATTTGGTTCAGGAGCTCCCGGCCGACAGGAGTCAGCGGAATCAGCCGCTGGTTGGAGCTGCCGCGGCAGGGGAGTTCCAGACTTCGCAGAGATTCGACATAGGGACCGTCAATCAGGAGGTCGGTGGCGGCGAGGAGACGTGCGGTATCGGGGCAGGACTTTGCCTTCTCCAAAAGTGCCTCATACACATGGCCGCTGTAGCTGATCACGGAGCCGCCAGCCTCATGGATGGCAGCAGCCAGTGTGGCAAGCGGTCCGGGCTGCAGGAAGGGCTCGCCGCCGGAAAAGGTGATGCCGTCCAGGCTGCCGTGGGCCCGGTAGCGCCCGGCGAGCTCGGCGACCGTGTGGACGCGGCCGCCGACACTGAGGTGGGTTTCGGGGTTGTGGCAGCCGCGGCAGCGGTGGGGGCAGCCCTGGGTGAACAGGACCATGCGCATGCCGGGGCCGTCGACGATGGACTCATCGACGACTCCGGCCAGACGCAGCCAATCAGCCATGTTTGACGCGGGCGGCCTCTTCGGCGCGCTTGGCGTCGTTGAAACGGTCGAGGGTGCCGACCAGGTAGCCGGTGATGCGGCGGATGCGCTGGAAGGGCTGTTCCGGGGTCTCCTGGCGGCCGCAGCGCGGGCAGCGGTCGCCGATAACGCCGTTGTAGCCGCAGACCGGGTCGCGGTCGAGCGGGTGGTTGATCGAGCCGTAGCCGACACCGGCGTCGCGCATCTGCAGGATCAGGCGCTCGAAGGCGGCCAGGTTCTGGGAGGGATCGCCGTCGAGCTCGACATAGGTGATGTGGCCGGCGTTGGTCAGGGCGTGGTAGGGCGCCTCCAGGCTGATTTTGCGCGTGGCGCTGATGGTGTAGTAGACCGGGATGTGGAAGGAATTGGTGTAGAAGTCGCGGTCGGTGATGCCGGGGAGGAGGCCGTAGCGCTTGCGGTCGATGCGGACGAAGCGGCCCGACAGGCCTTCGGCAGGGGTGGCCAGCAGGGTGTAGTTGAGCTGCTCGGCCTGGCTGCGGCGATCGCAGCGCTCGCGCATGTGGCCGATGATCTCGAGTCCGAGCCGCTGGCTGTCGGGGCTTGAGCCGTGGTGCTCGCCGGTCAGGGCGACCAGTGTCTCCGCCAGGCCGATGAAGCCGACGCTGAGGGTGCCGTGGCGGAAGACGCGTCCGAGCTCCTCATCGGCCGACAGGGTATCGGAGTCGAGCCAGATGCCCTGGCCCATGAGGAAGGGAAAATTGCGGCGGGTTTTGCGCTTCTGGATCTCAAAGCGGTGGCGCAGCTGCCGGAAGACCAGGTCCATGGCTTCGTCGAGCAGGCGGTAGAAGGCGTCCAGGTCGCCGCGGGCCTCGATGCCCAGACGCGGCAGGTTGATCGAGGTGAAGCTGAGGTTGCCGCGGCCCATCGTCACTTCCTGCCGGGGATCATAGACGTTGCCGATGACGCGGGTGCGGCAGCCCATGTAAGCGACTTCGCTGTTGGGGTCGCCCGCGCGGTAGTACTGGGCGTTGAAGGGGGCGTCGAGGAAGCTGAAGTTGGGGAAGAGACGCTTCGCCGATACCCGGATCGCCAGGCGGAAGAGGTCGTTGTTGGGGTCTTCAGGCTCACTGTTGACGCCGCGTTTGACCTTGAAAATCTGGACCGGGAAAATGGCGGTTTCGCCTTCGCCCAGGCCGTCTTCGGTGGCCAGCAGCAGCTGTTCGATGACCAGGCGGCCGGCTGCGGAGGTGTCGGTGCCGTAGTTGACCGAGCTGAAGGGGACCTGGGCGCCGGCGCGGGAGTTCATCGTGTTGAGGTTGTGGACCAGGGCCTGCATCGCCTGATAGGTGTCACGGACGGTGCGGCTGTGGGCGAGGTCGAGGACGGTCCGGAGGCCGGCGGGGAGCTCGGGAGAGGTGTTTAGAACTTTGCAAAGCTCATCATAGTCCATCGTCTCCAGACGACCGCTGAGCTCTGCCGGCCAGCTGTCGCGGTCGCGGTAGAGGGCCGCCTCCTCCAGAAGGTCGGCGAGGTGTTTCTGACAGCTGCGGTTGACGCCGGGCGCCAGGGCGAAGTCGAAATTGGGGATGGACTGGCCGCCGTGCATCTCGTTCTGGTTTGCCTGAATCGCGATGCAGGCGAGCGCGGCATAGCTCGCGATGCTCTGGGGCTGGCGCAGGAAACCGTGGCCGGTGGAGAAGCCGCCTGAGAAGAGCCGGGTCAGGTCGATCTGGCAGCAGGTGGCCGTCAGCAGATAGAAGTCCTTGTCATGGATGTGAATCAGGCCGCTGCTGTGGGCCTCTGCCATGTCTTCCGGCAGGATGTAGGCGTCCAGGAAGGTCTTCGCCCCTTCCGAGCCGTATTTCAGCATGGTGCCCATGGCGGTGTCGCCGTCGATGTTGGCGTTTTCGCGCTTGAGGTCGCTGTCGCTGGCGGCGGTGGTTGAGAGCTGCTTATAGATGTCCATCAGCTGGGCTGCGTGCTCACGCCGCCTGCCGTGCTCGGCGCGGTAGACGATATAGGCCTTCGCCGTGCGCAGGACGCCGTGTTCCATCAGGGTCAGCTCGACGAGGTCCTGGATCTCCTCCACATGGGGGCAGGAGGCGGGGTCGAGCCTGGCGATGACTTCAGCGGTGATTTCGTCGAGCTGGCGGGAACTCAGGGTCTCAGAAGGGATGGTACGGTTTGCCTTGACAATGGCCTGACGGATCTTGAAGAGGTCAAAATGCATCAGACTGCCGTCGCGTTTGGTGATGGAACGGGGCATGCGGGTGATCTGGGCGAGTGTGTTTGGACTGACAGGCGACATAAAGCGGGCTCCTTGTTATATACATATTAGCTTTGGGTTACGCAGAAACACAATATGTTGTGGTTGGCGATTTGAGGTTAACGCATATGTTGTGGTTGGTCAATGAAATCAGATTACAGTTTAATGACATCTTGGCAGCATTTTGGAAACAGATACAATAGCGGGTAGTTAGAAAGTCCGACGCACGGACACAGAAGGCGGCCCCCAGGAGAGGGTCAGTGGAGGTAGAAAATGTCGCAGCGGAAGTATCGCCTGGCTTTTATTGGCTATGGCAGCATGGCCGGCTGGCACCATAAGAATGTGGTGGAGCGTGCCCCGGAATTTGAGGTTTACGGATCCTACGATATTGATCCAAAACGCCAGGAGGCGGCAGAAGAGAAAGGCCTGAAGGTCTATGCTTCAGCCGACGAGCTGCTGGCTGATCCCAGCATTGACGTGGTCACCGTCGCGACGACCAACAACTTCCATGCGGACTACTCGATCCGCGCGCTGGAGGCCGGGAAGAACGTCATCTGTGAGAAACCGGTGACCATGAACTCCGCCGAGCTCGTCGCCATCATGGAAGCCCAGCAGCGGACCGGCCGGCATTTTGCGGTACACCAGAACCGCCGCTGGGATCCGGACTATCTGACGCTGAAGCGTGTTCTGGAGGAGGGTACGCTCGGAAAGTTGTTCCAGATCAAGTCGCGGGTGCTCGGCTCCCGTGGCGTCCCGGAGGGCTGGCGCACGGCGCCGGAGGCCGGCGGCGGCATGATGCTCGACTGGGGCGTCCATCTGCTGGACCAGATCCTGATGATGATTCCCGAGCGCCTGACCGAAGTCAACTGCCGCATGCACCACACTCATGTAGAAGCGGTCGACGACGGTTTCCTCTGCCAGCTGATCTTTGAGTCCGGCCTCTATGCCATGGTTGAGGTGGATACAACCTGCTTTGTCGGCGAGCCACGCTGGCATGTTCGCGGCGATATCGGTACTCTGACGATTGACGATTGGGATTGTAACGGGCGCATCGTGCATGCCCGTGACATGGAGACAGTCTGGGAGGAGGAGATTCTCTACACCGCCGCCGGCCCGACCAAGACCATGGCGCCGCGCACCCGTTTCAGCGAAGAAACTCTGCCGCTGCCGATCGTCCGTGAAGACTGGATCGACTTCTACCACAACTTCGCCGCCGTGCTTGACGGCCGCGAACAGCCGCTCGTCCTGCCCGCGGAGAACCTCTTCGTGATGCGGGTGATGGAGGCGGCCTTTGAATCCGACCGCAAACGCTCCACGATTCCGATCGACTTCGCGATCGGCGACTGATCGGCGATTGATCGGCGACTGGCCAGTGAACGACCAGCGACTGATCGGCAATTGTTGGAGCGCACCGGGCGCGCCACGCGGCCCGTATGAGAAGGGAGCTTGATATGGCACAGGACGTTCAGAAGACAAGGACTTGGAACATGGATCTGGACCGGGAGATTACAGAGCGCGGTCTGGCGGAGCTGAAGGTTCCCGCCGCTGCCGATCCGGCCGCGGCCGACTGGCGCAGAGCGCAGAAGGCCCTCTTCCAGCAGCATGTCTACGGTGTTCTGCCGCCCCTGGAGGATATAAGCTTCCGGGAGACGGGAGAGGCTGAGGAGGTCTTTGGAGGCAAAGCCCGGCTCATGACCGTCTCCCTGGGCCTCAAGACCACCGGCGGTGAGCGTGAGGCCCAGCTGACGGTGCTGCGCCCGCTGCGCCTGGATGAACCGGTCCCTGTCATTGTCTACTTGAGTTTTACGCCCTGGCCAACGGCGGGTCAGGCTCCGCTGGAAGAGATTCTTGACAGCGGCTACGGCCTGATCGTCGTGCCCTATGAGGCGATCACGAGCGACGACGGCGATTTCACGAACGGGCTGGCCGGCATCATCGACCGCGACCCCGCGGCGCCCGACAGCTGGGGAAAGATCGCACTCTGGGCCTGGGCGGCCAGTCGGGCCGCTGACTACCTGGCGTCCCAGACCTGGGTCCAGCAGCGGCGCATCGTCGTGGCCGGGCATTCACGCCTGGGCAAGACAGCGCTCTGGGCGGCCGCCTCTGACAGCCGCTTCTCCGCGGTCATGGTCAACCAGTCCGGCTGCAGCGGAGCCGCCGTGACCCGGGGGAAGGACGGCGAACAGATCGCCGACATTACCGGAAACTTCCCCTACTGGTTCTGCCCCCGCTACCTGGACTATGCCGGCCGTGAGGCGGATCTGCCCTGCGACCAGCACCAGCTGCTGGCAGCGGTGGCGCCGCGCCGCGTCTATGTCGCCAGTGCCGCCCGGGACAGCTGGGCGGATCCGGCGAGCGAGTATCTGGCCATGCTGCTGGCCCGGCGGGCCTGGCCCCTGGATCCGCAGACGCACTTCAGCGCCGGCGACTTTGTCCTGGGGGAGGACGGTCTGCCGCAGCCCTTTGCCGTCGTCAGCCCCGCGCTCGGCTACCACTGCCGCCCGGGCTCGCACTGGTTCAGCCGTGAGGACTGGTTGGGTTTCCTGCACTTTGAGACGGTCGGAGCGGCTCAGCTGCCGCAGCCCCCGGCCGCCGATGTCGCCGCCGAGCTTGAGAAGCTGCCGCGTATTGAGGTGCCGGAAGAGAAAAGTGAGCCCTCCGCCAAACCCGTGCTGGTCATCATGGCCGCGGGCATGGGCAGCCGCTACGGTGGGCTCAAGCAGCTCGAGCATGTCTCCGGACACGAACAGGCCATCATCGATTACTCCATCTATGACGCCTGGGTGGCAGGCTTTGAGACCGTCATTTTCATCATTCGCCGTGAACTGGAAGAGGCCTTCCGCTCGGCCATCGGCGATCGTATCGGCCGGGTGATGGAAGTCAAGTATGCCTTCCAGGATCTCAATGATCTGCCCCCGGGCTATCATGCTCCTGAGGGCCGGACCAAACCCTGGGGTACGGGCCATGCCGTCCTGGCCGCCCGCCACCTGATCAAGGGCCCCTTCTGCGTGATCAACGCCGACGATTACTACGGCTCCGAAGCCTTCAAGCTGATCCATGCGGTCCTGTCACGTCCGGCTGCCGAAAGTGACCTGCTGTCACTTTCCATGGTCGGCTATCAGCTCGCCAATACCGTTACCGAGCACGGCTATGTCTCCCGCGGCATCTGTGAGCTCGACGCCAATAACCACCTGCTGTCCATCACCGAGCGCACCCGCATCGTCTCCGATGCGGACGGGCAGACCGCCTTCAGTGAGGACGGCGGCGAAACCTGGACCCAGGTGTCGCCGCAGTCGGTTGTCTCAATGAATATCTGGGGTTTCCCGCAGGCCTTTATGGCGGAGCTCGAGCGGCGCTTCCCGGCCTATCTCGACAAGGTGAGAGAGGACAGCCCGAATGCCAGTGAGTTCTTCCTGCCCTCCGTGGTCGGAGAGCTCATCGCCGAAGGCAGCGCCCGGGTGCGCGTCCTGCGCAGCAACAACAAGTGGTACGGCATCACCTATCCTGAGGATCTGCCGCAGGTACGTGCGGCCATTGCGGAGATGACTGCCGCCCGGCTCTATCCCGAGCAGCTCTGGACCTGAGTCGGAAGAAGAGAACTGTAGCGAGCAGCAGGAAGGCCAGGCCCAGAAGTCGTTCACTTGGACTAGGCATTCCGCTTCCCGTCTTTGTCAGAGCGGCCGGCGGCGGAAGCCGTCTGTTGCTGACCGTGATGGAGAGGCTGCCCTCATCCATTTCGGGATCAATGCGAAAGTCGAGCGGCACGCCCGCCACAAAGCCGGCGGGTGTTTTGACCTCCTGCAGCCGGTACTGCCCGCGGGCCAGAGCCAGGACGCGGATGAGGCCGTCTTTGTCGCTGACGAGTTCGCTTGAAACTTCGATTCCGTGAGCCTGGAGCTCGGCGGCCCGGGAGGCCGCCACGGGCCGCCAGGCTCCGTTTTCGTCGCGGCGGAAGGAGAGGGTGGTGTCGTTCTCATCCTGGATGGAAAAGCTGACACCGGCCAGCGCTTCGCCATCATCCGTCTCTTTTCGGATCACGAGCTCGGTCGGCCGGTTGTAGAGGATGACGGACTCACTTTCGACGCGGCCGTCGGGGTGCAGGATAAAGGGCAGGCGGTCGCTTGAGAGCAGGTAGCCCTCCGGCGCGTACTCTTCGTAGAAGACATAGGAGCCCGGTTCGAGGCAGCGGGCACGGACGGTTCCGTCGGCAGCCGTGATGTCCTCGAAGACGACGGTGCCGTCCTCTGTGGCAATGCGGATGGTGGCGCCCGGGAGCCCGGCGGCATTGGTGATGTCCTGCTTGCTGAGCTCGACGACAAGTGCTTCGTTGCTGATGCCAAGTTCAAGCGCTGCGGAGCTGCTGTTTTCCGTGCCGACCGTGAAGGGGAATTCCCGTTCCTCCCGGCGGTATCCCGGAGGCGGCATCTCTTCCAGCAGCTGATAGCTGCCAAAGGGCAGGCCGTAGATGAGCAGGTCGCCGTCGGAACCCGTTATCAGCTCTTCTGCTGCTTCCGCAGTTTCCGCAGTTTCCGCAGTTTCCGCAGCCGCCGCAGGACGCCAGATGCCGTCTTCGTTGAGGAACGTGAGTGATTCGCCGTCTTCGTTGAGTATTTTGAAAACGGCGCCGGCCAGTGCCTGGCCGCTGTCGGCGTCGCACTTTTTGATGTTCACGGCGGTGGGTTCGTTTGTGATCTCAAGGAGGAGGGGGAGAGAGGCGCAGCTGTCTGTATCGACACTGAAAGCAAACTCCCGCTTTTCCTGACAGTAGCCTGCAGGGGCGTTTGCCTCCAGCAGCTGATAGCTGCCAAAGGGCAGGCCGTAGATGAGCAGTTCGCCGTCGGTGTCGGTTACTGGTTCTTGTGTCGCCTCCCGAGCCGCTGAAGGACGCCAGACGCCAGCTTCTTTGAGGAACGTGAGCGCTTCGCCGTCTTCGTTCAGAACCCTGAAGACCGCGCCGGCCAGCGCCCGGCCGTTGCTGCTGTCAAGCTTTTTGATACGCACGGCGGTGGGTTCGTTTGCAAGCTCAAGGAGGAGAGGGAGAGAGGCGCAGCTGTCTGCATCGACGCTGAAGGCCATCTCCCGGTATTCCTGACAGTAGCCGGCAGGGGCGTTTGCCTCCAGCAGCCGATAGCTGCCAAAGGGGAGTTCGTGGATGAGCAGTTCGCCGTCGCTGTCGGTTACCGCTTCTTGTGTGCCTTCCCGACCCGCCGATGGACGCCAGATGCCGCCCTCTTTGAGGAGCGTGAGCGCTTCACCGTCTTCGTTCAGAATCCTGAAGACCGCTCCGGGCAGTGCCCGACCGCTGCCGCCATCGAGCTTTTTGATCAGTACAGCCGTCGGCTCGTTTTCAAGTTCAAGTCTGACGGTCTCGGCATCCTGACGGACGGTGACCGTTTTTTGACTCTCAGCGGCGATGAAGCCCGCCGGTACCGCTTCGGTGATCTGGTAGACGCCGTAGGGCAGCAGCTCACTGGTCGCTTCGCCGTTGGCATCCGTGACCAGGCGCGCCACTTCTTCGCCGGCTTCATTCGTCAGCACAAAGGTCACAGCGGGGAGCGGGCGCCCGTCATGGCGGCTGTGTTTGCTGATGGCGATATGCCCCTGAATACGCCGATTGGCGAAAGAGAGTGTCACTGTCTCTCCGTCACGAACAGTCTCATCGATCTTGAAAGAGAGCCCCTCTTCACTCAGGACGTAGCCGTCAGGAGCGGAGAGTTCCTCAATGCGGTACTGACCGTAGGGCAGCATTTCAGGGAGAGTGACAGAGCCCGTTTCATCACTTTCCCAGACCTCAATACTCTGCGCTGAGGGATTGTGGACGGTCTGGCGCAGCGGTTCCCCCGTGGCCAGATCAATGATGCGGAAGCGGATCCCCGCCTGACAGATGGCTTCGCCTGTCTCCTGGTCGACCTTCACCACCCGGACACGCGCCTGATAGCTTTCGTTTATGATGTCGATCTGCTCCACAGCGCCGTCACGGTCGCCATAAGGGATGTGGACGGTCCGGGGCTCTGACGGTTTGGCCCAGACCGGGGTCTCTTCCTCCAGCAGATAGTCGTCGTAGGGAAGGTTTTCCCAGACCGCGATGCCGTTCGCGTCGCTCTCCACTTTGTAAGTCTGTTCCGGGTCAGAGATCAGGGTCAGATTGAAGGTGATACCGCCAAGCGCTTCCAGGCTGCTGTCGCCGTCGCCTCCGCTTTTCCTCCGGCTCTTGTTGATCTGAACGGAACCGCGCAATACCCTGTCCCTGACCTGACAGACCGTCTCAACGACAGCCGTCTTCTCATTGCTGTAGCTGAGCTCGACGCTCTGTGGTGTGGGGTCGAGGAGATAGCCCGGAGGTGGCGATTCCTCAATCACGGTGTAGCGGCCAAGGGGGAGCTCAGGGGACAGCGCGACTCCGTTTTCGTCCGTAGTCAGGCGGGAAACCTCCTGTCCTCCATGATCCTCAATGCGATAGACGGCACCGGCGAGTGTGGCATCGCCCTGCGACCGGGCACCTGTCTCCTGATCGCGCTTTTCCAGGCGAATGCGGCCCCGGGCCGCCCCGTTGACCAGCGTCAGATTAACGATAGCCTCAGCCGCCTCCATGCCGGCATAGGCGAGTTCAAAGCTCTGCTCCGTGCCATCCGGGAGCCAGGGTGCGGGCACTGAGAGTTCCCGGACCCGGTAGCGGCCAAGGGGAAGACTGTCGCTTGTGGCGATGCCTTCGCTGTTGCTTTCGATCTCGGCGAGCACGTTGTCGCCGTCCTCCGGCAGGATGGCGAAGCGGGCCCCGGCAATCGGGATGCCGTCCGGACTTTGCTTGGATACAATCAAACGTCCTGTCTGACGCCGATTCGTGCGGACGATCCTTTGTTCCTGACCGCTGCTGGCGGCGAGCGTAAAAGCGTAGGGAGTGGAGTCAAGGACATAAGGTGCAGGAACATGGCACTCGACGATCTCATAGCTGCCGGGTGCGAACCAGCCGCTCTGGACAGTGCCATCCGCGCCGGTCTCAAGCTGAGCGATCTTTGTGCCATTCTGCCTGAGGTCGAAACTGGCGCCCTGAATCCGGGATCCGTCATCGCCCTGCTTCTCAATCCGGAAGCGGGCGAGGGGCGGTGCCAGTGTCACGGAACGCGTATCTGTGATGAGCAGCTCCTGTCCCGGATGGCCGACCAGATCCTGGGTGACGCCGCTGCCGCTGTACCAGCCATAGCGTGCCGGGCTGCGCGAGCTGGTGCCGGCCTTAAAGGTGAAGGTCTGCTCAGTGGCTGCAGCAGCGATCGGCATGCTCAAGGTCACGCTGGTGCCCGGTCCCCCGCCTGTCGGCGTCGCGGTCGCCGCTGCCGGCAGCTGGATGCTGAAGCGGTCGAAGCTGCCGTTGACAGTGACGTTTGTCGTTACCCGCTCACCGCTCACGGTCCAGGCCGGAGACTGGGGAGAGAGCTCAAGCTGCCCCGTGAGCAGAGTCGTGCCGGCTTCGGCGATGCGGTAGAGAGACTTGGCGAATTTGCCGGCGGCGTTGTCCTCATAGCCGTTCATGAGCTCGGCGGCAGTCATGGTGTTGGACGTGAAACCGCAGGTGTTCATCCAGGCCCAGATCGCATAACGCGTGGCCTGGATGGAGGCGGACCAGTTGCCGGCTCCGTTGACGTTCGGGGCACCGGCGTCAAGAAGAGCAACCAGGCCGCGCATGGCTGACGCATTGTTGTTGAGAACATGCTGCCAGCTCTCCCTTGTCGGCCGTGTGTTGGCCCCGTTCAGGCTCTGGTCGATGCAGTAGAAAATGGTGCCCTTTCCATCCGGCCCTTTTCCGTCTGCGATGCGCAGGTCGGCATTGACCATGGGTGTGGAAGAGCCTTTAACATAGATTGCGCGATGTACGTCCGCCTCAATGACATGCACCGTCTCCGGCCAGTCTATGGCCAGAGCCAGCTGGGGGAAGAGAAGGCTGAGACCAAGAAGCAGCGCGCAGACAGCCCTTAGTCTTCTGGTACCGCGTCGTGGGATGGGCGAACGCGGGTCGATCGGGGGAGAATGATCCCTGAGTGTTGGATACGCCATGAAAGAACCTCCGCTCTAGTTGAAGCGACAGGCAGGCTGCCTGCCGCGGTTGGGGAGTTTCATTTTCCGTGCGTTCGTCACTCCTGGGGTGGGCTAAAAACCGCCCTCTTCCGCGTCAGGCTGCTGTAATCCGCCCCAGTCAGGGCCCCGGCAGGCGAAAATAGGCGCTTTCTTCAAGGAGCCTGCATCGTTTGTGAATTCGTATGAAGGGGCGCTGAGTCAAACTGCTAACTGCGCGGCTCAGATAGGTGTCGCAGCTGCAGGAGGTCACAGCTGGCTCAGCTTTTTCGTTCCTGCCCCGGTTTTGGGGCACCAGCGCAATTTTTGTCCAGCCCCTGATCAAATTCCTCGATATTGCCCCGAAGCCAGCACGAAACTTAAAAAATCAGCCATACAAGAATAAAGAGGAGATCCCTCAACGCGCAAGGTATTGTGAATGCACATTAGACATGGTTTCGTACTGCATTAATAATCATGGCGCAGCAGGTGTCACCAGCCCGATTATGAACCGCTTACTCAGATAGAAAGGCGCAGCTGTGAAGAAAAAGCACCTCTTGTAAGCAAAGCACTTGAACGCGCTGGCAGCTTAGGCGCTGTTCAGAGAAACTAGCTGTGAGGTTCCAGTACCTCTAATCTACTCGATTTGCTAACTTTTGGAGTTGTGTCACCTTCTGCTGACACAACTCGCTTTTTTGCCAAAATCGAGGGTGGATTTGTCAACTTTTGGAGTTGTGTCACCTTCTGCTGACACAACTCGACTTTTTGTCAATTTCGGAGGCTCTTCAGATTCAGATCGCTTCGCCGGGCGCGACAAAACTACCAGAAGTACAAATTGACTTTTTCGTTTAAAGGAATCAAATAGGAGACCTCTCATCGCCCGTCCTGTAAAACAATGACGTCCAGAAAGTCATAGACTTCCTGGACGTCTCATTTGCGCACAAAAGTCGCTTGTGGCTGTCAGTCGACAATTACAACTTGCAATCTGCTTACGAGAAAATCACTGCCGGCCCACAAAGCTGCTGCAAAGCTGCTGCAAAAGCGTAGCAGGCTGTCAGCAGCAAACCCTACTCATCACAATTCGCCAGCGTCTGCATATCCTCCAGCCGCTTGTATTTTCTGTACCTCTCGATGGCAGCGCGTCGACCTTCTTCAAAGAGGACTTCCGCCCTGTCGGGGAAGGTTCTGACCAGAGAGGCATAGCGGGTCTCACCTTTCAGGAATTCTTCATAGCTCATGGAAGGCTCTTTGGAGTCGAGGGTCAGGGGAGTCTCGGGATTCGCCGGATTGTAGCGGTAGAGCAGCCAGTAGCCGGCCTCCACAGCCCGCTTCATCTCTGTCTGGACCTTGTCCATGCCCAGACGAATGCCGTGGGCAATACAGGGAGCATAGGCGATCACGACAGAGGGTCCCTTCCAGGCCATGGCTTCCTGCAGAGCTTTCAGAACCTGGCTGTTGTCTGCGCCCATCGCCACCTGAGCCACATAGACATTGCCATAGGTCATGAGCATGGCACCCAGGTCCTTTTTATGGCTGGCTTTGCCGGAGGAGGCAAACTGCGCCACGGCTCCGATGGGAGTGGCCTTGGAGCTTTGGCCGCCGGTATTGGAATAGACCTCGGTATCTACAACAAAGACGTTGACATCTGCGCCGCTGGCCACCACATGGTCCAGACCGCCAAAGCCGATATCGTAGGCCCAACCATCTCCGCCGAACATCCAGAAGGTCTTTTTAGCCAGATGCTCACTGTCCGCCAGAATAGCCTTTGACTGGTCAGAGCCATCCTCTTTCAGGGCTTCGATCAGTTTCCCGCTGGCAGACTGGGAAGCTTCGAAGTCATCATAGGTATCCAGCCAGTTCCGTGCGGCTTCTTTCAGGGAAGCATTCTCCGTGGCTGACATAAGATTTTGGACCCGGGCCTTGAGACTTTCTCTCTGATGGTTGACGGAAAGGGCCATGCCCAGACTGAACTCCGCATTGTTTTCAAAGAGGCTGTTGGACCAGGCCGGGCCATGACCTTTCTCATTGACGGTATAGGGGATACCGGGCATGGGAGATCCCCAGGCCTGGCTGCAGCCGGTGGCATTGGCCCAATAGACCCGGTCACCGAATAACTGGGTCATGAGCTTGGCGTAGGGGGTTTCCCCACAGCCGGCACAGGCGGCTGAGAATTCCAGAAGCGGCTTGCGGAACTGGCTGCCCTTGACGGTCAAGGGACTGAAGAGATCTCCCTTGTCAGACAGAGTTTGAGCGTAAGACCACGGGATCAACATATCTTCATTCAAGTCCGCCGGCACCAGTTCAATGGCCTTGTTTTTAGCCGGACAGACATGGACACAGCTGCCACAGCCGGTGCAGTCATAGGCAGAGACCTGCAGGCTGTATTCCAGGCCCCTGGCCGCAGATCCTGTGGCCGGGATGGTCTGAAAGCCTTCAGGAGCCCTTTCCACTTCTTCTTTGTTCAGCAGATAGGGGCGGATACAGGCATGGGGACAGACATAGGAACACCTGTTGCACTGGATGCAGTTCTCCGCTATCCACCTGGGAATGCGGGCAGCAATTCCGCGTTTTTCATAGGCGGTCATGCCCATTTCAAAGGCCCCGTCCTCATAGCCAATGAAGGCACTGGTGGGCATGCTGTCACCTTTTTGCCTGTTGATGGGGATCAGGAAGTCCCTAACCACCTGGGGAAGTCCGGGATCCGGGGCTTCCTTCGCATCAGAGCACTCCAGCCAGGTCCTGGGGACATCCACTTTCTTGACGCCTTTGATGCCGGCGTCAATGGCTGCCAGGTTGCGGTTGACGATGAGGTCGCCTTTTGCGAAGTAGGTAGCCCTTACGGCCGCCTTCAGTTTCTCCGCCGCCTCATCCAGGGGCAGGACCTTGAAGAGGGAGAAGAAGGCAGCCTGCAGGACCGTATTGGTAAAGCCGCCCAGACCCAGGGCGATGGCAATTTCTGTTGCGTCGATGATATAGACCTGGATGTCCTTCAACGCCAGCTGGCGCTTGACAGGGTCGGGCAGTTTGCTTTCCAGTTCCTCAGGAGCCCAGCTGCAGTTCAGGAGCAGGGTGCCGCCGGGGACGATTTCATCCACGATGTCATAGGTTTCGATATAGCGCTGGTTGTGGCAGGCTAAAAAATCAGCCTGCTTAACATAGTAGGAGCCGCGGATAGGCCGGGCACTGAACTTTAAATGGGACTTGGTGACGCCAAAGGACTTCTTGGCATCGTATTCAAAATACGCCTGGGCATAGAGGTCGGTGGTCTCGTTGACGATTTGTACGGTGTTCCTGTTGGCTCCCACCGTCCCGTCTCCGCCCAGTCCCCAGAACTTGCAGGAGACCAGATCCGAATTGCCGATTTTTTCCGTCAGGTCGTACGCCAGCGAAGACTGGTTAATATCATCAGTAATTCCGATGGTAAAGCTGTTTTTAGCCTGATCTGTCTTAAGGTTTTCAAAGACGGCCAGGATCTGGGAAGGATCGGTATCCTTGGAGCCCAGACCATACCTGCCACCCACCACGCTAATCTCCGGTCTGGTCCGGTAGAGAACAGAGCAGACATCCTGATAGAGGGGCTCTCCGGCTGATCCCATTTCCTTGCAGCGGTCCAGGACTCCGATGCGCCTGCAGGTGTCCGGAAGAGCAGCCAGGAAATGTTCCATGGAAAAGGGCCTGAAGAGGTGGACCTGGATAAAGCCCACTTTCTGGCCTCTTTCATTCAGGTAGTCTACTGCTTCCTTGATGGTTCCACTGACGGAACCCATGGCCACGATGACCCGGTCCGCTTCTTCATGGCCGTAATAATTGAAGAGGCGGTAGCTCCGTCCCGTGTAGGCACTGATGGCATCCATGTAGTCCTGGACGATGCCCGGCAGGCGGTCATAGAAGGGCTGGTTGGCTTCCCGGACCTGAAAGTAGATGTCCGGGTTTTGCACGGTGGCCCTGAGCCTGGGTCGTTCAGGGTTTAAGCTCTGGGCCCGAAAGGCTGCCAGAGCTTCCTTGTCTAAAAGACTCTGGAGGAATTCATCTTCAGGCCTTTCGATCTTGGCCAGTTCATGGGACGTCCGGAAACCGTCAAAGAAGTGAAGAAAAGGAATGCGGGCCTTGATGGCAGCCAGGTGGGCGATGGGGGCCAGGTCAGCAATCTCCTGGCCGCTTCCCGTGGACAACATGGCGAAGCCGGTCTGCCGGCAGTTCATGACGTCGGAATGGTCGCCGAAGATGCTGAGCGCATGCGTTCCCACAGCTCGTGCGGCCACATGGAGGACGCCCGGCAGCCTCTCTCCGGAAATCCTGTGCATAACCGGGATCATCAGGAGCAGGCCCTGGCTGGATGTAAAGGAGCTTGCCAGAGCTCCGGTTTGCAGGGCCCCATGGACGGCGGAAATGGCTCCTGCCTCAGACTGCATTTCCACCAAAGTCACTTCGCGACCCAGGAAATTCTTCCGTCCCCTGGCCGCCCAGGCGTCCGTATGCTCCGCCATGGGGGAGGAAGGGGTGATGGGATAGATCGCTGCGATTTCTGTAAAGCCATAGGCCATGTCCGCAGCAATCTCATTGCCGTCCATGGTGACGATGGGTTTAGTCATTGGGTTCTCCTTTAGCGGCTTTCAAATACGCTTCGGCATTTTCACGCATCTTGTATTTCATGATTTTGCCGGCGGCATTCATGGGGAAGCTGTCGATAAAGACCACGTGCCTGGGCACCTTGTGGCGCGACAAACTGGAGGCAATATAGTCCTTCATCTCCCTTTCCGTCATGCTTTCCCCATCCTTGAGGATGACGCAGGCCATGACTTCTTCCCCATATCTTTGACTGGGTATGCCGATCACCTGAACGTCCCGGACCTTGTCATGGGTGTAGATAAACTCCTCGATTTCCTTGGGATAAATATTCTCTCCACCCCTGATAATCATGTCCTTGAGCCTGCCGGTAATGACGTAATACCCTTCCGGTGTCCTTTGCGCCAGGTCGCCGGAGTGGAGCCAGCCGTCCTGGTCGATGGCTTCCTTGGTCTCTCTGGGCATCTTGTAGTAGCCCTTCATGACGTTGTAGCCTCTGGCACAGAATTCCCCGTCGGCACCGGCCCCCAGCTCTTCTCCGGTCTCCGGGTCTACGATTTTGCATTCAATATGGGGGAAGGGATAGCCCACGGTCTGGGCACGCATATCCAGAGGATCCTGCCAGGCGCTCATGGTGTTGCCAGGCGAAGTCTCCGTCTGACCATAGACGCTGACGATGCCCCGCATGGACATGCCTTCCGGGTGGGGCTGGGCTGCCCGACGCATCAGTTCGGCAGGACAGCCAGATCCGGCCATAATGCCGGTCCGCATATAGGAGAAGTCAGTCCTGGCAAAGTCGGGATGGTTGAACATGGCAATGAACATGGTGGGAACGCCGTTCATGGCCGTAATCCGCTCCAGATTGACGCAGGCCAGGGAGGCCTTGGCCGAAAAATAGGGCAGGGGGCACATGGTAGCCCCATGGGTCATGGATGCTGTCATGGTCAGGACCATGCCAAAGCAGTGGAACATCGGCACATGGATCAGCATGCGGTCTGCTGTGGACAGGCCCATGCGGTCGCCAATGGCCTTGCCGTTGTTGACGATGTTGTAGTGGGTCAGCATGACCCCCTTGGGAAAACCGGTGGTTCCGGACGTGTACTGCATGTTGCAGACGTCGTCCACCTTGACAGCAGCAGCCAGACTGTGAACGTCTTTCAGAGGAACCCTGTCAGCCCGGCCCATGGCCTCGGCAAAGGTCAAACAGCCCTTCATGCGGAAACCGACCGTAATGACATTTCTCAGGAAGGGGAGCCTTTTGGCATGGAGGGATTCACCGGCTACCGTATTTTCCAGCTCAGGACAAAGTTCCTGGATCGCCTTCGCATAGTTGGAATCCAGAGCGGATTCAATGGTTACCAGCGTATGTGTGTCCGACTGCCTGAGCAGATATTCGATCTCATGGATTTTATAGGCGGTGTTGACGGTGACCAGGACGGCACCGATTTTGACCGTGGCCCAGAAGGTGATAAACCACTCCGGCAGGTTTGTCGCCCAGATGGCCACCTTGCTGCCCGGTTGAACGCCCAGAGACAGCAGGGCACGGGCAAAGGTATCCACGTCATCACGGAATTCCGAATAGGTTCGGGTGTAGTCCAGTGTGGTGTACTTAAAGGCGTACTGGTCAGGAAACTCTTCCACGACCCGGTCCAGCATCTGAGAGAAGGTCGTATCGATGAGAATATCCGGCTCCCAGATGTACTGGCCAGTGTGGTCAAAGTTATAGTAGAGCTCTTTCTTCCGGCTTTTGGGGCTTTGAAAGCGCTTCATATAGTTGACAAAGTGGGGCAGGATGATCTCGTGGTCCTGGAGGTCTTCCATCCAGACCGGTTTCCATTCCAGAGAGATAAAGCCTCCGTAATTAATGGAATAGAGGGCATTGATCATCTCAGCCACCGGCAGAGTTCCCTCACCGATCAGGTTATAGGTATCCGCATCGTCTGAGTCTCTCAGATGAACATGGCGGACATAGGCCCCCAGATTTTTGATGGTCTCCGCCGGATCTTCGTGAAAACTGCGGTAGGGGTGGTGCATATCCCACAGGACGGCGAGCTCATCGCAGGCGAAGGTGTTGAGCAGGTCCCGCAGGCGGGCCGTGTCTCCATAGATCCCGCAGGTTTTGACCAGCAGGATAATGCCTTTGTCTGCCGCATAGGGAAGGAGGGCCTCCAAGTTTTTATGAACCTGATCCGGATTTTCTTTCAGGGCCGCCACCGCTACATAAGGGACTTCCATGGCCTGGGCTGTATCCATGAGAAAGCGAACCTGCTTCAGGGTTTCGGGATCTTCCTGGGAAAGATCACAGTAACTGTCAAAGCAGGAAATGCTTAATTTGTTGTCGAAAAGCGAGCGCCTGGTTCCGATCCGGTTAGACTGGTGGAAAGGGCCGGTGAGTTCATATAAAGCAGGATTCTTATGCAGGCTGTAGATTTCCAGACCCTGAAAGCGCATCTGCAGGGCAGCATCTACCCACTCATCCCAGCCTAAATGGTCCCATCCACGGGTTGAAAAAGACAGTTTCATCAGCTCACCTCTTCATAGACGATTTTGTTCAGGGCACTGACATAGGCCCGGATGCTGGCACCGATGATGTCCGTTGAGATGCCGTAACCGGAATAGACATTGCCGTTGGAGCGGAGCTTAACGACCGTTTCCGCCATGGCCTCCCGCCCCTGGGTCACAGCCTGGATCTGGAAGTCGTCCAGTTCATAGTGGTAGCCGGTGATATTCTCAATGGCCAGAAAGGCTGCATCCACCGGACCGTCTCCGACGCTGACGCCCTCCAGGTCTTCATCCTCTTTGGTCAGCACAATATGGGCTGTGGCGGTAATGACATTGCCGCTGTTAATGACGTAGGATTTGACCTGATAGGTGGGGGGAACCTGCATGGCCACTGAGGCTACAATGGCATCCAGTTCTTTTCGACCCACGCTTCCCTTCTTACCGGCGATTCTGAGAAAGGCTTCATAGACCTTACCCTCATCATCTTCGGATAAGTCATAGCCCATCTGCCTGGCGACACGGACGACGGTAGCCCTGTCCTCATGGGCATGAAGGGCCAGAAAGTCTTCTTCCACCTGGGCCACGCCGTAGTCAAAGGGTGAGCCTTTGCTGCGGTGTGTTTTACACAGCCATTCAATCCGGTCCATACTCCTGCCCAGCTGGGCCATGCGGATACCGGTCTGCACGTTAAACGTGTAACCCTTTTGCGAGACCAGCTTGGCCAGGTTGGCCAGGGAAACGGTATTGAGGTCAATGGCCGTGGCCTTTATTTCACGGGCACCGGTCTGGATGGCAGCCAGAGCACAGGCATCCGCCAGTGCCAGTTCGTTGGCGCAGGACACCCCGATGCGCACCTTGTCAGCCCCGTCTACGTCCTCGATGATGCCTCTGAGAAAGGCCCTGAACTCATAAGGGAACATGGTTCCTGCCGTGTCACAGATGGTTAAAATGCCAGCCCCGGCATCAATGGCTGTATTCAGTACCTGGCGCAGAAAGTCCGGTTCACTGCGGCTGGCGTCAAGGGCAATGAACTCCACCTCATCACAGAGCTCTTTACAGGCCTTGATGGTTTTGGCTATGGCCTGAACCAGATCATCCGGCTTCATATGGGTCAGATATTCCATTTGGACGGTACTGACCGGAGCCGGGACCTGCAGCCTGGGATGTGCCGCATCCTTAAGGGCCTCCCAGGTTGCTTCAAGCATTTGACCTTCCAGGTCGACAGGGACAGCCACTACGCTCTGGCCTACAGCAGAGGCAATGGACTTGATCAGGAGACTGTCGGTTTTCAGGTTCTCAATGCCTGCGGTCTCAATAATTGATACACCCAGGCGATCCAGTTCTTCAGCCAGATCGATCTTTTCCCGAAAGCTTAACGAATAGTCCGGGGCATTACCTATCCTCTTCAGGGTTATATCGGATACATAAACTCTTTCCATCATCATCTCTCCTCTTCAAATTCTGAATATTTACCCAATCCATGCCAGCCATGATATAGTTTTTCCCGTTTCCCGGGTTTAGATAAAGTTCCTTTTTCTTCTTCCTTGTATTCATTGTGAATGAACAAGGCAGATTCGGTCGTCTTGAGTAAAAAAAGTTCCTGAAAGTCAACTTGTTTCTGGGGCGAATCATCACAGTGCCGCTCTTCTTATCCTTGCGAAATGTCTGACTCCGGCAACTCAAGAGGAGTGACCCCGATTTCCTCTGCATGCCTGATCTGGTACAAACAGGATGTCAAAATCCCAATAGCGAACATTATGCTGTGAACAAACGCAGGTAAGGTCCTTGGCACCCAGGGGACGGGCGGATGAGGTCCACATTGTGATTATTTCTGCGAAGCCCGACTCCTCGACCGCCACCAACAGCCGGCCGGCCGTCTTTGAGCCCGAAGTCCGCGCTGTCCGCGCTGGCCCCGCATCCCCGCCGCCGCTTCTGGCGGTGACGGGTGCAGGCGCTCTGGAGCCTGAACAGCGTTCTCAGGGATATCAGTGGCACAAGTCCCATGCTGGAGCAGCGACCGTACTCAAACGAAAAAACTGCTGCTGGCGGGAGCAAGGGCCAATTGGCCAGGCTGGGGTGCTGACAGAATCTCGAGGGCCAGAAACCGGCAAACTGCTCTTCTGCCCCTGCCCGCCGTCCTCCCGGCATCTTCATCTGCTTCCCGGTATCCCTGACATGCGCCCGGCCACAGACGGCGAATACAGCTGGGGAGAACAGGCCTTTTGACAGAAATGGGGCTGTTTCGACGATCGCTTCTAGCTGCTTCAGAGGGGATAGCTGTGAGGTTACAGCAACTCTTATCTATATGGTGTGTCAAGTTTTGAGTTGTGTCAGCTTTCTCTGACACAACTCGTTTTTTTGTCCAATTCGAGAGTGGAATGGTCAACTTTTGGAGTTGTGTCGAACCTCTCCTTTTTCGAAGCTCCTCACTCACTCCCAAGCAAGCACCTGCTGATACCTGTCTTAGAGGATGTGGCATGTCAGGATCTCTTTATGAATGCGGAACATCAATCTGGACACTTTTCCGCAGCCTCGAGCCGTCCGCCGCTTTTTTCATTTGTATGCAGGTGCACATCGGAAGCAGACAATTACGCGATATGACAAAACCTCAAAACGTACGACAGTAAGAAACACTCTAATCGTGATTGCTGGAATCATAGGATAAGTCGCGCCATACAGTGCCTTACAGCAGGCTGCTCATGGATTCGGCAGCTGATACTTAATTGTAATATATGCGAATGCTTCAGGCCTTCTGGCTTTGTAGTATCTGAATATTTCCCACTCAGAAGTTGCTTCAAACACGGTATTCCTATTGCAGATGACTGTGACAGGCGCGGCAAACTGCCAATGCACAAATTGATTTTTCCTTCAGAAGGCTCTGATCCAGACCTCTAACAATTCGGAATTGACACGTGTTAGAGCAAAAAGACGTTGTATTTGTGTCGCTTTCTGTAAAGATGCTGGCGTTTTCGAGCTTCTCCTGAACGATTGCTGCACAAAAGAATGACACAAATGGAAGTTTTATCAGCACCAGCTAAAAACGCAGCAGTCTGTTCCCGTTGCTCCATCCGGAAACAGGGATTCCCACGAGCTGTCAGAGTGCCACCAGCCCGGGAAATATTGGGAAATTCTCCCGAAACTGTTGACAGGCAGGAAACAGGAGTGCTATTCTCGGAATCATAGTTAGCCGGCGCTAACCAAACCGTGCCAAATCGTGTCCGCCGAACAGAATTCGGTTTTTGGGAACCTTCGGTTAGCGCAGGCTGGCTTTTTCTTTGTTGAACTGCAGATCGCGGTATCTGCCATGCAGGAAGGAGAAAAACGGCATGGCTGCGACAGAGAAATCATCTCCCGCAGGCAGACTGCTTGAATATGCCGGCAGCTACAGGCCGCTGACCTATGTCGGACTCGCCCTGTCCGCAGTCGCCATGATCCTCGGCATGCTGCCCTACATCTGCATCTGGCTGGTAGCCCGCGACCTGCTCGCCGTCGCTCCCCACTGGAGCAGTGCTGACAGAATCACTACCTACGGCTGGCTGGCCTTTGTCTTTGCCGTATTGGGCATCCTTGTCTACTTTGCAGCCCTGATGTGCACCCATCTGGCGGCTTTCCGCACCGCCGCCAACATTCGCAAACAGGGCATGGCCCGGCTGCTGCGGGCGCCGCTCGGCTTCTTCGACCAGCAGGCGTCGGGGCTGCTGCGCAACCGCCTCGACGGTGCCGCTGCGGAGACGGAGACCCTGATGGCGCACAACCTGGCCGACATCATAGGCACCGTTGCCATGTTCGCCTGCATGCTGGTGCTGATGCTCGTCTTCGACTGGCGCATGGGCGCGGCCTGCCTGATTGCCGCCGTCATCTCCGCTCTTTCCATGATGTCGATGATGGGCGGAAAAAACGCCGGTCTCATCGCTTCCTACCAGGCGGCTCAGGATCGCATGAGTAAGGCCGGTACTGAATACGTCCGCGGCATCCCGGTAGTCAAGGTCTTCCAGCAGACCGTCCATTCTTTCCGTGCCTTTCGCCACGCGATCGAGGACTACAGCGAAAAGGCGGAGCACTATCAGGGCGCGGTCTGCCGCCTGCCGCAGAGCATCAATCTGACCTTTAGCGAAGGCGCCTTTGTCTTCCTGATCCCGGTCGCCCTTTTTCTGGCGCCGGGAGAACTGGCCGCAGGGAATTTCGCGGCCTTTGTGGCGAACTACGTCTTCTACGCTGCCTTCTCGGCCATCATTTCCACATCTTTGGCGAAGGTCATGTTTGCGGCCAGTGGCCTGATGCTCGCCTCCACCGCTCTGGAGCGCATCGACCAGGTCATGAATGCCCCGCAGCTGACGGTGACAAAGGCGCCGCGGTTGCCGCGGGACAACAGCGTAGAGTTTCGCAACGTCTCCTTTCATTATGAAGGCTCGGAGCTGCCCGCTCTGGATCGGCTTTCCTTCCTGGTGGAAGCCGGACAGACCGTGGCGCTGGTCGGTCCTTCCGGCGGCGGCAAGACCACCGCTGCCAGCCTCATCCCGCGTTTCTGGGATGTCACTGCGGGAACGCTGGCCGTGGGGGGCGTGGATGTGAAGGAGATCGACCCGGATGTGCTGATGGATCAGGTGGCTTTTGTCTTCCAGAACAGCCGCCTCTTCAAGGCCTCGGTCCTGGAGAACGTCCGTGCCGCCAGACCAGGAGCCACGCGCGCCGAGGTTCAGGCCGCCCTGGACGCTGCCCGCTGCGCTGATATCCTCGAAAAACTGCCGCAGGGAATGGACAGCCTGCTGGGTTCTGAGGGCACCTGGCTCTCCGGCGGGGAGCGGCAGCGCATTGCGCTCGCCCGCGCCATCCTGAAAGACGCGCCGATTGTCGTGCTGGACGAGGCGACGGCCTTTGCCGATCCCGAAAACGAGGTCCTGATCCAGAAGGCCTTCGCGGCACTGGCCCGGGGCCGGACCGTCATCATGATCGCGCACCGCCTGTCGACCGTGGTTTCCTGTGATCGGATTTTTGTGCTCGACGCGGGACGCCTCGTCGAGTCGGGCAGCCATCAGGATCTTTTGCGGGCGGAGGGCCTCTATGCGCGAATGTGGGCCGACTACCGCCAGGCGCTCGCATGGCGGATTTCGAGCGCGGGAGAGGAGCCTTGAATGTTTGGCGAAGCCTTCAAACGCAGGTTTGCCCTGTCCGATCGGGGTGTGGCCAATGCCAGGCGGGGCATGTTCTGGACGGTCATTGTCAACCTGGTCGTCATTGCCGGAGTGGGCATCCCCTATCGCCTGCTGCGGGGCTTTGTCAACACTCTGACGCTTGGTGCCCCGCTCCCTGCGGCTCTGCCTTTTGTCGTGTTGACGGCTGCTTTCGTCCTGCTTTCCTTCATCACACACCTGGAGCAGTACCGCGTCACCTACAGTCTGGTCTACGGGGAGGTGCGGGATGTCCGCATCGCCCTGGCCGAGCGCCTGCGCCGCCTTCCGCTTGGCTATTTCGGCAGACGCGATCTGGCGGATCTGACAGAGGCCATCATGGGCGACGTCAACCGCATGGAACATGTCTGGTCGCATGTGCTGGGCTATCTCTACGGTGCCTTTGTCTCTACGGTGCTGGTCGCGATCGCCCTGGTGGTCATCGACTGGCGCCTGGCGCTGGCCTGTCTCTGGGGTGTGCCGGTCGCCTTTGCCCTGCTTTTTGGCAGTCGTAAGCTGGCCCGCCGCCATTCCGAACGGGTGAAAGAGGCGGCTGTAGAGGTTTCCGATGGCATTCAGGAGACACTGGAGACGATCCGTGAAATACGGGCGGCCAGGCTGGGAGCGCGCTGTCTGGATGCCCTGAATGCCAGGATTGACAGTCATGAGGCCACACTGCGGCAGAGCGAGCTCGTTGTCGGCCTCTTTGTCAACGCCGCCAGTGTCATCATGCGCCTGGGGGTGGCGAGTACGATTCTGGCCGGGGCCAGGCTTATCCTCCAGAACCGCGTCGACTTCATGACGCTGCTTTTGTTCCTGCTGGTGATCACGCGCATCTACGCTCCCTTCGACCAGAGTCTGGCCCTGATCGCCGAGGTCTTTGTCTCAGAAGTCTCCGCCCGGCGCCTGATGGAGATCTTCGACACGCCTACGGCCACAGGTGGCGAAGTCTTCGCCCCAAAGAACTATGACATCACGTTTCGTGATGTGAGCTTCGCCTACGATCGCGAGGACGTGCTGAAGGGCGTGAGTTTCACAGCCGCTGAAGGTGAAGTGACGGCCCTTGTCGGTCCTTCGGGATCCGGGAAGAGCACCTGCGCCCGCCTCGCCGCCCGGCTCTGGGAGATTGACGCGGGAGTGATTGAGGTCGGCGGCGTGGATATCTCCACCGTCGATCCGGAAGTCCTGCTGGGCGCCTATTCCATGGTTTTCCAGGACGTTATGCTTTTTGACGATTCGGTGCTCGAGAACATCCGACTGGGACGTCATGGTGCAAGTGATGAGGATGTTTTGGAGGCCGCTGCTGCCGCCAACTGCGATGAGTTTGTGAGCCGGCTGCCGCAGGGATATGACACGCCAATCGGGGAGAACGGGGCCAGGCTGTCAGGCGGAGAGCGGCAGCGCATCTCGATCGCCCGTGCCCTGCTGAAGAACGCGCCCATCGTCCTCCTTGACGAGGCCACCGCCTCGCTTGATGTCGAGAATGAGACGAAGGTGCAGGGAGCACTTTCGCGTCTGCTGGCCGGCAAAACGGTTCTGGTCATCGCTCACCGCATGCGCACGGTCGCCGCAGCCGACAAGATTGTCGTGCTGGTCGACGGGCAGGTGGCTGAGGCCGGCAGTCCGGCTGAGCTTGGCGCCCGTGAAGACGGCGTCTTCCGGCGCATGCAGCAGCTGCAGGCGGAGGGGGCGAACTGGAGTCTATAGTCGGCAGCGCTGGAAGCACCGGGAGCACCGGGAGCACCTGGTGAAGTGGTAAGCGAAGCGGTAAACGAAGCTGATTGCAGTGAAATGAAGCGGGTTGAAGCGGATAGAAGAGGATTGAGAGGAGCTGGCATGTTTTTGCCAGACGCTGCTTTTGGCCTTCAAGTCGTCGGAGTTGTTAACGGCGTTGTTTTGTGTTGGCTTAGTGCAGGCCTTTGCAACTAAGGGGAGTGAAAACTCGACTTTTGCATGAAAAGCAGTACGCAAAGCGAGATGCTTACTGTTCAAGGGCAGCTGGAAAAATTCCAACACCTCCACGTAAGCGACAGGCTTTTATAGGGATTCGTGTCAGAAGCGAGCAGTCAGTGGTTTTTTTGGTGACCCCTCTGAACAGTGGCCTCCTCGATGACCCCTCAGAACAGGGAGAGTAATACAATCGGTTTTTGTATTTCTCTTCGTTTTGATCCTGCGCGCCGCGCGGCGTGCGCGGCCTCTTATGTGGTCAATATGGGCTGAAAGGGCAATCTAATTTGCCTTTACACGCTGTTTTGACCCAGCGCGCGGTGCAGTAGCGGCGCGCGCGTCCCTCCTTTGGTCAAGATGAAGAGAAATACAAATTTTGTTTTGTAAAACTCTCGATTTTGACCCTGCACGCCGCACAGCGGCGTGTGCGATTCTTTCCATGGACAAGATCGTGAGTAAAAATATTGTTTTTTGTAGTTCTCTTCGTTTTGAGCACCAGGTATCTGCCTGCTGCTTTCTCTTCACTCTTCCGGCCAGCGGCCTTCTGGCATGCTTACCCGCGTCCCGACATTCCTGATGTGCACGACTCTTTTCGAGCCATTGCCCTTGTGTAAGCAATTGCTTCCGCTGTATATATGCTCCCGTTGCATATATGCAAATAGAAAAATGAAGAGAGCGGCGGGAAGCCGCAGCTGCTCAAGGCTGCGGATGAGTGTCCAGAGCTAAAGTGCTGCAATCAAAACCGGGATCTTCGGTGCAGCGGGATCTTTTTTATTACCAGGCTGTCAGTACCTATGTAGTTAGTGGCTTGTTTGTGGCGTCTTTGAAAAGCAACAATTCTGAGCAGAAAACCGCTCTTCGCGCACAAAAAAGCGGCCTATGCACGAGGTCTTCGTACATAAGCCGCAAACTTGCTCATCTGCTGCTTATCTGCTTATCAGCTGTTCTGCTGCCTGCTGCTGTCACCGCACAGCAGTCGCGATCACAGCAGCTGTTCGCCAGGCTGCCGGCGAACTCAGACGACAGTCGTGCTGCTGTGCTCGGTCCAGACCTCGCTCAGAGCGGCGCCGATGATGCCGGCGTCGTTGCCCAGGCTGGCTTGGACGATGCGCGTCTTCTCGACCGTGCCCGGGATCAGCTCGGCGTAGACAGCTTCGCGCAGAGGATTAAGCAGGAAGTCACCCTGATGGCTGACGCCGCCACCCAGGCAGAGAATTTCAGGCTCAATGGAGTTGACGATGTTGCCCAGGCCTACGGCCAGATGGTGGATATAGAGGTTGACGACGGCCTTCCCACCGGGATCGCCCTCGCGTGCCGCATCAAAGGCCGTACGCCCGCTGACACCGCCCAGACTCTGGCCGCAGAGGGCCCACATGATGGTTTCGGGGTGATTGCGCATATAGTCCTGCGTCGTCAGGATCAGGCCGGTGGCGGAGGCGTAGGTCTCAAAACAGCCGCGGCGCCCGCAGGTGCAGTGGCGGCCGTCCAGGTCGATGACCATGTGGCCGAGCTCCGCGCCGCCGTAGGCATAGCCGGTGATGATGTGACCGTTGATGATGATGCCGCCGCCGATACCGGTGCCGAGCGTAATCATGACCAGGGAGGAGGCGCCCCTGCCGCTGCCTACGATTGATTCGCCATAAGCCGCAGCATTGCCATCGTTGACAAGACGAACGGGTTTCCCGTCGTGGACCTGTGAGACCTCGGCACCGAGCGGTTCATGGCGGAAGCGCAGATTGCCGGCAAAGATGACCGAATCCGTCTGGGTATCAACAATACCCGGCGATCCGACTCCGATGCTCTCGATATCGTCGAGCGTCAGTTCCTGACGCTCCAGAAGGCGGTCATTCACCTGGCGCATTGCACGGGCCAGCTCGGCGCCGCTGCCGCCCAGAGGGGTGGCAATCGACTCCGTGTCGATCAGCTTGCCGCGGTCGGTGACAATACCCGTTTTGATATGGGTACCGCCAAGATCAATGCCAAGATAAAGACTCATTTAGACATTCTCCTGTTCATTATCCGTATTTGTATTTGTCACGCTGGCTCTGGCTGCTGCAGTTCCCAGCAATCCGCTTGCGGCGCTAGAGCACTGGCTCTGGCTGCTGCAGTCCCCAGCAATCCGCTTGCTGTACTATCCCTGTTTGCAGTCCCCAGCAATCCGCTCGCGGCGCCAGGACACTATCCCTGGCTGCTGCCCTCAGCAATCTGATCGCTGCGCTGGCGCAGCTGCTGGTCCGAGAGACGTTTGGACAGCACCGACAGCGAAGCGGCGATGTTCTCGTTCTGTACGATAATGTCCTCCGGCGTGCTGAGGTGGGTAGGGGCGAAATTCCAGATGGCCTTGATCCCGGCGGCAAGCAGCAGGTCACAGACGTGCTGGGCGTGGTCGCGGGGAACCGTGATGACACCGATCTGGACCTGGTGTTCTCGAACAACGCTGTCGAGCTCATCCAGAGGATAGATCGGGACCTCGCCGACGCGACTGCCAACGAGCTTGGGATCACTGTCAAAGCCCGCCATCAGGTTGAGGCCGTAGCCTTGAAAACCGCGATAGTTCAGCAAAGCGCTGCCCAGGTGCCCGCAGCCGACGACCACGGCATTTTTGAGATTGTTGTAGTCCAGCATGCGCGCCAGCTCATCGATCAGCGCCTGAACGTTAAAGCCCGTTCGCGGCTTTCCGCTGACGCGGGTAAGGGCCATATCCTTTCGCACCTGAACCGGATGCAGGTTGAGATCCTCGGCGATTCGGGATGAGGAGATGATCTCAACCCCCTGTTCCCGCTGCTGGACGAGATAGCCAAAGTACTGCGGCAGACGTCTGAGTGCCGGTTGCGGCATATTCAGTTCTGCGGCGGGGTCGGGTTTCTTCAATCGTGCCATCCAGGCCTCCTGAAACATATTGGGCGCGAACATAGTCATGTACGCCTACACCAAGGCATGATAAATCAATTGTACCTTGAAGGACAAGTTAAGCCAGTGTTAACAAATGCGAAACAAAGCCTCAGGCCAGATTCGAGCTGATCCTGAGATCACTGATGTTGGGCAGCAGAATATTGAGGACGGCGCCAAAGAGGATTGCCAGCAGCAGGATCGTGATCAGCGCCAGACGCAGCAGACGGTCGGCGGGCAGAGACAAAAGGCTCTCCAGTGCCAGATGGTCGGCGATCTGGCAGAGGATGATGGCGGCAATCAGCAGGCAGAGCGCCTGAAGGCCGCCGCTCCTGACAAAAAACTGCCCCAGGGCCATTACCATGGCCAGATATACGGCGCCGGGCGTCAGGGCGGAGGCGAGCGCCGCGGGCCGCAGCTGACGGCGCAGCATGATGAAGTAGAGCAGCCACTTGATGGCAAAGTAGAGCAGGGGGTAGGGCAGGAAGCGCAGGAAGAGCCTGAGGCGCGTCCCCAGCGTCACATTCACGGCAAGCTTGCGGCTGTGGTAGAGCAGCAGATTGCCGAAACTGCTGTCCAGCACAATGGCGACCTGCAGCATGGCGCTCAGGACAACGGCAAAGAAAAGAGCCGTTGCCCAGGTCACGGGACCTGCATGGGCATGACGCCGGATGGCCTGGGTTGGCTGGGTGAAGAATTCAAGCAGTTGACGCAGCCATGCGAAGACAGAAACACTCGCCCGCCGCCAGTTAAAATTCACGGCAGAACGAGTGCGCCGCCACGTCCGTGTCTTTTTAGCCGCGGCTTCAGGCCCGGCTGCCTGCGACTGCTCCGTTGTCTGGGCGCGTTGGCTCGCGGTGCGGCAACTGCAGGCTTCACCGGGTTTTAGTTCACGATTGCAGTAAAAACAGTAGCGTGCCATGACCATCCTGTCCGAAGCGGTGGAGCGGGCGCGCGTGGTGCCCGTGCTCACAGCGGAATTGTAGCATGGCGAAGAAACAAAACTTCTGCCAGGTGATGAACGTGGGATGAACAAATCAGGTGAGCTCTGGTCAGGCTGCAGATTTGAGGCGAATCAGGACCGCCGACCGCGCTCCGGTGAGCCGGCTCCGACACTGAGCAGGACAGAGAAAACCAGGCCGATAAGGATGCCTGTGCGAAGGCCAAGCTCGGTGACCGTGAAGCCGAATCGGGCGGCGGTATCAGCGGCTGTGGGTGCCGCCATGACTGCCGCTGAGACAAGTCCCGCCAGCCACGGCCCCATGGCGCAGCCCAGATCGCCCGCCACCGCGAGCAGGCCGAAGAGGGCAGTGCCGCCACCGGGGTAGCGTTCGGCGGCCAGACTGGTGACGCCGGGCCACATGACGCTGACGCCCAGGCCCGCGATGGCACAGCCGGCAAGCGACAGAACCGGCCAGGGCGCGAAGGCGCTGAGCAGATAGCCCGCGCTGAGGGTGATACCGCCCACGAAGAGGGTGCGTCTGAGCCGCAGTCTGCTGCCTATCAGACCGGTGATGAAGCGTCCCGTACCCATGAGCAGGGCGAAGAGCGAAGGCCCCATGAGATCGCCTGTCACCTTGGAAACGCCAAGGCCGGCTTCGGCGAAAAAGGAGGACCACTGCGCCATGATCTGCTCGCCCGCCCCGGCGGCCAGCATCAAAAGGAGAATGAGCCCAAAACCGCCCTGCCGCAGCAGCCGGCGGACGGGAAGGCCCGCTTCCTGCTCCTGTGGTTCGATGATCGGGACACGCGAAAAGAGGAAGGCGGCCGCAAGCGGTACCGACATCCAGAAGAGGGGCAAAAGCCACCAGCGATCTTCGCCGATGGCCAGCAGCATCAGGGTTGTCAGGATGACGACGGCCAGGTGTCCCCAGCAGTAGAAGGAGTGCAGCAGGGCCATACGGGAGGCCTTTGCCTCTCCCGGCAGAAAGTTGACGATAGGGGAGACCAGCACCTCGATCAGGCCGCCGCCGACGGCATTCAGGGTCAGGGCGATGAAGAGGGCCAGAAAGGCGTTGGGCAAAAGCTGCGGCAGAATCCCGAGTGAGAAAAGACCCAGGGCCGCCATCAGGGTGCCGAAGACGATGCTCGGGCGGTAGCCGATACGGTCGACGTAGCGGACGGCGAGCAGGTCGACGATGAGCTGGATGATGAAGTTTGCCAGAACCAGGCTGCCGAGCTGCGGGATCTCCAGGCCCAGGTCACGGCGGAAGATGACGAAGAAAAGCGGCGGCAGATTGTTGATGATCGCCTGCGTCACATAGCCCAGATAGGCCGTGCGGCGGGTGCTGTCATAGTCAGGCGGCGGCACGGCCACAGACCTCCCGGACGGCGGCCGTCACGAGAGGACGGCTGCGGCCTGGTGGCATGTTCACAGGACTAGCGATAGCGGATACGGAAGACATCGGCGTAGCGCGCGCCGACCATGTCGAGTGAGTCGGTCGTGAGCCCGAGCCTCGCATCATTCTGAATAAAGGGCAGAGACTGACCCGTGCGCAGGCAGGTGATGTCGGCGACCTCTCCGTCCGCATGCAGGAACAGGCGCGGCGGCATGACCGGCCAGCCGCGGTAGAGGACGAAGGCATAGTCGTGGCCGTTGCGGCGGGTATAGAGGGCGTCCCGGGAGCGGCAGGGAGAGATCCCGGACTCATAGACGGCCTCGCCGTTGTGGCGCAGCCAGTCGCCGAGTTCGCGCAGGACCGCGACGCCGCGGGAGGGCAGTTCGCCGTTCGGCTGCGGGGTGATGTTGAGAGCCAGGCTGCCGCCCTTGGCAAGGATTTCGACGAAGGTGTGGATGACCTCTTCGGGCGATTTCACCACGTCATCATAGTGGAAGCTGAAGGAGCGGCCCAGGCTCATGCAGGTCTCCCAGGGGACGTGGATCGGCTCGGTGGGAACTTCCTGTTCGGGGGTCAGGATGTTTTCGTAAGCGCCGGGGACGGTGCGGTCGACCACGATGAGGTGGGGCTGGACACTGGCGCGCAGACGCTCGGAAAGCTCGCCGATACGGACATCCTGGTGGTTGGTGTCGGGGCGCACCCAGCCGCCGTCGAGCCAGAGACAGTCGATCTGGCCGTAGTTCGTCATCAGCTCCGTGATCTGGTTGTGGGTGAACTGGACGAAGCGCTCCCAGCGCTCGGGGTGCTCCAGGGGATCGTAGTTGGCGTTGCGGGAAGGGGCGGTGCCGTATTCAGGGACCCAGAAGTCCTGAGAGTGCCAGTCAGGCTTGGAGAAATAGGCGCCGATGGCCAGACCTTCGGCGCGGAAGGCATTGAAGAGGGCAGCCGTGATATCCGCGTGGGGATGGCTGTGGAAGGGGCAGTCGGGTGCGGTGACCTTGTAGTCGGTGTACTGGCTGTCGTACATGCAGAAGCCGTCATGGTGCTTGGTGGTGAACAGCAGGTACTTGAAGCCGCACTCGCGGGCAATTCTGGCCCAGTGGTCGGGGCGGAAGGCGATGGGGTTGAAGGTGCGGTTGAGCTGCCGGTAGCGGGCGCGGAACTCGTCCATGTCGGAGGTCCAGCGGATGCCGGACTGGCTCCAGTCGGCGTCGCCGTCCGAAAGCGGCCAGGATTCCGTTACGCCGAGCTGGGTGACGGGTGCCCAGTGCATCATGAAGCCGAGCTTCAGGCCGCTGTACCAGTCGAGATGCCGGGCGACCGTGGGGCTGCTCGGGGCGATATAGCCCGCCTCCTGGCTGGTTGTATGTCTGCCGTCGATGATCTGATCTGCCATGTGCGTTCCTCCACTGCTGCTGCGGGCCTTTGCCTGACCCTGCTGCCTACACTCACGGCCTGCCATTGTTAACCAGAACTCCTGCAAATGCCAGTGGGTTTGGAGCGATTCGGCGCTTTGGCCTCAAGCGGACGCAATTATGGGGATAGAGGTGGTCAACTTGGCCTGATAGCCGGGTCTTTTCCGGGAACAGATTCAAATATTAATCTGTTTGTTAATGGAGAGATAAAAACTGACACACAAGCCGATTTTTTGCTCGTTGCATACCCTACCCATCTATCCCAGACGCCGTTATCCCGACTCCGCTGGTTTCCAGAAGGCTGCTCCGGAGTCGGGGCACGTCAAGATTGTCAGAACGTGAGTGATCACGTTAAGAGAACGGCTGAGATGGGAAAAGCCGCGCACGCCTCGAAGCGGCGTGCAGCGACCAGGATAGGAGTGCCTGGGTCGGCTGAATGTGTTTCTCTCTGGCGAGTCAAAGATCCAGTCTTTTGCCTCTTCGATGCGTTCCAGCTTATGCGGATAAACCTTGCCGATCGCCGCCGTTTTTCATTCCTATCATTTCAATCTACGCTCAGGGTTCTGCGCCCAGTGCCAACAATTACGATTGCTGTGGAAGAGAACATCAAAAATGCACCCAGGAGTTCAAGCTGCGCTAAACAGCGGTGTTGCAGGTCTTTCGAGGAGAACTCGGGAAAAGGTTTTACCCGTCCTGACAGATAAGACGCACACCATCCGAAGTCAGAGAAATATCATCAGCGCCCCTTATCAGACAACATAGCGATTCTTACCATCAGAAGCCTCATAAAGAACCTGAGTGCCGGCAGGGTATGATTCACGCCCGGGGCGTGATATACGCCCGGGGCAGCACGGGAAAAACCGCCGAAATACGCTTGCCTCAGTCAAGCCTTTAAGAAGTCTGCGGCCGCCTGTCCCTCCTTTCGCATCTCTTTTCTTAAGCAAACGGAAGCAATCGTTGATACAGCGCTAAGGCTGTGAAATGCTTTTGTGCGAAAAAGCTACGACTAAGCCAAACCACTCAGCATTTGCTTCTGAGGCACGCCTGAACAAAACTTGAAGCTTCGCAGAGATGATTGTGTCTGCTTGAATTCAGCTTGTCTGCCGATTTTGGCGGACATCACACAGCTTGGCGAAATCGTCTGGGTGGCTGTGGTATGTTGACCAATACGGGTTGCCATCAGGCGACTCAAACAGAAGAGGAGTCAAACATGATTATCGTTATGCGGCCCGGAGCGCCGGAGGCCGATATCGCCCGCATTCAGAAGCTGCTCGCCGCGCGCGGCCTGGGTGCCCATACATCTATTGGTGAAAGCCTGACCATCATCGGCGTGGTAGGGGATAAGTCACGCCTGGATACCGAGCAGCTCAGTCTGCTTCCGGGTGTCGAAAAACTCGTTCCCATCATGGAGCCGTACAAGCTCGCCAGCCTGACCTTCCATCCCGGGCGCACCTCGTTCACGATCAAGGGCGTGGAGTTCGGCGGCCATGAGCTGGTGCAGATCGCAGGTCCCTGCGCCGTCGAAAGCGAGGAGCAGCTTGAGATCACCGCGGCCGCTGTGGCCCGTGCCGGAGCGAAGGTCCTGCGCGGCGGTGCCTATAAGCCGCGCACTTCGCCCTATTCGTTTCAGGGCCTGGAGCGCGAGGGGCTGCGCATGCTGCGCCAGGCCGCCGACCGCCATGGTTTGCTGGTCATTTCGGAGATCACATCGGAGGTGGATCTGGAGGAAGCCGCCGAGTATGTCGACATTGTCCAGATCGGCGCGCGCAATTCGCAGAACTTCCGCCTGCTCTCAGCCGTCGGGCGCTCGGGTCTGCCGGTGCTGCTGAAACGCGGATTTGCGGAGAGCATCGACGAGCTGCTCTCCTCGACGGAGTATATCCTGAGCGAAGGCAACTACCGCCTCATTCTCTGCGAACGTGGCATCCGCACCTTTGAGACCGCCACCCGCTCGACGCTGGATCTCAGCGCCGTGCCGGTGCTGCGGGAGAAAACGCATCTGCCGGTCTTTGTCGATCCTTCGCATGCTGCAGGCAAAGCCAGCCTGGTCGCCCCGCTCGCCCGCGCCGCGGTGGCCGCCGGCGCCGACGGCCTGATCATAGAGGTGCATCCGGATCCGCCGCAGGCGCGCTCCGACGCCGCCCAGCAGCTGACGCCCGGGCAGTATGCTGAGCTCTCTGTTGAGCTCGCCCGCATCGCCGCCGTCATGAGCCGCGGCCCGGACCCCGCATGATTCCGGAGGCTTTGGAGTCGGCCCCAATGCGCCTCGCCATTCTCGGCCTGGGCCTGGTGGGCGGCTCGGTCGCCCGCGCCCTGTGTGCCGGGAGCGGGAGCGGGGAGGAGGTCCGGATCATCGGCTGTGACCGTGATGGGGCTTCGCTTGAGGCAGCCATCGCGGACGGCGTCATTGACCAGGCGCTCGTGATCGATGCTGCACACCCGGACTCAAACGACTGGTCCGCCCTGGCCGGCTCCGACCTCATCCTGATCTGCCTGCCCACGCCCCTGATCCCGCCGGTCGCCCGCAGCCTGGCGGCGGCGCTGCCCGGGGCACTGCTCATGGACGCCGCCAGCGTCAAGCGCCCGGTGCTCGACGCCGTCTGCGGCCTGCGCTTCATCGGCAGCCATCCCATGGCCGGCTCCGAGCGCCAGGGCTATGCCGTCTCGACGCCGCGCCTCTTTGAGGACGCCGTCTGGTGCCTGGTCCCCCCGGCCGTGGACGACGCCGCCTATCCCGGCGATGCCGCCGCCGATCTGGCGCTGGCAGCCGGCCTGGTGACGCGCCTCGGCGCCCGTCCTCTGGTTCTTGACGCAGCCGCCCACGATGCCGCCGTTGCCGCCATCAGCCACCTGCCGCACGTCGTCGCCGCGGCCCTGGTCAACGCCGCGATCGGTGGCGCCGACGAGCAGACAGCCGGCCTGGCCGCCGGCGGCTTCCGCGACATCACCCGCATCGCCGCCAGCGACGGCGCCCTCTGGCGCGGCATCTGCCTGGAAAACCGCGGCCCGCTGCTGGAGAGCCTGACGCGCTTTGAGACGGAGATGGCCCGCTTCCGGGCGGCCCTGGAGGCGGATGACCCGGCGGCCCTGGAAGCACTGTTCGCTGCGGCGGCCCAGAGCCGCGCCGGCATTCCGGCAAGCGGGCATGGAGCTTTGCCTATAGATGCCTCTCTCAGCCTGGATATCCTAGACTGCCCCGGCTCCCTGGCCCGCATCACGACCCTGCTCGGCGACGCCGGGATCAGCATCCGCAATCTGGCCATTCTGCATGCCCGCCAGTACGAGGGCGGCCGCCTCCGCGTCTATCTCGGCGAGCGCGGTCAGCTCGGGCTGGCGCAGGCGATTCTGGAACGGGCCGGCTACCAGGTCGGTCCCTGATGCAGCGGTATTGGAACCCACATGTAATGACGGCCGGGCAGTGCCGCTGTGCCCGCGCCAGGTTCGGAAGGAGTTCTCTAAATGCGTCCTGATGTAAAGCCCACCCGACGATATGCTCTCATCGGTCATCCCCTTGGCCACAGCCTGTCGCCCGTCATCCACGCTGAGATCGATCACCTGACCGGCGCCTCCAATCGTTATGATTTATGCGAAGTCCCACCGGAGGAACTCGCCGCCCGCCTGCCGCGGCTTCTGGAGCAGTATGACGGCCTCAACGTCACCATTCCGCATAAGGAACGCGTGATTCCCCTGCTCACTTCGCTTGATCCACGCGCCAAGGCTCTTGGCGCCGTCAACACTATCAACTGTCAGCTGGGCCGTGGCCATAACACCGATGCCGGTGGGGTGCGTCCGGATCTTGGCGATGTTGAGGGGGCCAGGGTTCTCATCATCGGGGCGGGAGGCGTGGCGCGTACGCTGGCGGCTCTGGTTCTGGAGATGGGATGCAAAGAACTCCTCATCACCGGCCGCAGCCCTGAGCGTGTGGAGCGTTTCGTTGCCGATATTGCGCGCGGCCTCGAGCGCCGCCGGGTCCACAGCGTGACCCCGGACGGGCTCGGCGAGCTGCTGCTGCGCCGCGAGGGAGCCTTCGACCTGATCATCAACGCGACGGCCGCCGGCATGTGGCCCGCCGTCGGCGAGCTGCCGCTCGAGCGCGGCCTGCTTGAGGCGCTTTTCGATGCCGGGCGGCCGCATGTTTTCGACGCCGTCTACAACCCGCCGGCGACGCGCCTGCTGCTGCTGGCGCGCTCGGCCGGACTCCGGGCCACGGGCGGCCTGGCCATGCTCTGGCGTCAGGCCGTCCTGGCCCGCCAGATCTGGGAGCCCGACAATGAAGCCCTGGGCGCTCTGATTACGCCGTCGCCCGAGACACTCGGGCGGCTGGCCCGCGAGCTCTGGCGCCACTTTGGCCAGCGCATTGTGCTGACCGGCTTCGTCGGTTCCGGGAAGGGCGTCGTCGTCGCCCGCCTGCCGCAGGCATTCGGGCTCGGCGGGCTTGGCGTCAGCGATCTCGACGACGCCTTCGCCGCAGCGACGGGGCAGCACAGCCCGGCCTGGCAGCGCGAGCACGGCGAGGCGCGCTTCCGCCAGATGGAGCGCCAGGTCCTCGACGAGCTGCTCGCCACCCCCGGCAGCCAGGTCATCGCCACCGGGGCCGGCACCCTGATCCAGCCCGGCCTGGCGGAGCACGTGCACGACAGGAACGCCCTGGTCGTCTGGCTCAACGCGCCGCTGGGCCTGATCCTGGAGCGCTTCCGGCCGGCCTTCGAGCGGGCGGGGGCGGGCGCCGCCGAGCTGCGCGAGCAGACCGAGCGCCTCTACCGCCAGCGCCTGGCGCTCTACCGCGAGGCCGCCGACCTGATGATAGACGCCGGCGGCACCCCCGACCAGGTGGCGCGGCGCATCGCCCACGCGCTGGAGCTGGCGTAACGGCTGCGTGAAACGGTGAGTGAAGCGGTTAGCGGTGAGTGAAGCGGTTTGTGAAGTGTTGATCTGCACTCCGGACGGCGATTACATCCGGTAGGCAGTCGAAAGCTGTCACAAGACAGTCGCAAGCTGTCGAGAGCGTAAAATTGCTTGCAGTCGTGGGGCAATATCGACTTTTTTGTACACCGCTTGCGCAAATATTTCGATATTGCCCGGATCGCGGGGCAATACCGGCTTTTTTGTCCACTCTCTGGTCAAAAACTTCGATATTGCCCGATCTGCGGGGCAATACCGGCTTTTTTGTCCACTCTCTGGTCAAAAACTTCGATATTGCCCGATTCGCGGGGCAATACCGGCTTTTTTGTCCACATACGGTTTTCTAAGTGGACAAAAAAGCGAGTTATGTCAGCGAAGAGTGACACAACTCGAAAAGTTGGCAAATCCATCCTCGATTTGGACAAAAAAGCGAGTTATGTCAGCAAAAGGTGACACAACTCCAAAAGTTGGCAAATCCACCCTCGATTTTGACAAAAAAGCGAGTTGCGTCATCAAAAGGTGACACAACTCCAAAAGTTGGTAAATCCGTCCAGTGTGCAAATTTTGCTCCCCCGCAGCCTCCAAAGAAAACGAAAAACGAAAATCACCGTACCCGGTTTCTGCTTTCTGTATCCTGGCAGTCACCCGCAGCGGCTGTTTTTGCGTAGAATAGTCCCCAGGAAAAGAGGTTATATAGATGATTCTTGTTCTTAAATCCGGCACGAGCCCCGAAGCGCTTGAGGAACTCTGTGTATGGCTGCGCCACTTCGGCGTCCAGACCAACCCGATTATCGGCAGTGAGATGAGCGTGGTCGGCCTGGTTGGCGACACTTCGGCGATCGACATTGACCAGGTGCGCCAGCACGAGCTCGTCGAACGCGTGATGAAGGTGCAGGAGCCCTACAAGCGCGCGAACCGCCGCTTCCACCCCGATGACACGATTGTCGAAGTCGATGGCGTCGCGATCGGCGGCCCCGACATCGTCCTGATCGCCGGCCCCTGCTCGGTCGAAAGCGAAGAGCAGATCGCCGGCATCGCGCGCCAGGTGCAGTCGAGCGGAGCGAAGCTGCTGCGCGGCGGCGCCTTCAAGCCGCGCTCGTCCCCCTATGCCTTCCAGGGATTGAAGGCCGAAGGTCTGCTCTATCTCAGCCATGCCCGCGAGCAGACCGGGCTGCCCCTCGTCTCCGAAATCACGAACGTTTCGCAGATTGAGATGTTTGAGTCGTACGTCGACATCTTCCAGGTCGGCACGCGCAACATGCAGAACTTCGAGCTGCTCAAACAGCTGGGTCAGACACGCAAGCCCGTGCTCCTGAAGCGCGGCTTCATGAACACACTCGACGAGCTGCTGATGAGCGCCGAGTACATCATGAGCGGCGGCAACGACAAAGTCATCCTCTGCGAGCGCGGCATCCGCACCTTTGAGACGGCGACACGCAACACCCTCGACGTCTCGGCCATCCCGGTCCTCAAGCGCCGCAGCCACCTGCCGGTCATCGTTGACCCCTCGCATGCGGCCGGCGATGCCTGGCTCGTCTCCTCACTGTCGAAGGCCGCGATCGCTGCCGGCGCCGACGGCCTCATCATCGAGGTCCACAACGACCCCAGCCGCGCCCTCTCCGACGGCCAGCAGTCGCTGACACCGGCCGCCTTCGACGCCCTCGTGCCCGAACTGCGCCGCGTCGCCGAAGCGGTCGGCCGCCGCATCTAGCGCCGTGATCGCCCTGACACTGCCGACGGCCGGCCGCCAGTCGGAGATCCGCATTGCCCGCGGCCTGCTGCACAGCGAAGCCGCGCCCCTCGTCGCCGCCACCGTCCCCGGCCGCCGCGCCCTGATCGTGAGCGACACCAATGTCGAGCCGATCCACCTGGCCCCGCTCGCCACGGGCCTGCAGCAGGCCGGCTTCACCACCCTCTCGCTCGCCCTCGAGCCCGGCGAACAGAACAAAACCGCGGCCTCCCTCGAGCGTATCTACCGCGCCTGTCACCTGGCCGGCCTGACGCGCCGCGACACGATCATCGCCCTCGGCGGCGGCGTCATCGGCGACCTGGCCGGCTTCGCGGCCGCCACCTGGCAGCGCGGCATCTACCTGGTGCAGGTCCCGACCACCCTGATGGCCCAGGTCGACAGCTCGGTCGGGGGGAAGACCGCGATCGACATGCCCTATGCCAAAAACACTGTCGGCGCCTTCTACCAGCCCCACGCCGTCCTGGTCGACCCCGACACGCTCGCCACGCTGCCCCCGGCCCGCCTCTCCGACGGCCTCGCCGAGGTCGTCAAGTACGCCGCCATCCGCGACCCCGGCCTCCTCGACCTCCTGGAAAACCGCAGCCTTGCCGACCTCGACTACGCTACTCTCGTCGAGCGCTCCATCCGGACAAAGGCCGACTATGTCCTGGCCGACGAATTCGACCAGGGCCTGCGCATGCAGCTGAACTTCGGCCACACCCTGGGCCATGCCATCGAGCAGCTGACCGGCTACGAAGCCTACTTCCACGGCGAAGCCGTCAGCATCGGCATGATGCTCGCCCTGCGCCTCGGCGCCGAACTCGGCATCACGCCGCCGGAACTCATCGACCGCCTGGGCCGCCTGCTCAGCGCGCTGGGCCTGCCCACCACGCCGCCGCCCCTGCCGGCTGAGCGCCTGCTCGGAGCCGTCCGCGGTGACAAAAAACTCCTCGGCGATTCCCTGAACCTCATCCTCATCCGCGAGCTCGGCCAGGCCATCATCCACCCCCTGAGCCTCAATGAACTGGCCATAGTTTATGCGAAGCTCCCGCCGCCCCCCGGAGCCCCCTCGTGATCCCACTGCGACTCGGGCCCGCGCCGCTCGCCGGTACCGTCCGCGTGCCGCCGTCCAAGTCCATCGCCCACCGCGTCCTGATCGCCGCCTGGCTTGCCGCCGGCCGTGACATCCAGGAAGCCGGCCGCCGCACTGGCCTCGACCCCGCGCTCTCGGACGACATCGCCGCCACCTGGCGCTGCCTGGCCGCGCTCCAGGACGACGCGCTCCGGCCCCGGATCCTGGACTGCGGCGAATCCGGCTCGACCCTGCGCTTTCTCATCCCGCTGGCCGCCGCGCTCGGCACGCCCGCCCGCTTCGTCGGCCGCGGCCGCCTGCCGCAGCGCCCGATTGCGGCGTACGGCACGACCTTCGCAGAACAAAAAATCCAAATGACGCCCAGCGGCTCCGACTACCTGCCGCTCGAACTCACAGGCCGCCTCCAGGCCGGCCACTTCCAGATCGTCGGCGACGTCTCCTCCCAGTACATCACGGGCCTGCTGTTTGCCCTGCCGCTGCTGGACGGTGACTCGACGCTCGAGCTCACGACGCCGCTCGCCTCTGCCGCCTATGTTGACCTGACGCTTGGCACCCTGCGTGACTTTGGCATCACGGTTCTGGAGTCCGGCACGGGCTGGCGGATCCCCGGCAGACAGCGATATGTGTTTTCTGCGAAGCTCGCCGTCGAGCCCGACTTCAGTCAGGCTGCCTTCTGGCTGGTGGCGCGTTTTCTGGGCCACGATGTGAGCGTGGTTGACCTGCCTGAGTCGAGCTATCAGGGTGACCGGGCCGTGCGCCCGATCCTCGCCGCCCTTGCCGGTTCGGACAGCGTCTGGCCCGGTCTGGAGCGGGGTCCTGAGGGCTTTTGCCTGGATGCCGATGAAATTCCCGACCTCATCCCGGTCCTCTCACTGGCGCTGGCCCTGACGCCCGGCAGCCACCGGGTCCACAACGCCGCCCGCCTGCGCATCAAGGAGTGCGACCGCCTGGGCGCCAGCTGCCGTATGCTCGAGACGCTTGGCGTCCGGGTCCATGAGGCGGAGTCGGAGTTCTGGATCTGGGGCCGCCCGGGGCCGTTCCGCGGCAAGCAAGCCGTTTCGGCGTCCGGCGACCACCGCATGGCGATGTGCTGGGGCGTGGCGGCCACGCTCTGTGACGGCCCGCTCGAGCTTGACGACGGCAGCGTGGTTACGAAGAGCTATCCGGATTTCTGGGACGACTACCGCCGCCTGGGCGGCAGCGCCGTCCTGCTTTGAGGAGAATGTGTCATGGCATCCTACTGGGGACAGCAGCTTCATATCAGCATCTTCGGTGAATCGCACAGCCGCAGCGTCGGCGTTGTCATCGACGGACTGCCGCCGGGTGAGTTTTATGACGAGGACCTGATCCTGGCCCAGATGGTCCGCCGCGCGCCCGGCCGCCAGCAGTGGTCGACTGCCCGCACTGAGGCCGATGTGCCAGAAGTTCAGTCCGGCGTCTTCCGCCAGCGTACGACCGGCACGCCGCTCGCCGCCCTGATCCGTAACCGTGACACGCGTTCTCAGGATTATGAGGATCTCATCGCCCTGCCGCGGCCCGGCCACGCCGACCTCACCGGCCTGATGCGCTATGACGGGGCGAACGACCCCCGCGGCGGCGGCCACTTCTCCGGCCGCCTGACCGCCCCGCTCTGTTATGCCGGCGCCGTCGCGATCGGCATCCTGAAGCGCCGCGGCGTTTCGGTGCACGCCCATATTTCGAGCATTGCCGCTGTTTCGGATGCGGCGCTCGACCCGGCTGCGCCCGACCTGGCCGCCCTTGAGGCTGCTGCTCAGGCGCCCTTCCCCGTCCTCGATCCTGCGGCAGGGGAGCGGATGCTCGACGTTATCGCCCAGGCAAAGTCCGACCTCGATTCCGTCGGTGGCATCGTCGAAGTGGTCGCGACCGGTTTCCCTCCCGGTATCGGCGACCCCATGATGGGTGGACTCGAGCCGCGCATCGCTTCGCTCATCTATGCCGTTCCCGCGGTCAAGGGCCTCGAATTCGGCGCCGGCTTTGGCGCCACGCTGCGCCGCGGCTCCGAAAACAACGATCCTCCCGTGCTGCTTGACGCCGCGGACGGCAGCCGACGCATCCGCCTGGCCAGCAACCATGGCGGCGGCGCCGACGGCGGCATCTCGAACGGCATGCCCCTCGTCTGCCGTGTGGCGATCAAGCCGACGCCCTCCATCGCGAAACCGCAGCGCTCTGTCAACCTTGAAAGCCTGAGCGCTGAGGAGCTGGTCGTCCGTGGCCGCCACGATCCCTGTATTGTGCCGCGTGCGGTTCCCGTGCTCGAGGGCGCCGTCGCCATCGCCCTGCTCGACAGCTGGCTCGCTTCCGGCCGCTTCGTCCGCGCCGCCGACCTGCCGTCCGAGTAGTCTTTCCAGCCGGAGCGGCTTTCCGCTTTGTGCGTTGCAGAGCAGGAGTAAATATCAACTTCCCTGCGCCATTGCGTGTCGCCGGCAAATATTAAGTGCAGCCTCCCGCTGTTATCCTAAAACAGAGAGGCACGGTATTTTCTGTTTCAGAAAAGTGCGCATGGTGCAAAAATCTAAAATAGAAATCAGAAACGTCCGATTGGCTATGCGTTAGGATCGTTGACAGCCGTGAGACGGCATGAAGAAAACAGCCTATCTGAAAGCAGTGCTTTGGAGATGCAGCATAGATAAAGAGTCATCATCAAGAGCTCAGAGGAGTAGTAGAGAGGGCACAGATAGATCGGATCCGACATTGGCGCAGTGTTCTGGACAGGTAGAAAGAAAGCAAACTTACCGTACCCTGGTGGTGTGCGGAGAATGGTATGAATCGGAATGTCTTCTATTACTGGCAGCGCATGTTCAATGAACCGGAGTCCTGGAATCAGGCTGAGGAAGCAGAAGTGCTGCTACTTCATCCATTGACGCCGTTTTTGTGCACCTGGAACGATATGCAACAGATCATGAATCCCTCGACCTCACATACCGTTCATCTCTCGAATGGCATCTGCGTAGACGCTCCGTCTTCATCCAAAGAAAACGATCTTCGGCGGCTGCTTTTGCTCCTGAAAGGGGCTGTGTCATGAGAATCAGGAATCCCAGTTATCTGACCGCCAGCCTCAGCCGTTTTTCACGTTCTCTTTTCAGGACAGCTTAACAAGTGTTGTTCGTACGACTGCTTCCTATCGATTCGTTTGCCGCCGCTTTGTGATAACGAATAAAAAAGAGAAAGCGGCGGTGCTGCGCCGCCAGTTGGGGTTAATGGCTGTGGCCAATTTTTTCGTTCCTGCCCGGATTTCGGGGCACCAGCGCAGTTTTTCCCCCTTGGCCAGAAATCGGAGTTTGTGCCCGATTCTGGGGCACAAACGGCCTTTTTTGGCCAGCCCTGGCCAATTTTTTCGTTCCTGCCCCGTTTTCGGGGCACCAGCGCAATTTTTGTCCACCCTTGGCCAGAAATCGGGGTTTGTGCCCAGGTTTCGGGGCACAAACGGTCTTTTTTGGCCAGCAGTGGTCAATTTTTTCGTTCCTGCCCCGTTTTCGGGGCACCAGCGCAATTTTTGGCCACTCTTGGCCAGAAATCGGGGTTTGTGCCCAGGTTTCGGGGCACAAACGGCCTTTTTTGGCCAGCCTGGACAATTTTTTCGTTCCTGCCCCGCTTCCGGGGCACCAGCGCAATTTTTGTCCAGCCCCCAGTACAAAACTCTTCGATATTGCCCCCGAGACCAGTCCAAGGGACTTGGAAATGAGCTGTGCTGGAATTATTGTCAGCTGCTCCTGCGCACTTCTCTTTTCAACAGGCGAACTGACGGACCGTTTCCTATCTTTGTCACTTACAGATGTGATCCGTTCCGCACAGCGTCAAAGGACGAGTTATATCCTTATTCTTTATTTGAGATAATTCCCCTGCAGTTCCACTTAAGGACCGATTGATAGCCAAGTTTTCCATACCATTGTTCCAGTTGCGTATAGTGAATCCATGAGAGGTCGAAGCCTTCCTCACGAAGTGTGTCAGTCGCCTGTCTGACCATTTCAAGTCCTATTCCCTTTTTGCGGTACTCAGGAATGGTTCCGACACAGCCGGGTCCACCGATATGCAAGCCCTGATGGCGACCCCAGTCACTCAGAATACAAAACGCAACAATTCTGTCTTCTGCCAGGGCGCAGAACACCTGTTCCTCCACACTGAAAAACTGCACCCAGTTTTCGTTTACCCTGGCGACCGCTTCGTGGAGTATATCGATGTTTCCGCAAAACTTGCCGAAGGAAATCGCTTCTGGACAATCAAATACCACTTCTGGGGACTTGTTCTTTCGCAAATCCATAACCAATTCTGTGAAAATTCGTTCCTCAGGCATTCCACTGATACTGGTATCCTGGAAAAAACCGGGATACATGCTGTCAAACAATTCCTTATAAGTCATATTCCAACTACCCCACCCCAAAGAAGCCTGTCTCTGAAATATCAATTGATTTATGCGCACATAATAGCTGTTTGGTCTCAACGAAAGAAGGAAGAGCGTTCAAGAAGCTTCCTGAATCGTCTTGGTCAGTTACTTTGAGAACGTAATTGAACTGTTGAAGACAGGGCTTGTGTCGAGCAGGAGGCAGCTCCTTTGCACCCTGTGCTTTTCAATAGAGTGCGTTGTTCAATGCAACTGCACTCAGGCTGAAAGTGCCGCTTTCTCTATTTCGCTGTATCCCGGAAGTGCAGGTCAGGCGCTCGGCGATTTATCGCAGCTTCATGCTTTCGCATGCTGTTCTTTCCGAGCTCACAGCATCATTCCATAAGCAGCTGTGTACAGGGGACGCCAGGCGTCAAAGCATGAAGCACTTGCGAAAGCAGCGAACAACCTCATCAATCGGAGCACTTTGTCTGGTCTTTTCAGATTGCTTGTATGCGTCGAATCCCTGCCGCGCCGTTGCTGGTGCACGCTCCCGCCTGTTTTGCCATCGGCCGTGCCCTCCTTTGCATTAAAAGCAGAAGTCTAACACTGCTGTCACATTTTCCTGTTAACTCAATCCTACTCTCAATGGATACGGGGGCTTGACAGGCAATCCAGAAAAGCATATTGTGTCGCTGTATTAAGCACTTAGAACAGTAGTACAAAGAAAGAGGGGCAAGGAATTGACGGAAGGCATGCAAACAGTCGGCCATTTAGTTGATCTCCTCCCGGACAGCGGAGGATGCCACACGGGGTTTCCGTACCATGGCGACTGGCAGCTGTATGGGCTTTGCAGTAGAATGGCGTGCGTGCTCGAGGGAATCGATACACAAATAACGAATTAAGGATCGGTTACGATAAATGATTATCAAAACAATAGTAAAGGGTGACAACTCTTCCTCCGACGAAGAGGCCGCCCGTTTGGCTGAGCTGGCCAGACTCCGCGAAGAAATAGACAGCGTTGATGCGCGCCTGCTCGAGGCCTATCACGAGCGCCAGCGCCTGGTGACGGCAATTGCCGCGACGAAGGGCGACACAAAGCGGCCGGTGCGCGATCCCGTCCGTGAGGTCGAGAAACTAGCTGCCCATCCCAAAGAAGCTCCGCTGCTTGCTACCCTGATGCGCCTCTCGCGCGCCAGTCAGTACCGGCTGCGCTATGAAGCCGGCGCCCGCTTCCCCATCGGCGAAGAAATCGCCATGGCTGCGGACGCCCTGCCGCCCGTCCATGTCGTCACCACTCAGGGCGACCTCAGCTCCTATGGTGCCGCTGCGGCCCGCGAGCTTTTCCCGGAGGCCCAGGTCATGCCGCTGCGCACCTTCGTCTCAGCCTGCCGTCAGGTGGTGGACGACAATGCCAAGGTCGCGGTTCTCCCGCTGGAGAATTCCAGCTCCGGCATCGTGCATGAAGTCTACGATCTGCTGACGCGCCACCGCCTTTACATCGTCGGCCAGGTTGCCATGGAGATCCAGCACCGCCTGCTGGCTCTGCCCGGCACCCGCCTGGGCGATATCCGTCGCGTCATTTCGCACCCGCAGGCCCTGGCGCAGTGTTCGACCATCATTCAGGGCATGGGCTGGCAGATCGAAGAAAGCCAGAACACCGCCTTCGCTGCCCGCCGCGTCGCCGAACTCGGTGACAAACAGGTGGCGGCGCTGGCCTCGGCGGATGCCGGCCGCGACTTCGGCCTGGTCGTCCTGTCGGACCAGGTGGCGAACGTCGCTGACAACCAGACGCTCTTTGTCGCGATCGCCCGCCGCCCGGTAATTGTCCCGGAGGCCAGCCGCGTCAGTCTGCTGCTGTCGCTGCCGCATCAGAGCGGCGCGCTGGCGGAACTGCTGGCGACCTTCGCAGATCTCAACCTCAATCTCAGCCGTATTCAATCCCTGCCGGTGCCGAAGCGCCCCTGGCAGTATGCGTTTTACATCGATATCGACGTGGCCGCCCGCGATGAAGCCATGCTCGAGGCGCTCTACCAGCTCAGTCTGGAACTGCCCTCGCTGCGCTTCCTTGGCTGGTATCCGGTGCGCACCGTGCTCGACTGGCAGCAGCGCAACTAAGGCTGCGAAGGAGACCTCATGATTGACATCCAAGCGGTATCAAAGTCCTATGACGGTGGTCGGAATTACGCCGTCCGTGACCTGACCCTGGCGACCAGGCCCGGAGAGATCCTGGGCCTGCTGGGACCGAACGGTGCGGGGAAGACCACCACCTTGAAGATGATTACCGGCATTTTAGATCCCGACAGCGGCCGGATTACGGTCAACGGCCACGACATTGTGCGTGAGCCGATTGCGGCGAAGGAGTCCTTCTTCTATGTGCCGGACGACCCCAATGCCTTCCTGCGCCTGAAGGGGGTCGAATACCTGAACTACATGGCGTCGCTCTATCGCCTGCCCGGCAAGCAGAGCGAGCGCATCGCCAGTCTGGCGGAGGACTTCGAGATGGACGGAGTGCTCGGCGATCGCATCCAGTCCTATTCCCATGGTATGAGGCAAAAGATCATCCTGCTGGCCGCCCTGCTCGTGAATCCGCCGGTCTGGATTCTGGATGAGCCGATGACGGGGCTGGATCCGCGTGCGGCTTTCAAGCTGCGCGGCCGCATGCGCGCCCATGCCGACGCCGGCAACACGGTGATCTTCTCCACCCATGTGCTTGAGGTGGCGGAGAAGCTCTGTGACCGCATTGCCATCATTGACCATGGCCGCCTGATTCTGCTGGGAACGATGAGCGAGCTGCGGGCCGCCCACCGCGAGGACGTTTCGCTCGAATCGATCTTCCTCAGCCTGACCGACGCTGACGACCCGGAGATCAGGCCTCTTCTGGCCTCTCTCGACGCGGAGGGCTGAGTCATGGACCGCCTCATATGCCTGACCGGCCTGCTGCTGAAGGGTTCGCCCCCCGGTGAAGCCCTGACATCCGAACGCAAACGCCGCCGTATCGCCTCCAAGGTCGGCCGCTTCTTCCTCTACCTCTTCCTGACAGCCTATCTGCTCTTTGCTGTAGTGATGATGTCGCTGGGGACCATCCGTCAGGTACTGGCCATGGGCCATCCTGAGATCTTTCCGGCCCTGATCCTGCTGGTAGTGGTGGTTCTGACGGTCTTCGCCGGCTTCTTCTATGTCATCTCGGCCTTCTATCACTCGAACGACATTGAGCGCCTGCTCGTCCTGCCGGTGCGCGCCCGTGACATTGTGGCGGCCAAGTTCATTCAGGTCTACCTCTACGAGCTGGCCATCGGGGCCGTGATCTGTCTGCCATCTCTGGGCATCTATGGAGTTATGAGCGGGCAAAGCTGGTACTGGTGGCCGCTGCTTTTGCTCGTCGTCATCGCCCTGCCTATCCTGCCCCTGGCCGTGATCTCGGTCGTGACCATGCTCTTCATGCGCTTCACGCCCTTCGCCCGCGACAAGGATCGCTTCATGATGGTCACGAACATCCTCTCCCTGCTGTTGATGCTGGCGTTCTTCTATGCTTCCGGTCAGGGCGGAGCTGAGGCCGGCAGCCAGGCAGCCGGTGACGAGATTGGCTTCATGATTTCGGAGACACTGCTGCGGCGCCTTGCCGGTGTCGGGCGCTTCGTGCCGGGCCTGCCGCTGGGCTACGGCGCCCTGACCGCGGCCTCTGTCAGCCAGGCCCTGCTCAGTGCCCTGGGCTTTGTCGGTGTGGCCGTTGCTTCGGCCGCCGTTGCCTACTTCGCAGCCGACCTTCTCTATGCCCGTGCCATCGTTGCCGTCCGTCAGCATGGCAGCCGCCGCAAGCGCCTGAGTTCTGCGGGACTGCAGCGTGCGACGCGCAGCCGCGGCATCTTTACTACGCTGATTGTGCGTGAATGGCAAAGCATCAGCCGTTCACCGACCTTCCTCATGAACAGTGTTCTCTCGGCCCTGATCATGCCGCTGATGATGGTGATTTCCCTGGTAGCGTCGGGGGACGACGGCATGATGCTTATTCGCGAGCTTAGTGGTGTGCTGGCGCAGCTGGGAACCGATCTGGAGTCGGGCTGGGGCTTCATGTTTGCCGGCGCCACTGCGCTCGGCCTGATGGTCGGTGCGTCCGGCTCCACCTCCGCCACCGCGCTTTCGCGTGAAGGGCAGACATTCTGGATGATGAAGGTAATCCCGGTCTCCTATCACACACAGATCGCCGCGAAACTGTTGCTTTCCCTCATCATCGCCGCCGGGCCGATCGGGCTGCTCGCCATTGTGGCGGTCATCGTCCTTCGTCTGCCACTGCTCTTTGCCATCCCCATGCCTCTGTTCGTTCTGGCCGGTGCGGCTCTGGGCTCGCTTTTCAGCTTCGTCTTCGATCTTTTCAATCCGAAGCTTGACTGGGAGACGGAGACCCAGGCGGCCAAGAATAACCTCAACGCCCTCTGGGGCACGCTGCTCTCCTTCCTGCTGATGGGTGTGGTGCTGGGAAGTCAGTTCCTGCTGATTCGCTTCATGCCTACGGCTTCGATCCTGGTTTCGCTCGGCCTGCAGACGGCTCTCGTCCTGCTGCTGCTTGTCTTTGTCTTGACTCTGCTGTACCGGCAGATTCCGAGGCGCATGCGGCGAATCGAGGTCTGAGGACGGGCATGTGACTGTCAGGACGGCTCCGGGTAACTAAAGATGACTCCGGTTGCCTGCCGGAGTCTGAGCTGAGTGCCTAACGACGATTCCGGATACCTTCCGGAGTCTGGGGCTGATTGCCTAACGACGACTCCAGGTACCTTCCGGAGTCGTCTTTTTTTGTTCTGAAACGTTGATGTCCTGAAATACTGGAATTATTGAATTTAATGGTAGATGCATCCTGTCTGCTGGTCAGTGGCAAGCGTCCAAGTTGTGTCACGAATGATTGGTTTTCGAGTTGTGTCAACTTTTTACCCCATGCCTCTCGCTTCGTTCAAGGCACAAAACAGCATGAATCGTTGGCACTGCGTGTTAGCGCTGTCTAATCCGTTTATTAACCCGTTTCTGATTCAGTTTTTCAAGCTTTCGCAGTTTTATGCAGTCGTCCTTGCGAAAGGTTGAAATTTTGCTCGAGATGGCGAGCGGCAGTGTGCAATTTTTCAATCTTTCGCAGTTTTTGAGCTCTCTTATCGCATAATTATCCTTACCTTTGCATAAATTCATCGTAATACACATAGATACGAATATTAATGCAGTCGTCCTTGCGAAAGGTTGAAATTTTGCTCGAGATGGCGAGCGGCAGTGTGCAATTTTTCAATC
>JASGUW010000151.1 GCA_030055235.1 Bacillota bacterium
CTTCGACGATAAACGGGATGCGATCACGTAGAAGATATTCTTTCTGACGATATGTTAATCTCTCCGGAACAAGAATAACCGGTAAATCTTCAACTCTTCGTATTCTGGCGACATGTTTCTTAATGGCGCTTATAGACTCCATCTCAGTTTTCGGATAAAGAAAAATTACTTTTCTACCATCAAGTGTGGCTTTCTGCAGCTTATATCGCGCATGTATAAAATTGGGAATATTACTCGGAGCATCGTCCCTGAACACAACGCTAATTCCTAGCACAGAGTGAAGATATTCCATAGCATTTGTCCTTTCATAACTTTAACTTGGACTATAACTTGATTTATGTTGTAATGCAATATCTAAGTTGTAAGCACGCAATATAACTCATCTACCGGTATATGTCATCAACAATTTACCGGAAGAAGCGACAAAAACTTGAGGTTATATTTAGGTAGTACACCCGCTGCCATTCCTCGGACTTCTCCGGGTCGATATCTGAAAGTGAATAGGCCTTCGTACTCCCTGAAAGCTGCCAGTCCTCAGAAGCCATGGCCCAGTCGCGTAGATGCTGCTTGAGTTTCTTTGTGGACTGAGTGGTAATGAACGCCCAGTCCCCCAGGTCGTTGAAGCGTCGGCTCTCGAGAGAGGATAAGCCCGTATCCGTACAGACGTAAATATGGAGAGTCCGAAGTCCCTGAAGATCTTCGCCTCCAGAGCTCGCAGCGTTCCTCGCAGGTCACCAAACAGACATGGATCATCATGGAAGCGATTGGGTGACATGTCATGTGCGTACATGGCAACTCTACATCTTCACAGTGCAGGGGCCTTGACCCTTTTTCGTTATTTCACGTACACATGTTATTGCGCCAACACAGCTCAAACACCCTGATATCAGGCCTTTCAGGACAGTTCAGCAAGCCTGCACAAGAACAGACGATACTAGCCAACTATTTCTAATAAATCTATAGTGGGTCATGTATGACAAGTCAGATTGCTCAAAAGAGAGGGATATAACAACAGGACAGAGTGATAGCAATGGACGTAGAAAAGTCTAAAGATGTTTCTTCAAATGAAAGATACCCGATTCCCCTACGATGGGATGGAAAGGAATCTTACGAAACACTTTATAAACATCTGAAAAAACAAAGCGAAAAGAAAAGAACTTCCGCCCTTTATGACGTTATGAGTGAGGGTGGCATTCTTTATGACGAGAACAAGACAAGACTGCTTCGTTACCCAGCAGCAAAAACTGAAACGTCCTTCACAGTCCCGTCTGGAGTCAGCAGCATTGGTGACGGGGCCTTCGACGGATGCAGCTCATTGACAAAGATATCCCTCCCGTCCGGAGTCAGCAGCATTGGTGACTTGGCCTTCGCCGGGTGTAGCTCATTAACAGAAATATTCCTCCCGTCCGGAGTGAGCAGCATTGGTGACGGAGCCTTCGCCGGATGTAGCTCATTGACAAAGATTATCCTCCCGTCCGGAGTGACCAGTATAGGTAACGGGGCCTTCGCCGGATGTAGCTCATTGACAGACATTTCCCTCCCATCCGGAGTGACCTGCATTGGTTACTGCGCCTTCATCGGATGCAGCTCATTGACAAAGATTCTCCTCCCGTCCGGAGTGACCTGCATTGGTGACGGGGCCTTCATCGGATGCAGCTCATTGACAAAGATTCTCCTCCCATCCGGGCTGACCAGCATTGGTCTCAATGCCTTCTTTGGATGTAGCTCATTGGCAGAGATATCCCTCCTGTCCGCTGTGACCAGCATTGGCAACTTGGCCTTCGCCGGATGCAGCTCATTGACAAAGATTCACCTCCCATCCGGAGTGACCAGCATTGGTCACTGGGTTTTCTCTGGATGTAGCTCATTGACAGAAGTTTACCTCCCGTCCGGAGTGACCAGCATTGGTCACTGCGCCTTCTCCAGATGTTACTCATTGACAAAGATTCTCCTCCCGTCCGGAGTGACCAGCATTGGTGACGAGGCCTTCTCTGGGTGTAGCTCATTGACAGAGATTTTCCTCCCGCCCGGAGTGACCAGCATTGGATTCAGAGTCTTTTACGGATGTAGCTCATTGACAGAAATTTCCCTCCCGTCCAGCGTGACCAGCATTGGTGTCGGCGCCTTCTCCAGATGTAGCTCACTGACAAATATTTCCCTCCCGTCCGAAGTGACCAGCATTGGTACCTGGGCCTTAAAGGGATGCAGCTCATTGACAGAGATTACAGTTCACACTTCAAATAATCACTATATGAGTGAGGGTGGCATTCTTTACGACAAGGACAAGACAAAACTGCTTTGTTACCCTGCTGCAAAAAGTGAAATGTCCTTCTCAGTCCCGTCCGGAGTGACCAGTATTGATGATGGTGCCTTCGACGGATGTAGTTCATTGACGAAGATTCTCCTCCCGCCCGGAGTGACCAGTATTGGTAACAGTGCCTTCGCCGGATGTAGCTCATTGACAATGATCTCCTTCCCGCCCGGAGTGACCAGCATTGGTAACTGGGCCTTCGACGGATGTAGCTCATTGACAGAAATTATCCTCCCGTCCGGGGTGACCAGCATTGGTCACTACGCCTTCTATGGATGCAGCTCATTGACAGATATTTCCCTCCCGTCCGGAGTGACCAGCTTTGGTCACTGCGCCTTCACCGGATGTAACTCATTGACAGAAATTTCCCTCCCGTCCGGAGTGACGGACATTGGTGACATGGTCTTCTGCGGATTTAGCTCATTGACAAAGATTTCCCTCCCATCCGGGGTGACCAGCATTGGATTCAGAGCCTTTTACGGATGTAGCTCATTGACAGAAATCTCCCTCCCGTCCAGTGTGACCAACATTGGTGAGTCTGCCTTCTCTGGATGTAGCTCATTGATAAAGATTCTCCTCCCGTCCGGAGTGACCAGTATTGGTGACTGGGCCTTCTCCAGATGTAGCTCTTTAACAGATATCTCTCTCCCATCCGAAGTGACCAGCATTGGTTACAATGCCTTCTTCGGATGTAGCTCGTTGGCAGAGATTTCCCTCCCATCCGAAGTGACCAGCATTGGATTCAGAGCCTTTTACGGATGTAGCTCATTGACAGAGATTACGGTTAGTATTTCAAACAAATACTATATGAGTGAGGGTGGCATTCTTTATGACAAGAACAAAACAAAACTGCTTTGTTACCCTGTTGCAAAGAACGAAAAGTCCTTCACAGTCCCGTCCGGAGTGACCGGCATTGGTGACGGGGCCTTCGCTAAATGTAGCTTATTGACAGAAATCTCCCTCCCGTCAGGAGTGACCAGCATTGGCAACTGGGCCTTCGCCGGATGTAGCTCACTGACAGATATTTCCCTCCCGTCCGGAGTGATCAACATTGGTAAGTGGGCCTTTGACGAATGTAGTTCATTGACAGAGATCTCCCTCCCGTCCGAGGTGACCGACATTGGTTTCTATGCCTTTGGCGGATGTAAGTCGTTGGAGAAAGTGAATTATTGGGGTACAAGAGAGCAAAAAGAGGATATCGTTGTTGATGGTCATAATGAGTATCTTCTGAATGCCAGCTGGGTGTACTGCTCTGCCGACGATAAAAACGGAGCTTAGGTCATGGTGCAAAAACGCGATTTGGAATTAGGTCAGTGAAAAAATGTTCAGAGCAGACATATATGCACAGAGTATGTTAATTGCATGTCCGGCATCCTTGAGGTGATATTGTATGAACTGAAGGGTGCGCATCATATTTGTCGTGACGTGTGAAGTTTCCTAACCATCCCTCAAACAGTTGAAACGCTGCAGTGTGAGTGCAGCTTGTGCTTGACATAATTCCTGAGTTCAAAATGATAACAAGTAGCCCGCGTGCCGGCTGCAGCAGGCAGATGAAACACAAAAACTGGCAAACCGACCAGGGTGCCCTCCCGACACCTGGCACCTGACACGAACTGGCGGCTCGTCCATTGACCACTTGACTGGACCCGTGAACAGGCGGCCGCCGTCCAACCAGACCGCGGCCGACCGGGAGGCGCAGGAGGTGAGGCTCGTGCTGGAGTCGCTCGACCTCCTGGCAGACATTTTCATCAACGGTGTGGCGGTCGGCAGACATGCGAGTGCGCATGTTCCCTTGCCTGCGATATGCGCCGTTGGCTCAGAACCGGCAGCATCAGACTATTCGTCCGTCTAAAAGCCGGGGCCGAGGCCCTCTCCCCCGCTGAACTCGACTACCTGAGCGGTTATGTCAGCACCGAGCGCGTCGGCTGCTGCGCGTCGCCACCATCGGCATCATGAAAGGGGCCTCGCGATGCTGCCGGGCGCGAAGCTCTGGTGGCCAAACTGACATGGATCATCATGGAAAGCAATTTAGCGACTGCCATGTGCGTACACGGCAAATCTCCATCTTCAAGGTGCAAGAGTGGCGCAAGGACAGCGCAAGACTTTTGACCCTTCTTCGTCATTTACGTGCACCTGATGTACCACCAACACAACTCAAACACCCTGATATCAGGCCTTCCAGGACTGTTCAGCAAGCCCTGCAAAGAAGAATGTGCCAAATTCCAGAAGGGCTGCCGTGAAGCCAGGCAAGAGCAGCTCCCTCGAAGAATTCAGCACATAAAGCTCAATAAACAGCAGATTGTCTTTGCCAGTCCTCCCTCTTCAGGTGATGACACGCATCTTGGCCAACACAACTGAACATCAAGGGCCTACAAGATACCGGATAAATCCTGCGTCAGCAGCGTCCGGTCAGCGTCCGTGCCTAGAGGCGACTGGTGCGCGGGATCAGCTGCTCGCGGCCGGGGCCGTTGCCCACCAGCGTAATCGGGACGCCGAGTTCCTGCTCGATGAAGTCGACATAGTTCTGGCAGGCTTCGGGCAGATCCTCATAGCGCCGGATGCTGCGGATGTCACAGCGCCAGCCGGGGAAGCTCCGCAGCACAGGCTTGGCGCGCTCCAGGCGGGTGGTGACGGGGAAGTTGCGGACAATCTCGCCGTCGATTTCATAGGCGACGCAGACCGGGATCTCGTCCAGATAGCCCAGGGCGTCGACAATGGTCAGGACGACATCGGTGGCACCCTGGATGCGGCAGCCGTAGCGCGACGCGACGCAGTCGAACCAGCCCATGCGGCGCGGGCGCCCGGTGGTGGCGCCGAACTCGCCGATATCGCCGCCACGGCGGCGCAGCTCGTCGGCCTCCTGGCCAAAGATCTCAGAGACGAAAGCGCCGGCGCCGACAGCTGAGGAGTAGGCCTTGACGACAGCTGTAATCTTCTGGATGGCGTAGGGCGGCAGGCCGGCACCGATGGCGCCGAAGGCCGCCAGCGTGGAGGAGGAGGTAACCATCGGATAGATGCCGTGGTCGGGATCCTTCAGGGCGCCGAGCTGGCCCTCCAGCAGGATCTCCAGGCCGTCGCGCCAGGCACGGTCGAGGAAGACCCCGACATCCGTGACATGGGGGGCAATCTGGTCGCGCCAGTCCATCATGGTGGCGAAGATGGTGTCGGGGTCGATGGGGTCTTTGCCATAGAGGTACTTGAGGATGATATTCTTCTCCTCCAGCACCGTTGCCAGGCGGGTACGCAGCTGCTCTTCCGGCAGGAAGAGTTCGGAAACCTGGAAGCCCTTCTTCGCATACTTATCCGAATAGAAGGGAGAGATACCGGACTTGGTCGAGCCGTAGCTGCGGCCGCCCAGATGCTCCTCCTGATAGCGGTCCAGGTCAATGTGATAGGGCATGACCATCTGGGCACGGTCGGAGACCAGGATGTGGGGCAGGACGACGTCGCGCGCACGCACCGCGGCCAGCTCGGCCATAAACTTGGGGATATCGAGGGCGACACCGGGGCCGATGATGTTGGTGACATCAGGGTGGAAGATGCCGCTCGGCAGGGTGTGGAGGGCGAACCTGCCGTATTCGTTGATGATGGTGTGACCGGCATTGGCGCCGCCCTGATAGCGGACGACGACGTCGGCGGTGGCGGCCAGGGCGTCGGTCAGCTTCCCCTTCCCTTCATCGCCCCAGTTGGCTCCTACAATGGCTCTGACCATGATTTTTCTCCTTAGTTTCGCTTGCTTGTATTTGTGGCTGGCGGGCGCTGTCTGCTGCGGCCGCTAGATTGTGATATCGGAGGACCCGATGTCGACCGGGCCGGCTGTAGCCAGCAGGGGCCGGACCACCCGGGCCAGGTAGTCACGGGTCTGCTGCGGCGCCAGGCCCACAAAACGCCTGGGGTCCAGAGCAGCGGCAAGTCCGGCGGCCGTCATCGGGAAGTCGGGATCCGCCTCCAGCCGCTCCAGAAGATCGTTCGTGCCGTCGCCCGTGCGGACGCGCTCGGCTGCCGCCATCGAGTGCACGCGGATGCGCTCGTGCAGCAGCTGGCGGTCACCGCCGGCGCGCACGCCGTCCATCAGCAGGGCTTCGGTCGCCATGAAGGGCAGCTCGGCGTCCAGGTTGCGGCGGATGACCGGCTCGTGGACAACCAGTCCCCCGGCGACGTTGATGACCAGGTCCAGGACGGCGTCGGTGGCCAGACAGCCTTCCGGGATCGTGACGCGGCGGTTCGAGGAATCGTCGAGCGTGCGCTCAAACCACTGCCCGGCAACCGTCAGAGCTGCATTCAGGGGCAGCGTCATGATGTAGCGGGAGATGCCGGCGATGCGCTCGGAGCGCATGGGATTGCGCTTGTAGGCCATCGCCGAAGAACCGACCTGCTGCCGGCCGAATGGCTCTTCGACCTCATGCAGATGCTGCAGCAGGCGGATGTCGTTGGAGAACTTCGCCGCCGACTGGGCGATGCCGGAGAGCAGATCGAGCAGGCGGCTGTCGATCTTCCGCGTATAGGTCTGGCCGCTGACATCGATGACGCGGGGGAAGCCCATGCGCCTGGCGATCTGGCGGTCGAGCTCAAGCACGCGCTCGGCGTCACCGTCAAAAAGTTCCAGGAAGGAAGCCTGGGTACCGGTCGTGCCCTTCGAGCCGAGCAGCGGCAGCCAGTCCCTGAAGCGCTTAAGTTCCTCGTAATCGAGGATAAAGTCCTGCAGCCAGAGCGTGGCGCGCTTGCCGACCGTCGTCGGCTGGGCCGCCTGGAAATGGGTGTAGCCCAGGCAGGGCAGATCGCTGTAGTTTTCTGCGAAGTCCGCCAGCACTCCGATAATCCGCACAAGCTTCGCAGAAAGTAAATCGAGGGCATCCCGCATCAGGATGAGCTCGGTGTTGTCGCCGACATAGCAGGAGGTGGCGCCCAGGTGCAGGATCGGGCCGGCGAGCGGGCACTGATCGGCATAGGCGCGGATGTGGGCCATGACGTCATGGCGCAGCTCGCGCTCGTAGCGTTCGGCCACCTCCAGATTGAGGTCGTTGACGTGGGCGCGAAGCTCGTCCAGCTGTGCTTCGCCGATTTCAAGGCCGAGCTCTGCCTGGGCCTCAGCCAGGGCCAGCCAGAGACGGCGCCAGGTGGTGAAGCGACTCTGCGGCGAAAAGATCCGCTGCATTTCCCGGGAACCGTAGCGGCCGCCGAAAGGACTTTGATATCGATCTGACATGATTAGTAACTACGGCTGGTCGCCGCCCCCTGGAAGTAGTCGATGTTGGGGCCGATGGCATCAAGCACGGGGCGGGAAGCGCGGTCCAGGCGCTCCATCGCCTCTGCCGGGATGACCAGGTCCGCAGCGGCAGCGTTGGCTTCAATCTGGGCCAGGCTGCTGGCACCGACCAGGGTCGAGGCAACGATGTCATTCTGCATGGACCAGGCGATGGCAAGCTGGGCCATGGTAACGCCGAGTTCTGCTGCGACTTCGCGCAGTGTGCCCAGAACGACCCGGACCTCATCCTCAGCACCGGGGCCGCCGTGGGCGACCAGGTCGTTGCCGCTGCCTGAGGCAAACTGGCGGGTGCGGCGCCGCTGCGGCGGCAGATCTTCAATGCGCTTCAGGCGATCACTGAAAAGCCCCTGCATCAGGGACATGTAGCCGATGATCTGGATGCCGTGTTCGCGGCACCAGGGCATGACGCCGACCTCCGCCCCGCGCGTGACGAGGCTGTAGGCGACCTGATTGACGCTCGGCGTGAAGCCCAGAGCGTCAAGCTCCTGCAGCTGACCGATGCCAAAGTTCGACACGCCCCAGGAGCGGATGAGGCCTTCCTGGCGGGCTTTTTCAAGCTCCGTGCAGACCTCTTCCAGGGTCAGCAGCTCGCCGGCAGCAGTGAGCCGCGCCGCCTCCTCACCCCGCGGGCCCTTCCACATCGCCGTCAGTGGCCAGTGCAGCATGTAGACATCGATGTAGTCGGTTTCCAGGCGTCTGAGGCTGGCCTCAAGCGAAGCTCTGGTGCGGCCCCGTTCGGCATTTCCCGGCTGCACTTTCGAGCCGATGAGTACCTCATGGCGGCGACCGGTCAGGGCACGGGCGAGCGACGCCTCACTCGCGCCGTCGTTGTAGGCCTCTGCGGTGTCGAAGTAATTGACACCGAGCTCCATGGCACGGGCGACGATGCGATCGGTGTCGGCCTGTTCACGCGGCCCCCAGTATTCGGAGCCCCCCAGTGACCAGCAGCCATGACCAAGCACACTGAGTCCCGTGTCGAGATGGCGTATCGCTCTTAGTTTCATGTTTTCCTCTTTTCTGTCGGGGCGTCCTCAAGCGACCATCGGACGAGGAAGCAGCCTTTGACCTAATCATGATAGCAGAGAAAAGCTCCCCTTCCGGCGCTGAAACTGCGGCGGCGGCGAGGGCGGCAAGGCGGGGGCGGCGGTGGCGGCGGGTGCGGCGGTGGGTGCGGTGGCGGCGGTGGGCGGCGGGTGAGCCTGGCGAGAGCACGGCTGGCAGGGTCAAAACGGCGCGAAATCCAAAAAATGATTTGGATAGCAGGCTGCTTTGACCACAAAGGACCTGTTTCTGGTCAAAATAGCGTGGAATCCAAAAACCAATTTGGATAGCAGGCTACTTTGACCACAAAGGGCCTGTTTCTGGTCAAAAT
>JASGUW010000152.1 GCA_030055235.1 Bacillota bacterium
AGAATAAGCAAGAGAACAAGAAGAAAGAATTAAATGTCTACCAGCACCTCATTGGTGTCTTTAAGCGGCGACACATGTCAGAAGCGAGCAGTGTAAAGCAGCCTGGTTGACCCCTGTGAACAGTAACAACAAAACCACAGGACGAGCAGCATATTATCCTCAGTGCGATAACTTCTGGAGGTACGGCATCTGCCCAAAGGCATCAGGGGCCAAAGTGCCGTGCAGGGACTGTAAGAACAGGAACTGGACAAAGCTGGGGGCAGTACAAATAGAAAATCATCTGCGCGGTCTTAAAAAAGATGGTTCTGATGTAATAGGCGTCTATCCTCTTTTTCCTGACGGAAGCTGCCGATTTCTAGTCTTCGACTTTGATAACCACGACAAGGATGCAGACGAACATGACTACGCCAATACAGACGACAGCTGGATTGACGAGGTGAATGCACTTCGCGACATGGGAAAAGCGAACGAGATTCCCATGCTGGTCGAACGTTCACGCTCCGGGAAAGGAGCACATGTATGGATATTCTTTAATGCTCCAGTTCCCGCAAAGCTTGCCCGAAGATTCGCTTTTTCCCTGTTGGACAAAGGTGCAGAATCGGTAAACATGAAATCCTTCAGCTATTACGACCGCATGCTTCCTGCGCAGGATTACATAGAGGACGGAGGCCTGGGAAACCTGATCGCCTTACCCCTTCAGGGGCAGGCCCTGAAGCAGGGGAACAGTGCTTTTGTCGATGAGTTTTGGAACGCTTATCCCAATCAATGGGCCATACTGCAGAGCACAAGCAAGCTTTCTGCCTCCAGGTTAGAAGAGCTGCTGACGAAATGGAACAGTTCCTCTGCTGAGGCAGCCGTGGGCAATGCTTTTCCTACAGATAATAATGACGTTAAACCATGGGAACGCAGCAAACGCTTACGGCTCGATGATGTGTCCGGAAAACTCTCTATCACGATATCCAATTTGTTGTATATCGAAACGAGCAATCTCAAGCCAAGAATTCAAAATCAAATCAGAAGGATGGCCGCCTTTCCGAACCCGGTATTCTTCCGCAATAAGGCTATCGGCCTGTCAAACTATGCGAATTCACGATTCATTTACCTTGGCGAAGACGATAGTGGTTATATATGCATTCCAAGAGGCCTGCTGGAGCATTTGACTACGAGGCTTGAAACAGCCGGGATTCCTTACCGTATATCCGACAAGCGAATGGGCGGGCGATCCATCAATGCCAAATTCGTTGGCGAACTGCGGGAGAACCAGGAAAGAGCCGTCAACGCGTTGCTGCAGCACAACAACGGGATTTTAAGCGCAGCTACTGCCTTTGGAAAAACAGTTGTCTGCAGCAATCTGATTGCCCGGAAGCAGGTAAACACGTTAATCCTTTTGGAGTCTTCGTCATTAATTGAGCAATGGGAAAAGTCACTTTCGACATTCTTACAAATCAATGAAGAGCTGCCCAGGTACGAGACGAAAACAGGTCGCGTCAAAACAAGAAGCAGTCATATTGGTCTTATTCAGGGTGCAAAAGACACTTCTACAGGGATCGTTGATATCGCCATGGTAGGCTCTCTATATAGAAAAGGCGAGTTTCATCCACGGCTGAAAGAATATGGCATGATTCTCGTCGATGAGTGCCACCACAGTGCCTCCGACACGATCAGCAGAATACTAAGAGAAGTACCTGCCAGGTATCTGTATGGCGTTACAGCCACACCGTTTCGCAGCGACGGCCTGGACAAAATCAACGAGATGCTTCTCGGTCCGGTTCGCTTCACGTACTCCGCGAAGGAAAAAGCCGAGGAACATGGCATCGACTATCTGGTAGTCCCCCGCTTTACAAGAACAGTCAGTCCGCACGGACGAAACAAGCTCCACATCAACGAAGCCTATGAAATCATCCGCAAGAGCGAAGTTCGTAATGAGCAAATTGCAGATGACATTCGATCCTGTATCGCCGCGAAACGAACGCCTGTTGTCCTGACGAAGTTTACCGAGCATGCCGATGATCTTTACAGTCGGCTTCTAAACTCAGCCGATCACGTTATTCTTCTTACCGGAAAAAAGTCGAAACGGGAACAGCGCGATCTCCGAGCTCAGATGGATTTGATTCCCGTGACGGAAAGCCTGATCTTAATAGCGACCGGTCAGCTCATTGGAGAAGGCTTCGACTTTCCAAGGCTCGATACCTTAATCATGGCTACCCCGATTGCCTGGAAAGGTCTTGTCGAGCAGTACGCTGGACGACTGAACCGGGATTTTGAAGGCAAGCAGAACGTAATGATCTACGACTATATCGACGCTAACATACCCGTATTCGACAACATGTATGCGAAGCGGCTGAAAGCATACCGGCGTATCGGCTACAAGTTGTACGATGAGAATCCCGTTGAAAAGCAAAGCGTTAACGCCATCTATGATTCGGAATCCTATGGACCGGTATACGAGCAGGATCTGAAAGAAGCCCACAGTGACATTGTGATTTCCAGCCCTACACTCGGAAAACACAAGGTCATGCGGATGCTTACGCTGCTAAAGGAACGTCAGGAGGCGGGCGTCAGGGTCACGATCGTGACCTGGCATCCGGGCGCCTATATGTATGGTTCAGAAGTACACCGTATCCAACTGATGGCGGACATAAAGAACGCTGGATTCAACATCGAACTTGTCGACGACAGCTGTGAACGTTATGCCGTTATCGATAACGAAATTGTCTGGTACGGAAGCATGAACCTTCTTTCCAAAGACGATGTCGAAGATAATATCATGCGAGTAGTCAGTAAGCGCATAGCAGCCGAACTGCTAGAAATGACCTTCAATAAGGAGAATCAGCTCCAATCCTTTACCTTGCCACTGGACTAACTGCAAAGCAGCACTGCGGCATGTGTTGTTCCGAAATATAAGCACTATCAATCAAGCTCTCTTACACCAATAAACAAACAAGATATGAGACTTCATTGCAGTTGGCATAAGCATGGACAAGAGCGTCACGTTGAAACAGGAGAAGTAAAAGTAATAAGGACATAAAGGCCGTCAAGCGACCGCCCTTACTGCGAGGTAAGCCAAGCTTGTCGTTAATACCAACGCACCAGAGTCCCAGGATTTCACCAAAGGAATCACAGAAGCTGAGTTTGGGTACATTCTCCAGCGCGCTGAATTACGCTCCGCCACACTGAATTCCAGCTCCGGCAACGCCTTGTCGTTGATCTTCCTACTGGCGGTCAACGGTATGGTGCCAGCGCATCATGGCACCGGGCACCATCCAGGAGGACAAGAACAGGAGGAACAGTAAGCTTCTCCTGCTGTTTATTGAAACCAGTTTCTATATGAACCTAACGCGATCAATCGTCGCAGTCCTTGGCAGCAATGCCGACAGGTACACAAATGGCGATCACTGTCTCTGCGGAAGCACTCCGCATCACAGCACTCACCACGTCATACTTGTCCGGATCAAAGAAACTCTTTGAACGCGATACGCAGTTTGCCGCTTCGGGTACGCTGGAGAGGCTTATCCACCAGTTCAATCCGTACGGAATTCAGCCCGTTGCCCTCAAGAAACTTCCGGATACCGGAAAGAAGCTTCTGCTCTGTTTCGATTCGGTCATATCCCTGCAGAATTGAAGCTCTTATCTCTATGGCATCCGGGGCCCGCTGGATCACCTGACAGTGATCACATCCGGAAAACTCGTCCGTACACACCAGAAACAGAAATCCCGGAATGCGTACCGTTGTACCGTTGCGATCAAATTCCAGAACGTCTTCCGCGCGGCCTTCTATTTCGATCCAGGGGGTATTCAGACCGCAGCCACAGATCTCATCATGCAGGATCACACTGTCGGACATATGGTATCGAATCACCGGCTGCACCAGACAGGCTAGATTGGTCATCAGAATACCTTCGGATTTGACGCCGCTGGGCACGGGATTCCCTTCCCAATTTACTGGTTCCACGATGACCCAGTCGCTGTTTACGTGCAGATGACCGTTGGGACAGAGCATGGCAACCTCGCCGCCTTCGGTACTGCAGTAATTGTCATTTACCGGGCAGCCGAAAGCCTCGCTGATGAATTTTCTGTTTTCCTCAGGCAACTTTTCTGCAGAACAGCCGATGATCTTTGGATGAATACTAAGCCTGCCCGCTTCCTGCTCAAAGGCCAGGGTATAGATCACGGAAGGATAGCAGCCAATGACATCGGGCTGAAACTCGTTAAGCTTACGGATCATTTCCTCCAGAGGCGTAAGCGTTGACAAAAACAGCGTACGGTCCTCCATCCCACGGGCCTTGTAGCTTCTACGTAAGCGTTCAAAGGATAGATAGGAGGAATTCATGCCGCCCGGCGATATGATGGCGCACTGTTTCAGATCCGGCTTATCGAGTCCCTTCACATCCTTCAGAAGGGGGCCGCCAAAATAGCGCTGCGCCATCAATGCATCATGAATGGCAAGGTGTCGGCTGTCACGGATGATGCGCAGCGGCTTCGCCGTAGTCCCGGAGGTGCTGATGACCCTGTACTTCCCCAGAAAAGGAGTGAACAGGTTTTCAAAATCAGCCAGATATTCATCCACCTTTTCGCTCGTGATCTCGGGGTCCGAGACCCAGCGATTAAACTGCTGCGTCATCTCTTCCCGGGTGGAGATGGGAATATCCGCCAGGCCATAATTCTCCGGAAGATCCGCGTATTTTTCCTTCAGGTAAGGGGAATGTTCCCGCGCATAATCCACCAGGAAATGAAGGCGCTGCTGCGCCAGAGCCTCAATCTCTTCCCTACCCCGCTGATCGGCACCGGCCACCAGAGCAGCCGCCTCTTTTGCATCAATAATTTCCATATCATTTTCTCCTGCGTTTCATGGTTTTTCTATGAGCGGAAGATATTCTTTTATCACTTTATTGGATGTTAAAGGTCAGAACACTGGTGTTGAATCCCAGCTGACGGCTGTATTCCATGCGCGAAGCCAGCTTTTTTACCAGCCCGATGCTGTCGGTGATCAGGCCGTCATTTTCCTCAGGAATATATTCCAGGGGATTGAAGGGTTTGCCATTATCACGCATCAGGATAGTCACCTCTCTATCCGTCACATGGACCAGGATATCAATCAGACCGCTTTTGTCTGCATGGGCATAGTGAACGGATGCGAGCGTCATTTCCTCCAGCACAAGCGCAAGTTTTTTCAGCAGGCGGGTGTTGACAGTCGCTTTCTCCGCCAGAGCCAAAACCCGCTCAGACAGCCGGACAGCCTCTTCCCTGCTGGCCGTGATCGTAAAATCAAATTTGTCGATGCAGTCGTCCCGTTCGCGGATCATCAGCAATCCCTTTACGTCTTCTTTCTTCTGGATGCGGCGGGCCACAAGCAGCAGAACAAGCAGTGTGCAGGCGCCGGAAGCTGCATTGCTCAGCCAGAGCAGATTGGCCTGGATGCCGGACAGCAGCAATGCGAAGGGAACCACAAACACAAGGCCATCCATCACCACCAGGCTGGTGGCGAGACTTTGGCGCTCGGTGATGTTATAGAAACTCTGCAGCAGCAGTAAAGCACCTGAAAATGGAAGATACAGCGCGAACAGCCGCAGCGCAGGCTTGAGCAGAGCCAACGCTTCCTGTGATGTCAGGCCAAAGAGCATACCCATCAGCTGTGGTGCCGTCAGGAAAAAGGCTACCAGCACGGCACTTGTCAGCATCAGCACACGCCGGGCGGTTTTCATGGCCTGACGGATGCCGAAGAAATCCCGTTCTCCATAGAGCGTGCCGACAATGGGCAGCAGGGTGTCCGCAATACCGGCCTCAAAAATATTGGAGATCATCAGCATATTGGTACAAACGGTCATGATGGACATGCCGATGGATCCAATCTTGGAGACAATCACGGCGTTGATCACCAGAGAGCGCAGCAGATTGCAGACCTGGCCGACGGCCTTGGGCATGCCGCTCTTCAGGATGTCGCGCAGCGTTTTCAGGAAGCTTTTCCCGGGGCAGACAAAATGGAAACTGCGCTTTTTGTTCAGCAGATAGGGAATCACAATGACGGAACCTGCCACATAGCCCAGCGTAGTAGAAAGGCCTGCCCCGGCGATACCGGTGTTCAGGAAGCGGATCAGGACATAGTCCAGCACTAGATTGACCGCGTTGGCGATCACCACAATCACAGCAGAGACTTTGGGATTGCCGTCCATCCGGATGAACACAGCCATGCCGGAGGAAAACATCAGTGCCGGACCGGTGAACAGCAAGGGGCGCAGGTAGCTCTCCGTCAGGGCGGCCAGCTGCAGATCCCCGCCGGCGAGGCTGCTGCAGAGCGGGTGCAGAAAGATCTGCATCACCAGCAGGAAGATGCCCATCGCGCCAAGTCCTCCGCCGACGGACATGGTGAAGTACTGGTTCGCCATGGCAAAATCGCGTTTGCCCAGCGAGACGGATGCACATGTAAGCCCGCCGACAGCAAAAAGCATATAAATGAGATTTATGCCGAAGATGAGCGGGCCGGACAGGCCAACAGCAGCCAGCGCCACATCACCCAGCAGACTGCCCACGATGATGCCATCCACCACCGAAGCCATGGAGATCGCCATGGAGGTCAGTACCGTGGGCAGCAGATATTCCCCAAACTTCTGCCGGATGATCTGTCCGCTTCGTTCATACATGGCCATTACTCCATCCCTATTTCAGAATCCTGATCGAAGAAACCAAGGCCTTCCATCATGGCAAAGAAGCGATCCAGGTAAGCATCGGAAGTGATGGGCCACTTAAAGCCCTGGCGCAGCAGCACCTGCGAGGTATAGCTGTTGCTGGACTTGATGGGCACGATGCGCTTGCCGTGCTCGCTGTAGGCGATCAACGAATTGAGATAGCGTGCCTTGGCAGGATCCCGCATGGCCTCACCAAAGCTTGACTCATACTCCTCTGCCTCGCACGGAATAATGTCCATGCCCCGTCGGCGCATGACCTCGATGGCATCGCCCAGGAAGATCTGATGATCGTTGTAGGGATGGAACACGCGGCACGCTTCAGGCGTTTTCGCCAGCAGCAGCACCGCCACGGCAGTGAAATCAATGGGCGCAAATTCCGTATTCATGCCCATGGCTTCATAGGGAATCCTGCCAATGAGGCTGTATGCCTTCAGCCGGCCGAGGAAGTTGTTGGTCGCAAAATTGATCTGGAATTCCCCATCGGCGTCGCGGGCCATCAGGTTGCACACGCGCATGATCTTCACATCCAGACCATTAAGCGCCGACTCCAGCACGGCACGCTCCGCCAGGAATTTACTGCGGGCGTACTTGTTGGAAAGATCCTGGCCAAAATAGAGCATCCGCTCACCAAGCAGGAGCGTTTCATCCGGCTGGCCATTGATGCTCATGCCGGCTATGCTGGCCGTGGACACCTGCACAAAACGGCATTTCTTCTGACGGCAGAAGTCCAGCGCCAGCTTGACGCCGCCGTAGTTAATGTCCTCAATATCCGTGCCGGCGGAGAAGTGTTTCACGTTGGCGGCACAGTTGATATAGGTATCAACGGGCAGCCGGGCAAGCTCCTGATACAGGGACGCATCCGTGATGCTGCCGTCGATCACCACAATGCGGGTGGAAAACAATTCATCCATCGCATCCAGGAAGGGCTTGCCATTGATCTTCAGTGTATCTCCACCGAAATAGTAGGCGAGCATGCTCTTGAGGCGCTTTTCTGCGCTGAGGTTCTTTCTGCCACGGACGACACAGAAGGCTGTTCCCTTCTCCATCTGCAGATAGGCACGCAGCACATGGATGCCAAGGAAACCGCTGGCGCCGGTGATGCAGACATTCCCCAGCTCACGCAGCCTGCCATCCCGCAGGGCTGCGATGGTATTTTCCTCCAGCAGCTGCTGGATGGGCGCGTAATCATAATCCGAAATCTCATCCTTCGCGGGCGACGGCTCCGCCTGATGGCGGATGGCAGCCAGCTCTCTGGGACTGGGATTGGCAAATACGTCGCCATAGCTCAGCGCGATACCCTTTTGGGCGGCATCAATGGTCACCTGCGTCACCAGCAGCGAAGTGCCGCCGAGGTCAAAGAAATTGTCCGTCGCCCCGACGCGTTCCAGGTGCAGAATGCTGGCAAAAATATCGCAGTAGGTCTGCTCTGCCTCATTGGCGGGAGCCTGGTATTCCTGACGCTGCATCAGCCTGGCATCCGGGAGACGTTTGCGGTCAATCTTGCCGTTGGGGGTCAGAGGCATTTCATCCAGCTGCAGATAGGCAGTGGGCACCATGTATTTCGTAAGGGTCTGGAGCAGGACCTCACGCAGCTCCTCCGCGGGCAGTTCACGCGTGGCCGTATAGTAGGCACACAGATGCTCCTGTCCGTGCAGCCGGCGCACCAGAACGGCGCAGGAGCGCACATCGGCCACCGCGTTCAGCGTATTTTCGATTTCACCCAGTTCAATGCGCAGGCCGCGCAGCTTGATTTGTCCGTCATTTCTGCCCAGAACGACGATTTCACCGTCATCCGTCCACCTGGCGAGATCACCGGACTTGTACCAGCGCAGCCCATCGTATTCCACAAAGCGCTCGGCGGTCATTTCAGGATTGCCAAAGTAGCCCCGTGCCACACCGTAGCCGGAAATCCACAGTTCACCGATAAAGCCTGCAGGCAGGGGCTGGCCATAAATATCCATCACCTGCTCCACCACACCGCGCAGCGGCGCACCGATGCTGACGACATCGCTCGTGAGCAGTTTTCCGTTGGAAGACACCGTGATTTCGGTCGGACCATAGGTGTTGATCAGCACCGCGTCGGTCACTTCGCGCAGTTTTCGGTACAAAACAGGAGGATACGCCTCACCGCCGGCCATGATGACCCGGCACGCAGCCAGTGCCTCCTTCATTGCGGGCAGTTCCATATACTGCAGCATGCGTGAGGGCGTGGCATTGAAGGCATTGGCGCCCGTGCGCGCAAACAGGGCAGCCAGCTGATCCGGGTTTCTGGCTTCCTCATCGTCAGCCAGCACCAGGGTCAGGCCATTCATCACCGTAGTGAAGGCTTCCTTCAGGAACATGTCAAAACTGACCGTAGTCACCGAGCACATGGTGCAGCGATGCTCCACCAGCGCCCGCACATGGCGGTTTTGCTCATCATCGAGCACGTAGTTGATGATGCCGCCGTGGGTGAGCATCACGCCCTTGGGCTTCCCGGTGGAACCTGAGGTGTAGATGATGTAGCAGAGCTGTTCCTGACGTACAGGCAGATTCGGATTGCGCGTATTTTCGTTCGCCAGCAATGCGTTTATATCCAGACTGTTCGTCAAAGCAGAAGGACCGTCCGTCAGAATGAAGCGGGCCTGACTGTCCTCCAGCACATGTTCGACACGCTCCCGGGGATAATCCGGATCCACGGGAATATAGGCGCAGCCGGCCTTGATAATGCCCAGCATGGACACCAGGATGCGGCTGTCGCGCCCCAGCATAAAGGCTACGCGATCCTCATGCTTTACACCCAGAGCCAGCAGGCTGTGTGCCAGTTGATTGGCACGCCGGTTCAGCTCGGCGAAGCTGAGAGCTGCATCAGATGCCATCAGAGCCACAGCATCCGGCGTCTGACCGGCCCAGCGCTCAAAGAGCTGATGCAGTCCGCCGACCGGCCTGGCAGGAAGCCCAGGGCTGAAGGAATTCACCAGCGCCAGCTGCTCCGGGGTAGAGATCGAAAGGCTGCCGACAGGCGCGTCCGGATTGCGGACCAGCATTCCGGCGGTATGGGCGATACATGCTGCCAGCGTGCGCATGGTAGAGGCGTTAAACACGGCATCGTCGTATTCCGCTTCCACGATAAAGTCCGTATCGTTCTCCTGAATGTTGACGGAAATGGGGAATTTGGCGCTGTTCAGGCTGAGAGGGTGCATGGTAACAGGACTGTCGCCCACTTTATAGTCAGAAACGACACCACCCTGATAGGCATAGAGCATCTGTGAATTGTAGCCGTAATCCGACGCCGCCTGCAGGTAGGAATAGGCCTGATGTGCCAGCACTTCATTCATCTCCTGCTGCACGCCAGCCAGGTAAGAGGCAGCTGTCACAGCCGGGTTAATGTCCATAACCATGGGCAGTGTTTTGACCAGCATGCCGAAATTGCGCTGCACATGAGCACCCTCACGGCCGTTACTGATGGCAGCAATCCGCACACTCTGTGCGGAGGCAAAGCGCCCGGAAACCAGCATGCTGGCAGCCAGGAAGAGATTGGAGGCCGTCAGGCCCATGCCCTTGATGGCCTGCTCCACGCTGCTTTTGGCGATTGTGGTTTTCACTGACCTGGGCACACCGGGGACATCACTCTTTTTGTCAGCAGGGAACAAGGTGGCGCCTTCTCCATCCGCCAGCCGCTGCTGGAAGAAGGCCTTATCCTCCGCCCAGGCACTGCCCCTGGTCTTTTCCTGCTCCAGCAGCGCCAGGTCAAAGCTGGTGAAGGTTTCCGCCTCAATCCGGGCACCTTCGTAAGCTGCGGCCAGATCATTGAGGAAAATGTCCATGGAGCCGCCATCAAAAATCATGTGGTGGAAATCCGCCAGCAGCTTCACAGCATCAGGCAGCACGCAGATTTCCATGCGGAACAGCGCGCCTTCAAAGAAGGAGAAGGGGCGCACGAACGCGGCCCTGCGGCTGGCATATTCTTCCGCCGTGCAGCGGATCACCGCTATCTCTGCCTCAGCGTCGTCCAGGCGCAGCTGTACCGGCTCATTGTCGCGCATGGAGAAGCGGGTCTTGATGTAGGGATGGGCCTCAATCACCTGCAGGATGGCGCTGTGCAGTTTTTCCGGCTCGACGCCGCTGCCAAAGGACAGCTCAACAGGAATGTTATACACCAGTGTGCCGGGATCCTTGACACAGGCGAAATACAGGCCCATCTGGTTCTGTGTCAGCGGATACCAGGCCTTTTTCTCATAGGTCCTGATCTGATAGTCACTGCTGTCTGCCATGAGACGAACGATTTTTTCGATGGTCTTTTCCCGCATGAGATCGGCAGTGCGCAAGCTTTTTCCGGTGTTTTCCGTGATCCGTGCCGCGGCCTTGATGGCAGAGAGAGAGTTCAATCCTGCATACATCAGGTCCGTGGTCACGCCGAAGTCTTCATGCTTAAGCACTGACGCCACTGCGTCAAAAATGGCTTTCTCTTCTTCATTTCTGGGCGCGACAATCTCATCCGCCTGCAGCTGAATCCGCGGCAGTTCACGGCGATTGACCTTGCCGTTCTGGTTCAGCGGAATGCGCTCGATCTGCATGGTGGCAGAGGGCACCATGTAGGCGGGCAGCTCATCCTCAATGAAGGCATTCATGGCCTTGATATCCACCGCTTTGTCGGAAACTACATAGGCCACCACACGCTTGCCGCCGCCGGCATCATCCTGGGCGATGACCGCTGCATCCTTGATACCTTCAAACGCGCGGATGCGGCCCTCAATCTCTGTCAGTTCCACGCGGAAACCGCGGATCTTCACCTGGAAGTCACGCCGGCCAACGAAGTCGATCGCACCGTCCGGCAGGAAGCGCACCACATCGCCGCTCTTATACACCCGTTCGTAGAGCGGCTCGTCGGTGAAGGGATTACGAATGAATTTCTCTGCGGTCAGGTCAGGGCGGTTCAGATAGCCGTCCGCTACCTGTACGCCGGAAATATAGAGTTCCCCGGGAACACCCACAGGCGCCAGCCGGCCCCGTCCATCCACCACATAGAGAGCCGTGTTGTAGGTGGCCCTGCCGATGGGGACACGGTCATAGAGCTTATCGACCTTCTGTTTGGTACAGGCAATCGCACATTCTGTGGGGCCGTAGAGATTAAACAGGGCATATTCCGGCGGATCCAGCGGCACCAGCGCTTCGCCACCCACCGACAGGGCGCGCAGTGTGGGAACGTAGATGCTTTCGGCAAACTGCCTGCCGAGCTGTGTGGTCAAAAAGGCCACGGTGATTTCGTTCTCTTCAAAATAGCTGCGAATGCCCGGCAGATCCAGACGCAATTCCTCCGGCAGGATATGGAGGCAGGCCCCCCTGAGCAGGGTGGGATACAAATCCATCATGTGCGCATCAAAGCCGAAACTGGCATAGGCAGTAATACTGTCGCTTTCGTCAAGCTCATAGCTGTCCGCATAGAAGTAAAGGTAATTCGCCATATTGGCGTTGGTAAGCATGACGCCCTTGGGCTTGCCGGTGGTGCCGGAGGTGTAGAGCAGGATGAAGAGATCCTCCGGACGCGACAGATCTTCCAGCGCTTCTGCAGCAGGAAGTGTGTTCAAACTGGCGCTGTCCACAACAAAGCCGGAATACTCCGGTACACGGTCCAGCAGGTCGCTGTCGCAGATCAGCAGCTTAGCATTCGCGTCCTCGAGCATATACTGCAGGCGATCGGCAGGATAGCCGGGATCAAGGGGCAGATAAGCCGCACCGGTTTTTAATGCAGCCAGTGCGCCTACCGGCATCATCAGACCCCGCTTGACCATGATGCCCACAACGCTGCCGCGATCGGCGCCCCCCTGCCGCAGATGGACAGCCAGACGTTCAGTCAGCTCATCCAGCTGGCGATAACTCAAAGTCTGCTTCCCGAATACGACCGCCGTGTTGTCGGGAGTCCTGGCTGCCTGTTCCCTGAAGAGAGAAATAATCGTTCTGCCACCCCAGCCTGCCACGGTTTTACCCGGGAAATCGCAGAGAATCTCCTGTCTCTGACGCTCGGGCAGTTCGACAAGATCGACCAGCATCTGGTTATCACCGTCGTCACAGCAGCGCTTCAGAGTGACGAGGAACTGTTCTAAAAAGTTCTCCACAACCGCAACGTCATAGAGCTCGCGGGAATAAGAGAGCTTGAACTTAAAATCGGGGCCTTCCGGCACCGCCTCCAGCACCAGATCCATCTGCAGTGCCTGACCCTTAACAGGAATGTATTGGGCTCTGGCGCCTTCGATGGCGGGCAGAGGCGGCTCCTGCAGATAGTTAAAAATCACATCAAAGACCGGAGAACGGGAAGCGTTGCGGTCCGGAGCCAGCATGGGCACCAGACGTTCGAACGGATAGGTCTGATTGGCCTGTACACCCCGGATGGTCTGTGCCGTTCTGAGGAGATAATCCTTTAACAGCATATCCCCAACGGGCTTCAGGCGCACCGGCAGGGTGTTGACAAACATGCCCAGCATTTTCCTCTGTTCCTTCAGGGTTCGGCCGCTCATGGCTGTACCCACCACGACGTCCTCGCTGCCACAATACTTGGCCAGGGTCATGCCGAGCACGCCAAACAGGAAACTATACTGCGTCACACCAAGGCGACTGGCCGCTTCTTTGATGGGGGCTCCGGACCAGGTGGCCACCAGGTCCTCATCGGCTTCCGGCAGCACGGAGGGCCGCTTCACATGGGTCGGCATTTCGTTTTCCGGAACACCGTCGGCAAACATGTCCTTGAAGAACGCTTCCTGTCCGGTAAGATCGTCCTGTTCCGCCTGCCAGACAGCGAAATCCAGATAATCGAAGACCAGATCCGGCAGCGTCTCCCCCTGGTAAAGCCGGAACAGCTCGTCTACAAACGTGGGCCAGCCGGAGCCGTCCATGATGATATGGTGGAAACAAAAATGCAGTGTACAAAGGCCGGGTACATGTTCAAAGACCTGGCAGCGCAGAAGCGGCGCCTTGGCCAGATCAAAAGGATGGTTCTCTCTTTCCAGGATGCCTGGCACTTCTTCCCTGGCGCAGCTGCGGCGCACGATGGGAATGTCAAGTTCATCCAGAATGCGGTGTACATATTCTCCCTTTTCCAGAGGATAGTAACTGCGCAGCACCGCATGGCGCTTAAGCATGGCGCCGAGCGCCTCTTCCAGGCGGTCGACATCCAGTTCGCCTTTGATCTCCAGGGCCAGGAAATTGATGTTGTAGGAAGTGGACTCAGGATTCATGCCCTGTTCCACGACCATCTGCCGCTCGGCAAAGGTCAGCGGCCAGCTATCGCGTTGTTCCGCTTTGCTCAGGCCGGCTTTCACCCGCGCAGCCAGCTGCTGCGGAGTGCCCAGTGAGAGAATGTCGCTGGCAGACAGATTCATTCCCTCCAGTTCTGCCTGAACCTTCGCCGCCAAGATGGAATCACCGCCGATCAGGTTGAAGTCATCCAGCGTACCGACACGGTCAAGGCCCAGCACACGCTCGAAGGCCGCACAAATGGCAGCCTCCCGGTCATTTTCCGGAGCCTGATAGGCAGAGCGGAACCTGGCCGCGTCCGGCGGCAGAATGCTCTGGCGGTCGACCTTACCGTTGGCATTTAGTGGCAGTTTATCCACCTGCTGCAGGAAGGCAGGCATCATATAGGCCGGAAGGAAGCCGCGAATGGCCGCCGTGACGGCTTCCGGCGCCAGGGTTTCTGCGGAGGTGTAGACACAGAACAGACTGGTTTCCCCATTGGCATTTATGAAGCCCTTCACTACGGCCTGATCCGCTGAGGTCAGACGGACAATCGTGGCCTCGATCTCACCGGGTTCCACGCGGTAGCCGCGCACCTTGAGCATCCAGTCCTTTCGCTGCACATATTCGAGCTGCCCGTCTTTATTGATCCGTCCGATGTCATTGGTCCTGAACAAAATTTTGTCATCCTCATCCTCTGACCAGGGATTCGGGATGAAGCGTTCTGCTGTCTGTTCCGGAAGATTCAGATAGCCCAGTGCCACCTGTCCTGTGACACAGATTTCTCCCTCTTCTCCGTCCGGGAGCCGCTTGTTTTCGTCATCCAGAATGTATACCCGGCTGCCGGCATAGGCCTGGCCGATGGGCGTGATATCGGGATAGGCGCGGTCGATCGGAAAGCTCGTGAGCGGGCCGCAGGTTTCGCTCGAGCCATAGACATTAAAGAGACGCACCCTGTCACTGTAGATATTCGATACGCGGTCGGAGCCGATGACCATACTGGAGAGCTGATTCTCCAGCTGCGGCAGGATGAGGCGCGCCAGCTGCGGGGGAGCGAAGGTCGTGGTGATGCCATGCTGACGTATGTAGTCTACAAGTGCCCCGGCATCCTGGCGCAGATTGTCGCCGGCAATATGGATGGTGCCGCCCAGCGAAAGCGGCGTGAGGATTTCCAGCACCACGGCAATGAAGGAGAAAGAGGCAACGGACAAAAACGTGTCATGCTCCGTGCGGCTTAAGGTATTGCCACGAAGCGCCATGGAGAGAGCCCGCTGTGAATTGACGACACCCTTGGGATTGCCCGTAGAGCCGGAGGTATACACAACGATCGCCGGGTCATCCTTTTGGCCTTCAGGGGATGAGACAATCTTAGCTGCGGCAGGCAGTTGTTCCAGCCACTTGAGATCGATCACCAGTTTGGCCCGGGTATCGCGAATCACGAAATCAATGCGCTCCCTGGGATACCCCTCTTCCGTGACACAGACAGCCGCACCGGACTTCATTACACCGAGAAGCGCAGCAACGGCTTCCCTGCAGCGGGGCAGCCGGATGACAACAATATCACCGCGTCCAATGTCATTTGCCATCAGGCAAGAGGCGATACGACTGCTTTCGTCATCCAGCCCGGCATAACTGAGGGATTCCCCTTCAAAAACAAGGGCGGGCTTATCGGCATATTCCCGAGCGGTACGGGCAAACAGATCCAGAAACATAAAAATACTCCTTCTGCTATATGTCACGGTATTCCGCGTTGCAGGCGCACAGGCGTTCCTCCATCAGGACGAACAAGATCCTTCAATTATGCAAAATCCATCTGTCTTCCGGCATTGATTTCTTTCCTGGCAGACATAAAGACATCTCTTCCCTGACTTCATCTGGACAGCAATTCGTTTCTTGAAAGCCAAACAGGCATCTCCGCTCTGCCGGGATGTTCTGCGGCAGTGCAAATGATATGAGCATCCAGGGCAAGCCAGTGGAGATACCAGCTCTGACCCCCCACAATATTGGCAAAGCCCTCCTCCGGACGAATCTCAAAACGCTCCGGCGGCAGATGAAATCCCAGTCCCAGCGCCTTCATAATGGCTTCCTTACCCGTCCACAGGCGGAAAAAGGCTTCGTCCGTTGCCTGACGGCTGAGCCAGCTCTGCTCCACGGCAGTAAAGACCTTTTTTGCCACAGTTTGTGAATACGGGGTAATGAGTTCCACATCCACACCTACCGGCTGTTCATCAGCAAGCAGCACAACCATGTTACCGGAATGGGAAAGGTTAAAACAGGGACCGTTCGGCAGAATCGGCTTGCCAAACGAGGATACGGTCATGGAGGAAACAGCGTCCTCTCCAAAGACACTCTGCAGCATGAGTCCGGCTGTAAGGCAACGTACCCGATCCTCCAGCCTGCGATACCTGTAGACACGGTCTTGGCGCTTTGCATCCAATAAGGAAATTCCGGGAAGATCGAACAGACCCCTTATATCACTTATATAAAGTTTCATGCACTTAATCCCCCGGAACATTTCCTCCTTCTGCCGACAGTACAAAATAGCATTTATCTGCGAAATACGTTTTGTCAACACAAAATCGCAGCAGCTGCCGGTATCTTCTTCTCCTCCCGTCTTCATACATGCTCATTGAGCTCAACAACAGGTAAGAGGCGAAAGCCCGAAGACGGCTGCTTTGCAAGCCTCCCCGGGCCTCATGCCTCAACAGATCCGAACGTCAGGAATCACGTCGGTCTTTCCTTAATAAAAAAGGTCCATGAACGAATAGAAGCTTTCTGGATCTTCTCCCGAAACAAGCAGCTTTCCGCTTGCTACGGCGTCTTCAGGACTGAGACTGGTCAGAACCACCTGCTTCCAGGTCAGCTGGTCGGTCACGATTTCAAACTGGCTCTCACCCGCAGCCGGGGGATTGATCTCCAGGATGCCCTTACGCACGTTCAATATGTAGTGATCCGGCAGCTCCGGATCCACGACGTCAGTCAGTTGCAGGCTGACAAGGATATCCGTCTCCAGCGATTTCGCTGCATTGAGATTGACGGCCAGGATACGATGCAGGGTATCCATGGGCATCAGCTCAACAAAGCGATCGTCGATATTCGCATAGACAAACTCCGGATGACCGAACGGGTAGACCCTTCTGGCCTGGTCCGTCAGCAACAGATAATCGGAGAGAAGCATGTTGCGCGCCTGCGAATTCATCGTGCTCTCTGCCAGGACCAGCATAGCCGCCTTCTTGGTCTCAAACGCCACAGCGTTATCCGGGTCCAGCAGAAGCGCATCGTCGGCGAGCCTTAGTGCCCATTCCGGGTTGATCTCCAGAGCCGCCTGGGCTTTCGTAGCCAGATCACCATCGCCTTCAGCCAGGAAGGCCGACATCTCTGCCTCACTCTGCGTCGTCTGTGGGAACAGATCCCTTACTTCGCCGGTGTAGTAACCGCGGTAATAGCGGAAGATGTGGACGATGTTCCATTCTTTCGATCCATAAATCTCCTGCAGATAGGGGCTGGAGGCAAGATGGGGCGGCAGCTCGATCAGGTCCATCATCTCCCCTGCTGTGTAGCTTCTGTTCATGTAGTAGAGTGTCTGGTCATTGACGAACTGGATCGCATCGCTGAAGTTGGTGAGGTATTGCCTGACCTCTTCTTTTCCGCTGTTGATGGGATTGGGACCATGGATCGTCACCAGGTATTCGGGATTGAGTCCCCTGGCAATCTTCAGGGTATTGACGTAATCCAGCGGATCTCTCAGGCGGCTGCCCCGCGTGGTCGAGATAGCCGGAAAGGCCTCGTAGACGACAGCGATCTGGATCAGGACTTCTTTTTGCGGCAACCACACCAGAAGGACATCCGTTGTCTCACCGGCCACAGGAATGAGATCCACATCAACACCGGCGATCGTCAGGCTCGTCTCTTCCTTAATGCTCCTTGTCGGCGCCAGGAAGCCTGTCTGCCCGGTCGTCTGCGTCCCGGCGAGGCCGTAGCCGGCAAACCAGCCTTCCCCGTCCTGGACGGGTGCGTCCTGGAACATGATTCCAGTCATCTTGATGCCGCCCTCGACGCGCGACGGATAGACCGGGCCAAACCACTCACTGAAGAGGTTGGCAAGCAGGCTTTCGTGACCGATGATCTCTGTCTGCTCGTCGGCAAAGACAGAGGCGCCGTTGATATGGCAGTCATGGTGATGGGTGTAGATGATTGCCTTGACAGGTTCCCTGTCAAAAATATTGTCCAGGCTGGCATTAAAGGCATCCTTGACCATCTGAGCCGCGGGAATGCTCTCCCCGGGATCTACGACAATCAAGCCGTCGCTGCCCTCAATAAGCACAGGATTGTCGCGGTTATAGCCTCTGGCCACCCAGACACCGTCTGTTACTTGTAACACGGCGGCGGGAAAGAACTCCTCATACGTGGCCAGGAGCGTCGGATGGACGGGTACTGCCTCCGGATCATAGGGCTCCGGCACTGCCTGAGCTTCTTCTGCCGCTACGTAGCCAACTGTCCCGGCCAGAACCAGGATGATCACGAGAGCAAAAACTTGGAATTTCGTTTTCATTGCATTTCTCCCCAGAGCCTCTCCTCTGTTGCCTGCTGACAAAGCCTGCTGCAGCGATGTACAGACTGGCCTTTACCGTTCTATTAATAGTAAATAAAAAGCCCTTTAAACAAATACCCGTTTTCCGGCAAAATAGTCTAGAAAAAGCTTTCCATGCCTGCTGCAGCGAAAGAGCAGGGCTTTTTCTTCATCCGCAGCTTATTCCACGGTATAATTTTTGCAAGGCTGGTTTCCTCCCTGAACCTGGTGCTGTCGCTGGAGTCATGGCAACTGACAGAAACGCAGCCCGTTTCACGACCAGCGCGATGTACGCCTTCTCATGGCAGGCGATTCAACTCTGACAGGAAAGGGCGTCGCTTTATGAAACACTCCATTGCCAGATCCCTGTTCATTCTGATCCTCCTTATAAGCCTCCTGACGATCGGGATCACAACGGCCATGAGTGTCTATGAAGCCAATGTGTTCGTGCGGGAAACCGTGGTTTCCAGGGCCAGCAATGCCGCGCAGGTGATTGCTGTCCTCTACGACGGTGTACTTCCTGATACTGTACTGGCCGACGAGCAGGTCGGCACGGTGATGTCGCAGACCTTTGAGATCCTGATCCGAAGCTTTCAGCTGGAGTATCTCTACATCATGATTCCGGACACCGATTCCGGGCAGATCACCTATGTCTGTGTCGAGGGAAATGAAGAAAATCGCGAATCTGCCTGGAGCCTGCCGCCAGGCACGATCAGGAAACGGGACATTTCCCCTGAGCTGGCAGCCGTCATGCATGGCGACACGAAGCACATCACCCGTGAAACAGACAATCAATATGGGCATGTGTTTTCGGCCTATGTACCGCTTCTTGATGATGACGGATTGGTGACGGCGGTTGTCGGAGCTGACATCAGAGCCGATGATCTGTCAAGTCGCTTTGAGAGAGTGCTCATCTGGAAGGTTGTCTTCTTTCTGGGCCTGGTGATCGTCGTCTCCTTCGTTTTGTACCATGTGCTGAAAAAGAAGGTCATCAAACCTGCAGAGACCATCAGCGCCAGCATGAGGGCCTTTGGCGAAGATGACAATTACGATGTCAAGCCGCTTCAAATCCAGGGAGACAATGAATTCAGCCATATCGGAATGGCATTCAACCACATGGCGGCGAATACGCGTGACTATATCGCCCGTATCAAGGCCTATACGGAACTGCAGAACCGACAGGAGTATGAGTTTCGCGTTGCCTCCGAGATACAGCAGGGCTTTCTGCCTGAACCACAGCATGCAGACGAATACTCGGAAATCCGCGCGCTCATGCTGCCTGCCAGGAATGTAGGCGGTGACTTCTATGATTATTTCGCAGACCGCGGTCATATGGTGCTCGTTGTCGCAGATGTTTCGGGGAAGGGCCTCAGCGGAGCCATATTCATGGCCAGCGTCATCACCCTGATCCGGGGCTTTGTCAAGCAGGGCCTGACGCCGGGCGAAGTGCTGGAAGCCGTGAATGCCGAACTGGAACACTCCAACCCGAACATGATGTTTATCACGGTCTTTCTGGCGTTTGCCGACCCGAAGGCGGGAGTGTTCCGCTATGCCAACGCCGGGCACAATCCCCCCTATCTCCTGCATGAGGGGAAGTTCGCGCCCCTTTCCTCTGCCGGCGGAGTCCCGCTGGGGCTTTTCTCCGATGAAAGATACCAGACTGCCGAGCTGGTCTTGCCGCTCGACAGCACATTCTTTCTCTATACCGACGGCGTCAGTGAAGCCGTTGACCTGAATGCGAAGTTCTTTGGGCTCGAGCGGCTAGAAAGAATTCTGGCGGAGACAGATGGCGCCAACACGGTGCTGCAGGTCAAAAACGAACTGGAGCATTTTACGGCCGGCAGCGAACAAAGCGATGACATCACCATGCTGTCCTTCACCTCCCTTTCGGCGAGGCTCACCCTGCCGGCCGAGCTGTCGGCACTTGGCAGCCTGCACAACTGGATCCGTACGGATGACAGGATCCCCGAAGAGATCAAGAAGCGCCTCTGCCTGATAGCGGAAGAGTGCTTTGTCAATATCTGTTCCTATGCCTATGAGCCGCCGGGGGGGACCGTGATCTGCCATAAACAGAGCTGGGCAGACGGAACGGTTGCCATGCAGTTCACGGACAGCGGCAGGCCCTTTGACCAGACAAAAGATACAATCAGGGCGGAAGATTACAATCCGGATGAGCAAATCGGCGGACTGGGGAGGCTGATCTTTCAATCTCTGGCGGACTGCTGCCGCTATGTGAATCTGGACGGAAATAATGTATTGCTTATCATTATGTATGCCAAGGAGGAGCACAGATGACCATTCGAGTAGAAAAGAGCAATCGTGACTACATCATCCATACGGCAGGCTGGATGAACACCGAGTCGGCACCTGCCCTGGGAGCGGAGATGGAGAAGATCACGGAAGCGGAAACGATTGTGCTCGATTTCAGGGAACTGGAGTACATTTCCTCCTCCGGACTCCGGCAGGTCGTCTCCGCCTATAAAAAGGCCATGACTCTGGAGGCGGACTTCTCCGTCATCAACGTGGGCAGTGATGTGATGGAGATCTTCCGGCTGACCAATCTCGACAGCAGGATTCACATTCTGCCCTTGGGCGAAGAGGTCAACTAGAAAAAAGCTATACCCCGCTGACGTCAGGACGCTTCGGGCTCCGGAAAAATTGGACAAGGGTACAGCGCCAGCTGGCAGCTGCCAGACAGCAGAACCTTGGGGCTTTCGCTTTCTGAAGGACAAGCTCCATGTCCCCTTGTTGTGGGCGCACTTGGCATAACATGCATGTGCCGGGGTGGCGACTGGCTGTGATATCGAGGAAACAGACACCCGTTCACTCCGGATCCCGGATCCGCTTGTTGTGCCCTGAAACTAAGCGGCGGGGGAATGCCAGGGTTTTCACGTGATCTCCCTTAAGTGTCCCGTCCGGCAGCCAGACGGCTTATTTACTCAGACAGTCTTTCAGATCGGTACGCTTGGTAATGCCGAGCTTTTGATAAATCACCGAAAGATAGGACTTTACCGTATTGATTGAAATGTACATGAAATCGGCAATTTCCTGATTGGTCTTACCTTTGGCTGCCAGCATGGCCAGGGCAAATTCGTAGGGGGTCAAGAGGCTGGTCACCTGGTTGGGGGATTGCGGATTGTGAATCTTCGCCCATCCGTCTCTGAAGCGCACGACCTTTTCAGCGATCTGCCGGTACAGTTCAGGTTCCCGGTCGCGAATGTGTTTTTCCACCATTCCCTGCAAGGGTCCGTGATGCCCGATAAAGGGCTGGATGTATCCGTCCGGAATGGCCAGCTCCAGGGCATTGAGAAAGAACTGGTCGGCCAGTTCAAAACGGGACAGACCCATGGCCGCCATGGAAGCCGCCAGATTCAGGTAGATGCTGATAATCTGATGGCGATCAGCAGCCATCAGCAGCCCAGCCTCCGCCACACCCAGTGCCTGCGCATATTCCTGCTTTAGATACAGCGCGTAAGATCGCGCGTACAGTGAAAAGAGCCGGATCCCCTCAGAACTGTCGCGGATATCTACCTGCGGCGATGGAGCAATGTCTTCGCCAAGATGAAAAAATACCGACACAACGAAACGGGAAACATCATTGAGTGCCACAACGCGCCGGTTTTCCGGATACCGCGACTTAAGCTGCAGAGTTTGAAAGTCGTTCTGGACAGCTTCGGTATTGTGCTGTGCCACGCTGATCATGACGTGGCACAGCAACGCAAGTTCACGTATTTCCGGGTGACGGCTGTTCCGGCAGCGTACAGCTGCGGCAGCGGCATCCTCATATCGTGCCTGCAAAAAGAAGTGCACCATATCCGCAACTGCGTCCTCTTCTTCACCGGACAGCGTCAGGGCCGGATCGTCTGACGAAGTGTCGCTCAGAGACAGATTGGGAAAGAGATATTCCAGGATAAGCCTCGATCCTTCACGCTGTCGCCGGTCAAGCATAAACTCTATCCTCCAATGCCAGTTCTTCTTCTGTCGGGGTGAACCTTATCCACCGGCAAGCCCTCTTGTCCGAAACAGTTCGAGCTATGTTGCTGCCCCCCGAGCACATGTCGAAACAGCTGGAACAGGGAGTCACTACACTTGAAATACCACACTCGTACCCGTGAGCAAGTGCCGTCAAAGCAGGATTCAGTGAAAAAAGATCCCGTGCGACGCTGCACAGCTTGTGTGAACAAGCCTACAAGGAATTCCTATACTATTTTAGCGGAAAACGGGTGTTTTTTATTAAGAGCACTCCAAATAAAATAAATTATTTAAGCTAGTTTATTTGTTTCCATGCTGCAGTCATCCCCCTGGAAGCGGGCCGGCGGCAGAGCCGCAGCTGCTGCATCCCCCTCAGACAGAGTCAGGCCATTGCGCTGGAGGGAAATGAGTTTCAAAAAGGAAAATCAGCTTCAGCCATGTGCATGGCCCCTGAGCTCACTCTAAGGCAAGACTGCTGTATTATTGTTCCAAAACAAACGATACCGAATCAATTACAAGAAACGCCGGTGAACAGACGGAAGAAACTGTGTAATACCGTTCCCATTGGCGAATGCAAGACAAAATATCACCATGTGGTTGAAAATGCCTGAAGGGCACGAAAAGCCGGCAAGTGCCCGTCTACGCTGTGAGGGAATTCAAAGATGAAAAGAAAACCAAATCTTGTTTACATCCTGGCAGATGACATGGGCTATGGGGATGTCAGTGCCCTGAATCCAGACGCTGCATTCAAGACAGCGAATTTTGATGCCATGGCAGATCATGGCGTGGTCTTCACCGACGCCCATGCCTCCTCCGCCGTGTGTACTCCCTCCCGCTACAGCATTCTGACGGGCCGCTACAACTGGCGCTCAGGCCTGAAGTCCGGCGTCATAGGCGGCTTTTCCCCTCCCCTGATTGAGTCGGGGCGGGCCACGGTGGCCAGCCTCCTGAAGGATCAGGGCTATCGTACCGCCGCTGTGGGCAAGTGGCATCTGGGCATGGACTTCGCCAAAAACCCGGATTTTATAGAGCTCGAAGGTTTCGCCCACAGTCCGGGAGTCGATTACCGCAGGCCCATCCAGAACGGCCCCAATGCTTATGGTTTTGACTATTTCTTCGGCATCAGCGCCTCACTCGATATGCCCCCTTATGCCTATATCGAAAATGACCGTTTTACTGCCGTCCCGGATCCGGGCCGAGTTTTGGGTGGCGAGGGCAAGGAGTTTTTCAGAGAAGGCCCCTTGGCCCCCGACTTTGCTCACGAGCAGGTCCTGGATGTCCTGACGGACAGGGTGCTTGCCAAGCTGGAAGAACTGCGGGAAGAGCCGTTTTTTCTGTATTTTGCCCTGCCCGCGCCCCATACGCCCATCTTCCCTGCCCCGGCCTTCCGGGGAAAGTCCGGCACCAATGCTTACGGGGACTTTGTCCTCCACTGCGATGACGTGGTGGGCAGGGTGCGAAACAAACTGAACGAGCTCGGCATCAGGGACAACACGCTCCTCATCTACACTTCCGACAACGGCTGTTCGCCCATGGCGGACTTCGAGGAACTCAGGGCCTATGGTCACAATCCCAGCCATGTGTTCCGCGGGATGAAAGCCGACATTTATGAAGGCGGGCACCGGGTACCGCTGCTCATGGAATGGCCGGAGGGAATGCCCAAAGGTGAAAGCTGCGACCGCCTGGTCTGCCTTGGCGACCTCATGGCTACTCTGGCAGAGCTGCTGGAGGTCAGGCTGGCGGACAATCAGGGGGAAGACAGCGTGTCCATCCTGCCCCTGATGAAAAACCCGGAGGCAGATGAGGTCCGCAGAGACCTGGTCCATCAGAGCATTGACGGCTCCCTCTCCCTCAGGCGCGGCTGTTACAAGCTGGCTCTTTGTCCCGGATCCGGTGGCTGGTCGAATCCCCGACCCGGTGAAGAATCCCCGGACGCACCCGCTTTTCAGCTTTTCAATCTGGCGGAGGATGTCGCGGAGCAGCAGAATCTGCTTCACCAGTTCCCGGACATGGTTCAGGAGATGAAACAGACCCTGAAAAACTACCTCTGCCGGGGGCGCAGCACGCCCGGCGCTCCCCAGGAAAGCCGGGGGGAGGCCATCTGGCAGAGCATTTCGTGGGCTAAGCAGTCCTGAATGGCAGCGCTACGCCAGAGATAGATCCGGGGACTAAGACTTTCAGCCATTGGCGTTTTGCTGATGGACTTCGTTTTTTGAACGATGTGAAAAAGAAAGGATTTTCCTAATTCACAGTTGCTGTTGAAGCTGAAAATACAGTAGCATGAAGTCTGTACCGAAGATTGGGTTTGAGCAGGTGCATGGGAACCAGTGATTATCATTTCAGATTTTGATTTATATCTGAAATTCAGATCGTCACATTCATGAGAGGTACATTGAGATGAAGGAAAAGACAGAGTTTTCAGGCTGGCGTGTAGCCGCCGGTGCGTTCATGATCATGTTCATGACTCTGGGAGCACTCCAGACCATAGCGATTTTCATGCCCCCCATCATTAAGGACACCGGTTTCTCCGCCAAATCCATCATGCTCATGCCGACCTTTGCCACGCTGTCCGGCTTTGTGTCCAACATGCTCTTTGGCAAGTTTGTGAAAAAGCTTGGACTCAAGTGGACTATCTTTACCGGGGTCGCCTTACTCTCCCTGCACTATCTCGTGATTGCCATGACATCGTCTTTGACAATTCTGCTCATCGGTACGGTTGTAGGCGGTTTTTGTTTCGGCTTCGCCACCGTCGCCCCCTGCTCCATTTTGGTCTCCAACTGGTTTGTGGAAAAAAGGGCGACCGTGACCAGCATCGTCTTTGCCGGCTCCATGATAGGTGGGGCCATTCTGACGCCCGTATGCGGCAGCATCATACAGAACTTCGGCTGGCGCACGGCTTATATCGTCCTGGCCATCAGCATCATGGTCGTCTGCCTGCTGGCTCTTTTCCTGATTATCGAGTCCCCCTCTGAGAAGGGACAGAAAGCCCTGGGTTATGACAAAGCCGCGACGGCGAAAAAGGAGGGCCGCTCCGGCAGCAGCTCCAAAAGCAGCCAGGCCTCCCAGGTGCTGAAGTCACCGGGCCTCTATGTCATCCTCATCGGCGTGTTCTTTATTGGCCTGGCCACCAATTCCGAAAGCTATCTGGGCATGTTCTGGCAGGAAAAAGGGATGCGCATTGACACGTCATCCAATCTGCTGGGACTGTATTCGCTCTTTGCCGCCGGTGCTACCCTGATCCTGGGGCGCGTTACGGATAAGTTCGGGGGAAAGATGTATCTGCTCATCTTCACCGTCATGATGGCTGTCGGCCTGGGACTCATGACATTCACCGGTGTCAGGAGCATGATTCCGCTGGTCATCGGCCTGGCCTGCTTCTCCTTTGGAGGCAGAAGAACCGCCAACGTAATCGCACCCATCATCCTCCAGGACTCCTTCAACAGCGAAGAGTACAAGCTCATTGCCGGCTATGGAGCTGCCGCCACCCAGCTCGGCATGGCGGCCAGCGGCCCGGCGGTGGGTATTCTCTACGACATCAGGTCAGCCTATGAACCCGCCTTTTATATCCTCATCGGCGTAGGCGTCATCGCCGCGCTCCTGATAAGAGTCGGCATGCTGAAGGTGGCGGCGGAACAGGCCCGGCGGGCATATTAGCAAGGGAGCAGAGCCCGCCTGTGTGGCGGTCGCCGGCCGCCTTCGCATAAAAAAGCAGCCTGCCTAAGCCTGGCCGCAGCATAGCAGCCGACTCCTGAAGCATCAGACAGACGAAGCTCTACGTTTCCCGTACAATCAGCTATGGCCTACAGTGAACTGATCAAAAACTTCAACCGCGTTCGCGGGTACATGCGCGAATTCTTTGTCTATGGCTTTAAAAGCCGCGAGGACTACACCCAAAAGAGCCTGCGCAGCTATGACAATGAGCGCCGCCGCATCGAAAGCTGGCTTGGCGACTACATGCGCTTTCATCAGACGGCTGAGGGTAAGATCGTCTTCCTGTCCATCGACAGCCGCAGGGTTCGCCATAACCCCTTCTACAGGGCGTGGAAGTCCAAAAGTTTTACAGACGGTGCGGTCACACTCCACTTCATCCTGCTTGACATCCTGGCGGGTCCCGAAGATGTCCATTCGCTGGCTGAAATCTGCGAGCAGATCAACGAGTACACTGCCCTTTTTGACGGAGCCACCGCCTTCGATGAGTCCACCGTGCGCAAGAAGCTGAACGACTATGTCAGAGAAGGCATTCTTGAAAAGCTAAGGCGCGGCAGATCTGTCTACTTTCGTCGCAGCTCCAGCCCGCCGTACTACAGTCGTGATGTCCTGGATTTCTTCTCCGAGGTCGCCCCCTGTGGCGTCATAGGCTCCTTTCTGCTGGACAAGAGTCCGCAAAGGGAAAGCCACTTCAGCTTCAAGCACCACTACATCACGACAGCTCTGGACAGCGAAGTCACCGCCGGAATTCTGGACGCCATCAAGCGCAGGAAGAACATATGTATCCGGATTCTGAATCGCAACAAGAACTCTGTCTCCGAGCACCTGGTCACTCCCCTGCGCATCCTCTACGGTGTCCAAAGCGGCCGCCAGTACCTGATGGCCTATCATCTGCGTTCCGGCTACATCAATTCCTACCGTCTGGACAGACTGCTCTCTGTGAAGACAGAAAAAGCAGCCGCAGAATTCGATGCCCTGCGCGAAAAGCTGGACCGGATGCAGTCCAATATCTGGGGCGTCAGCACCTGGTGCCGGACGAAGGACAGCCTGGAGACGGTGACCTTTACCGTCTGCTACTCTGACAGTGAAGGCTTCATCCACGAGCGGCTGGAACGGGAAAAACGCTGTGGAAGCGTGGAACGACTGGATCCGAACCACAGCCGTTTCAGCGCCAAACTCTACGATTCGAGCGAAATCATCCCCTGGATACGCAGCTTTATCGGCCGCATCGTCACGATCGAGTTTTCGAACAGGGAGATCGAAGAGCGCTTCTGGAGCGATCTGGAGGAAATGTACCGGCTCTACCATCAGGATGAGGAGGTGAAGGGGTGATCTTCAGCGAGCTTTATGGCGCCTACTACAACGTCCTGGCCGGAATTCTCCAGATAGCCGTCAGCTCTCCTCCCCTGACGCCTGAAGACCTCCATCGCATTGTCGAGGAGCGGGCCTTTTCCGAAAGCCTCTGGCAGCTGGAAGCGCTTCTGAAAAACGAACGCTGGCCACTTCTTAAGACGGACGGCAGTACAGCTTTGAAGCATCCGCCGACCATGCCCCTGACGCTGCTGCAGAAGCGCTGGCTGAAGGCTATCTCCCTGGACCCGCGTCTTAAACTCTTTTGCGACGAGCCGCTCGACTTCCCCGGCATCGACCCGCTCTTCACAGCCGCTGATGTCGGCTGCTATGACCAGTGTCAGGACGGCGACCCCTACGAAGACGAAAACTATATCCAAAACTTCAGGCAGATTCTGGATGCCCTGCACAGGCGCTGTCCCCTTCGCATTCACAGTCTGGATGCCGCCGGCAGAAAGCGCTATGCCGATGTCATGCCCGACCATCTGGAATACTCGGAGAAGGATGACAAGTTCCGCCTGCAGTGTCACAGAGGCCGCAGCTCCATGACGATCAACCTGGCCCGGATCATCCGCGTGAGCCCAAGCGACAGGGAGATCCAGCCCTCTCCCGGAAAGCTTCGCCTGCCAAAACAGGGGCAGGTGGAATTTGAGCTTATCGATCACAGAGACGCGCTGGAACGTGTTCTTCTGCATTTCGCCCATCTGGAAAAAGAAGTCAGAAAACAGGATGCGCTGCACTATGTCGTGCGCCTGAGCTATGACCAGCAGGACGAAACAGAAATCCTGATCCGTATACTCTCCTTTGGCCCCATGCTGAAGGTCATCTCCCCTCCCCACTTCGTCGACCAGATCAGGGAGAGGCTGCGGCGCCAGAAAGAGCGGCCGCTTTAAGTTCGCAAGCTTTTTTCCGTTACTTCTTCTCCCGGCGCTGCTAGGATGCTGTCATGCAGAAAGGGCCAGGGGCCACCAGATGGCACACGGCTCTTCTGCTCTAAAGGCACCTACAGCAAAACTGATTCTTCGTTATTGTTCAAAAGCCATTTCAGGAATGGAGTCCACCTGAAAGGTGCCTTGTCTTTATTTTTAACGACAGGAGGAGACCTGGAAATGCTTGAATGGATCAAAGATGAAGCCAATCTGAGCTTCACCGAAAACGGAGCCGTTACCCGCCTGACCACGGGCTCCGACTGCCTGGATTTATTCGCCACCATCGGCGCTCTGCGCCATGCCAGCGAAAGCGAAATCATCCTGCGCTTTATCCGTGCCTTTGGCGAAAACCCCAATCTGGCAATGAAACTGCTCTTCTACGCCAGAGACATCCGTGGCGGCCTGGGGGAACGGCGCGTGTTTCGCATCCTCCTGAGCTGGCTGGCGCAGAACGAGCCCGCTGCGGCGTTGAAGAACCTTCGCTATGTGGCGGACTTCGGCCGCTACGACGACCTTTTGGTGCTGCTCGACACGCCCCTGGAAGAGGCCATGCTGGAGCTGCTCAAGAGGCAGTTTGAAGAGGACCTGAAAGCACTGCGCTCCGGGGCTGCGGTTTCCCTGCTGGCCAAATGGCTGCCCTCCATCAATGCATCGAGCCAGAAGACGATTCGGCAGGCCAAACGGGTGGCCGGGGCCTTCGGCTGTAATGCCGCCGCCTACAGGAAGGCACTGGCGGCCCTGCGTGCCAGAATTGAACTCACGGAAAACCACCTGCGGCTGAGAAGCTATGACTTTGACTACGAAAAGCAGCCGGCAAAGGCCATGTTCAAGTACCGGAAGGCGCTTGCGAGAAACGATGGCGAGCGCTACCGCAGCTTTCTGGCCGGTGTCAGAGCCGGCAGAGCCAGACTGCACACCGCGACGCTGGCGCCCTATGAGCTGGTTTCATCCTGTCTCACCGGGCTCTGGGGCTCGGACAGCTGTCTGCGCCCCCTGACGGAGGCGGAAATAGAGAGCTTGAATACGACCTGGGCTGCTCTCCCCTCCTATGGCAACGGGGAGAACGCACTGGCCGTCGTTGACACATCCGGCTCCATGTACTGGGACAGCCGGCCGGCTCCGGCCGCGGTGGCTCTGTCACTGGGTCTGTACTTTGCCGAGCACAATACCGGAGCGTTCCGGAATCACTTCATCGAGTTTTCCGAGCGTCCGCAGCTGATCGAGATCAAGGGCGAAAGCTTCTACGAGCGCCTGCGCTATGTGACCAGTTTCAGCGAGGTGGCCAACACCAACCTGGAAGCCGTCTTCGACCTGCTGCTGCGGGCTGCCCTGCGCGGCCGGGCCAGCCAGAGCGAGCTGCCGACGAGGCTCGTCATCATCTCGGACATGGAGTTCGACGCCTGTGTCGACAACGGCGCGGCCAGCAACTTCGAGAATGCCAGGGCGAAATTCGCCGCCTGCGGCTACCGGCTTCCCGACGTCATCTTCTGGAATGTCTCCAGCCGCAATCGGCAGCAGCCCGTCACCCGTAACGAAGCAGGTGTCGCCCTGGTCTCCGGGGTATCTCCCCGCCTCTTTGAGATGATCGCCTCCGGCGAACTGTCCCCCTGGCGCATCATGATGGATCTGCTGATGAGCGAGCGCTACGCCATGATCGCGGCCTGAGGTCACAGGATCTGCCGCCGCCAGGATGAAACGAGAAACAAAATGATTGAAATCAAGGGAACGGTCAGCAGCGCGATCTGCTATACAAATGTACTGGATGATGCCGCGGCGGCTCAGATACGCCGCATGTGCGATTATGAGCTCAGCGCCGGCAGCCGGATCCGCATCATGCCCGATGTCCATGCCGGCAAGGGCTGTACCATCGGCACTACGATGACCATCCGCGACAAGGTCTGCCCCAATATCGTCGGGGTCGATATCGGCTGCGGCATGTATACGGTCAGACTGGCCGAAAAGGAAGTCGACCTGCAGCGGCTCGATGAGGCGGCACATTTTATCCCGTCCGGGAGCGATGTTTGGGCCTTCGCAAAAAACAACATGGACTGGGAAAAGCTCCGCTGCCAGCGCTCCCTGAAGAATACCGGGCGGCTGGCCCGCTCGCTCGGCACACTGGGCGGCGGCAACCACTTTATTGAGCTTGAAAGGTCCAGCGACGGCACGCTCTACCTGGTCATCCACTCCGGCAGCCGTAACCTGGGCAAGCAGGTGGCGGAGATCTACCAGCAGATCGCCATTGATCTGCACAGAGGGCTGGAGAAGCGGCTGCAGAGGAGAGAGGAGATCATCCGCGGCTACAAGGCAGCCGGCAGGAGTTCTGAAATCCAGACGGCGCTGGAGGAACTCGAGAAGCAGTACCGGACGCTGAGGCCGGAGGTGCCGGAGGATCTCTGCTGGCTCCATGGCGAAGCATTGGAGGACTACCTGCACGACATTGAGTTCTGCCAGAACTTCGCCCGTGAGAACCGGGAAGAGATGGCCGGGGTGCTGCTGGAAAGGACAGGCCTGACGGCGCTGGATGGCTTCCACACCGTCCATAACTACATTGACACCGGTGAGATGATTCTGCGCAAAGGGGCGATCGCCGCCCACCGCGGCGAAAGCGTCCTGATTCCGCTGAACATGCGGGACGGCTCCATCCTGGCCGTCGGCAGGGGTGATGCTGAGTGGAACTTCTCCGCCCCACACGGAGCCGGACGTATCATGTCGAGAACACAGGCCAGAGCCAGGCTCAGCATGGAGGAATACCGTGCCTCCATGGCCGGCATCTACACGAGCTCCGTCAATGAAAGCACCCTGGACGAAGCACCCATGGCCTATAAGGCTCTGGAGGACATCGTCGCTGTGATCGGGGACACGGTCGACATCATCGATATCCTGAAGCCCGTCTACAACTTCAAGGCATCAGAAGCTGATTACTTCGCAAAAGGGCGCAAGCGCCCGGAGCCTGAAGGCCAGGAAAGCGAATACCCGGAAAGCGAGTAGATGAATCGTGACATCCACTCCGGCCCGCGTCAACGTGTTCAGCCGGGATACCAGAATCTAAAGCCTCTGCTTTCGAGCAGGGGCTTTATTGGTGCAAACTTCCCTGTCTTCTTTCGAGGTCAGGTATTGCACCGGCCGTATCTTGTTTCTATGATGACAGGCAAACAGCAGCAGGCGCCAGGATTTCATTCGATTCCAACAATGAGTAACCTGACACGAAGTCTATGTCATATGAAAAAGGGTAAAGGAGGAAAGCATGGCGAGACAACAGACAAAGGGCCGGTGCCGGTACTGCAATAAGGAGTTCACCAGAACCGGAATCATCAGACACCTGGCGTCCTGCAAAGTGAGAGCCGAAAAACTGCCGTCAGACGACAAGGGCCAAACGACCGGCTATTTTGAGCTGCTGCTCACGGGCAGGTACGACAGAGATTACTGGCTGGTAATAGAAATGGACGAACGCCTGGACCTTGCCGATTTAGACCACTTTATCAGAAATATCTGGGTTGAGTGCTGCGACCATCTGAGCGCCTTTTATATCGACGGTGGATCTTATGATTCGGCGTACGGCGAAGTTGCGACCTGGAGAGAAAATTCCCACAGCATGCATACCCGGCTCAAAAAGCTGCTTCATGTCGGGCAGGAGTTTTTATACGAGTACGATTTTGGTTCCACCACAGAACTGCTCATCTCAGTAAAGGACTATAGACGGGGAGCAAAACAGCAGGAGAAACTGAGCATTCTGGCCCGAAACAACCCACCGGAAATCCTTTGCAGCACCTGCGAAAAGGAAGCTGCAGCATGGGTTTATATGGGTCATTTTGATGACGATAAGCCGTTCATCTGTGAAAGCTGCCTTGAGATGCGCAGGCAAGAGGAAAGCTGTGACGAAGAGGCGGAGTACTTTGAGGACTATCTGCTTCCCGTCTGCAACTCTCCCAGAATGGGGGTATGTGGCTATACGGGCAGTGAAATATATCCCGATTAAATCAAAGCTTCGCTTCTCGCCGTAATCTGACCCGCTGTCTGATCTGTCAGCCGTTTCCGGGTCGTGCTGTCGTGCGACCAGGAACGGTTTTGCCTTTGCTTCATGCAATTTCCTGACCTGCTCCCGCTCTTCCCGACGAAAGATCTTAAGCCGGAGAAGCGGATGGAATTTCAGGAAAACACAAAGCCTGTAGATTTGGGTTTTTTGTGTCCTGCGCACAGGTGAAGGCCTCCTTGTTTCTCCTCCCATCCTGTTTAGTTCTATGAAACTTGTACAATCATCCCGGAGGCGCCTATGTACATAGCTGTCGTGGGAGCGGACCCCTACAAAACCGTACAGCTGAGGGAAGATTTCAGAATTCCCGGAACGAAGAAGAAAAGAACCAAAGTCATCAGGACTTACGGGAAGTATGATGAGCTTCTGGCCAATGATCCCGATTTTCTGGAAAAACTGAGAGCCGAAGCGCGAAGGCTCACGAAGGAAAAGAAGGAGGCGGCTGCCGCCGTACAGATCAGCCTGTCGGCGGACGAGATTCGTAAGCCCGAAGATGCTGCGCACACTCTCTCCTTCGGACACGCCTGTCTGGCTCAACTCTGGCGACAGATCGGACTGGACACGTTCTTTGGCAATATGGCCCCAATGAAAAATGCCAGGGAGCTTGCCCCCGCACTATATGCCCTGACCTTGGACAGGATCTGTCCAGGCGTCGCTGTCCGGGCCGGACACAGGAAGCAAAAGCAGTTTCTGGGAGTGGACGCAAAGTCTCTGGATCTTTTCGACGAAGTGCTGACCTTTTTATATGAACACAAAGACGCAGTCCTCGATGTTCTGGAGCGCTACTCTGGGCGGCAGATCAAGTGCAAAAACCATGAAGCGGATTTCTATGTGAGCAGCTACTGCTTTGAGAATCTGCGGCAAGAGGCACTGCGAGAGTCCGGCTGCTTCAAAGATGGCAAGCTTAATGAGGCTGGGGTCGCAATGGGGCTCCTCATTGACCGGAAGGGCATCCCCATCACCTTCGAGCTGTTTCCAGGCAATGCCCTGGACCCGCAAACGCTGCGGTCGGCGCTTTGCAGACTGAAGGAGAAATACCAGCTTGACAGGGTCACCATCGTGGCAGAAAGAAGTCGAGTTGAGAAAGACAAGCTCATTGATCCGGAGGAAGAGTCTCATAGCTTCGCTGCTGGATACCAGCTTGAGAGCGCCGCTCAGGACCTGGCAGGCCCGGCTCTTTCAGGGAAGCGCGGCAGCCATGAAGCTTCCGAACAGTCCGACATTCTATGGACCATCAAGGACTGTTTCCGCATCCAAAAGCTTGAGCTCAAGGCGCGACCGGACTTCATCTGGACGGACGAACGCATTCAGGGGTACTTCACACTCTGCTTTCTGGCGCTTAGTCTCCTGCGCTGTATGCAGCATCTGTATACGGCAGAATACGGTGAAGCAATCAGTGCGGAAAGGATCAGGGACTGCCTGCTCGAGGCAGCTGTCGTTTTTGTCGGAGAATATCCCAGAGCGCTACTGCTTCCTGTCAACATCAGCGAAGACTATCTGCGTCTTCACAAAGTATTTGGAATGAAGCCGCTGAAGAAGGCAATGACATTTGCCGAGTTCAGGTCGGCGACGAAACTGGATCCCATGAGAAATCCAGAGCCTCATATAAAGGAACATTCGTGAGAGAAAAGGGCCGGCCTGTCAGGGATCTTGGCTCTTTTCCTCTTTCCTGCTTCCCGAAGCCGGGTCTCCTTGTCATCTGGGTTTGACTTCAGCTCAGGCTTTAACACGAGCTGTACGGTCGTAAAGGTGGCCATCTGAATTTTCCAGCCGGCATCAGGCCGCTTACGCAGCGTTGCTCACTGGCATACGAGGCAGCCTCTGACAGGAAGTTTGCTTTCAGGATTATGGGCATTCACCTACTTTATTAAAAAAGAGAAATTCGCGCATCTGTGTCTGATAGAATACCTAAGAAGATCAAGTGACAAAGGATTATTAGCCGCTGACGGAGCCGAAAAAAAGCACGATGAAAGAAAAATTAGCTGCTTATGCATACCTGTACCTGCAGCGCATAAAACTCGCGGACGACAATGAGAAATATCTGTTTTTGATTTCGTTTATTGCATCCACCTATGCAATATCCATGCAGCTCTTTCTCTTGTTTTTCCATCTAATCATCGGCGATACCATCCTGTTTTTTATCTATCTGTGCGGTTTTCTGATTGACCTGTCGCTCTTCTGGCTGGTCTGTAAACGTCGTTACCCCCTGTTCGGTATCCTGCTTTCCTTCGTCGTAATCGTTGAAACCCTGCTCTCCTCCGTCTGTATTGGCACAGATAATTTCATAATCGTGTACCTCTTTGTTGCACTTTTGATGCAGATCATCATCCCTTATGCAAGCATCCGGATTCGTGCCCTGGTTGTGGCAGCACTCTGGGGCAGCATGATGGCCCTGGTCTACATCAGCAACTACATGGTGCCGATCAAGGACATTGGTGAAGCCAACACCATACTGGCCTTCTTCAATATCCATCTGGCCTTTTTTGGTACCGTCATCCAGCTGACCATTGGCAATGCCATCTGGGACATGATTATGAAGTTTAACCTCGAAAAGCTGGAGGAAAGCGAAAGCGAGGCTAATACCGATCCCCTCACCGGTCTTCTTAATCGGAGATACGCGGACACATTCTTCAACAAGCTGCGGACGGGCCAGCTCGAGCAGATATGGTGTGTCGCAATGGTCGATATCGATGATTTCAAGCGGCTTAACGATACGTACGGACATCGGGTCGGCGATGGCGTATTGCAATTCATCAGCGATTTTTTCATGTCAAACCTGCGCAGCAGTGACCTGGTATTTCGCTGGGGCGGAGAAGAATTTCTGATTCTCCTGAAAGACGCCAGTGTCGCGCTTGCCTTTCGTGTCCTGGACAAGCTGCGCGGGAAACTGGAGTCAGAAATGATTCAAACACATGACAGAACGATAACAGTAACGGTAACAATCGGCGTCTGCCCTCTGGACATCCAGAACGTGGATAAGAGCATAGAAAGCAGCGACCGCCTTATGTATGAAGGAAAAGGTCTGGGAAAGAATATGGTGGTCATGTAAGCATGTCAACGGGATTTTCTCTGCAAATATGCTCCGCTCCGCTGCCGCAGCAGCATTCTTCGAAGTGTTCTGCTGTCCTGTTTGCAGCCGGATGGAGGATTCGATCATGAATCATGAACCAATCGTATCTATCGTGTTCTACATCTGCGGGTGTTTTTATATGGTGTTTGGAGCAAGCATCCTGGCTGCCAACGCCAAAAGCCCTGCCAACAGGCTGTTTCTCTTTCTAACCAGTTCCCTGGCCATCTGGTCCTTTTCATATTCCATTTCCAATGCCGCACCCACAGCGGAAACGAGCGCGTTCTGGAGATCCTTTTCCGTGTTTGGCTGGGGCGTTTACAGCAGTCTTCTGCTGCATTTTGTACTGGTTCTCACGGGATACAGCAGCCGAATAAAGCAAAAATCCATGTATCTCCTGCTTTATCTGCCTGCACTTATCAATATCATCCTGTTCGGACCCCTGGGTATCTTCGTAGAGAAACAATACATCATGGTCCAGACCGATTTTGGCTGGATGAATGCAGCTCCCTTCTATGCTGCCGGAATCTGGCTGAACTCATACTACGTGGTATTTTCTCTGGCAAGCCTTGTACTGTTTATTCTCTGGTGGAGAAAGCTCTCAAAATCCTCTTCTCCCGTAAAACGACAGGCCAGATTTTTTATTGTTTCAATACTGCTTCTTTTCTTTATTGAAACCTTTGTCGATATGCTGCCCGACATATTGGACAAGAAGTTCTTTCCCAAATCAGCTGTTGTATTCCTGCTGATCCCGACAATCATGCTGTTTTCACTTTTACGAAAAACCGGACTTATCCGAAGCCAGAGGAGAAAGCTACAGTCATTACCGGATATCACAAGAGAACAAACGGAAACGCGCCTGCGTCTGTTTAAAACTGTAACCGTTATTTTTCTCCTTGGCAGCTCACTGTCCTTTTTAGTCGGCTATTTCAGCATGAAACGATCATTGGAGCACGAGCTTCTGCTTGCCGGTTCTTTGTTGGTAATGGGAATCGCCTTACGATTACTACCTGTCTTAACCAAGAACCAGACGGTTCAGAACAACCTTTTCCTGGCCATTTCAACCTTTGGCCTCCTGTACTTCATGGTAAAGGACGCCCAGACCGCTGCGCTGACCATCTGGGGAGTATATATTCTGTTCCTGCTTTTTACCGTCATTCTTGACAGCCCCATTCATGCCAATATCTTTGTTGCAATAAGCGTTATCGTTCAGATCGTGTTCTGGATCTTTCACCCCGTTACCCCTGTCATCATTGACGGCAACGAATATGTGACAAGGATAATCATTATCATACTGTCTTTTGTCACGGTGAGATATCTGACGGCAGAGTATGCATCCAAAATCAGGGGATATCAGGGACTGGCCAGAGAACAGGAAGTGCTGGAAAAGATCTCTTCCAGTTTTATTGCGGTCAACAGTGAGAATGTCCGGGAGAAAATCAATGAAACGATGGAAATGGCTGTCGAAATCCTGGAATTCAGTCAGGCATATCTCATCGAATTCAGCAGCGATTGCGAGGACGCCACCATTCTATGCATGTATGAGGAAGATGACGGGGACAGCACATGTTCCTATCAGCCGGGAATGCATTTCAAGACCACCGAACTTCCCTTATTCCGCTCTCTGATCGAGCATAACGAACCCTTTATCTGTGAAGACACCGCAAGAATCTCCTTTGTAGAAGGCGGAGCACAAAAAGAATACTTCACATCCAGAGGAGTGCGTTCCTTTTTCGCATTGCCCATAACAGCTGACGAAAAAACAGCCGGAGTCCTTGTCGCTGAATATGCGAACAAGCTTGAATCAGCTTACGCCCAAAGCCGTTTGAACGTTCTGCAGATCATCACCAATATACTGGGAGACGCAAGAAAGAAAATCCTGTATGAGGAAAGGCTTTACTCTATCGCCTATTTTGATGATGCAACAAAACTGGCGAACAGAAACATGCTGAAACGGAGGCTGGATCAGCTTATCAGCAGCAATGGAGGGTCAGGGAAAGCGGCAATAATTGATCTGGAGCTCGAGAACCTGAGAGTGATTAATGACACCTTTGGCCACGGCATCGGAGAGCAGATCATGATCAAATCGGCAACAATCCTGAAACAGTTTTCGCAGGAGTGCGGTGTTATCTCCAGGGCAGGCACCGGAGGATTTGTTGTCGTCCTGCCTGATGTGAAAAGCAGAGAACAGATTGAGACCTTCGCAAAAAAACTGTTGTCCTCTTTCTCCCATCCTGTAGCAACCAGTACCGGCATTGAAGCATTGTTCGTCTCTGTCCTTATAGGCATATCCGTGTATCCGGATGACGGAAGAGATGCCGAAACTCTTTTGAAGAATGCCGATCTGGCAAGATTTGAAGCAGAAAACACCAATGAAAAGATCGTTTTCTACACAGAACGACTGGGAGACCAGATTGCTGAAAACACCGTGCTGACGAACAGGCTCTATCGAGCCCTGGAAAACAGAGAGTTTTTCCTGGAATTTCAGCCTCAGATCTGCTGTAAGACTGGTAAAACCGCGGGTGCTGAAGCCCTGCTCAGGTGGACGAGTGATGGAAAGCAAAGAGTATCTCCGGACAGGTTTATCCCCATACTGGAACAGACCGGATTAATCCATGAGGTGGGGCTCTGGGTGTTGGAAGATGCACTCAGGGAACACAGGAGGCTCATAGCAAAAGGGCTCTCGCCTCTTCGCATTTCAGTAAACCTGTCCGTAGTCCAATTTCAGGGCGAAGGCTTTATCCGCGATTTTGTAAGGATTATCAAGGAAAGCGGAGCATACCCAAAATACCTTGAACTGGAAATCACAGAAAGCTTTTTCTCCAAGAATCCGGAGCAGACATTGGAAAAGCTACGTATATTAAGGGAATTAGGTGTAAGAATTGCCATAGACGATTTCGGCAAGGGCTACTCATCTCTCAGCCGCCTAAAACGGATACCTTTTGACAGGATTAAAATTGACAAAGACATCATAAGCCATATTGATGTAGAAAGAAGAATAGCCCCCATCACGGAAGTCATTATTTCATTAGCGAAAACCTTCAACGCAAGTATTACAGCAGAAGGTGTGGAAACAAAAGAGCAGGCAGACTTTTTGAAAAGCATATTCTGCGATGAAATACAGGGATACTATTATTCCAGACCCCTTTCAGCGGAGGCATTGGAAGAACACCTCAAGAAGGAACGACAGGAAAATAATGCCGACCGGCCTTAGCTCTTATGACTTTTGTGCCAACATCAAATAAGCGCACATTTCCCATGTTCATTCGTCACTATAAATAGCACCCTATAAATGTATTTATAGGGTGCATCTTCATTTTCCCATTGACATTTTGTCATTTTGCTTTTTTCATAATTTCACGAAAGAAGAAGTATGAGAATTACAGCGATGCACATTGCTGTACGACTCATTCCCAAAACAGCCAATCGATCCCTTCGCGAATTTCTCCAAATCGCATGCGGACATTTTGTGGATATCCAAGAAAGCCAATAGGGCAAATTTCGTTGACACAGACTCCCCTTATTAATACAGCAACTGCAGGATTTCGAT
>JASGUW010000153.1 GCA_030055235.1 Bacillota bacterium
CGCGCCGTGCAGCGGCGCGCGCAGCCCTTTGTGGTCAAAGTAGCCTGTTATCCAAATCGTTTTTTGGATTACACACAATTTTGACCAGAAACAGGCCCTTTGTGGTCAAAGTAGCCTCGTATCCAAATCGTTTTTTGGAGTACACGTTATTTTGACCAAAAACAGGGCCTGCTGCCTGCGCGCCGTGCAGCTGCCTGCTGCCTGCGCGGCGTGCGCGATCCACGCCAGCCGTTCACTTGACGCGCTCACCAGCTTCCCGAAAATCTTGACGTGCACTCTCGAGCAGAACCTGTCACCGCCTGATTCAGCACCCCCAGATCACACGCAAATGACAGTCTGCAGGCTGCGCGGTTGCTCGGCTGCGTGGCTGCGACAGCAGCCTCGCAGCCGCCAGCGCAGCCGCGATCAATGGATGTACATGTACTGTATGCCGCCCCCCGGCGTGAAACGCTCCGGTCCGATGATCGCCTCGATCCCAGAAAGGTCGATGATTGTGTCACCCACGGCAATCATCATATTGTCCGTATTCGGATCAAGCACGCTGATCCCGGCCATTCCCAGATCGTTGTAGAACATGTCGACTTCCTGAGACGGTGCAATCTTGACGCCCGGGAGTCCGGTCCAAACCAGACACAGGCGATACTTCTTGGCCAGCAGAGGCTGTTCCTTCGGCACTTCCCTGACGGAGTCAACATTGTGAATCTCCACCCGCCAGCCACCCGGCTGCGCCTTCTCCAACGGCTCAAGCAGATCCAGCTCGTTCATAATCACCGACGGCAGCTGTCCGGGCGCAAGCAGCGGGCCCGAAAACGCAATTTGGCGCACCAGATCCTCCGGCGGCGGCGTGGGCGTCGGAGTCGGAGCAGCTGTGGTCGTCGGTGTCGGTTCCGCCGTAGTCGTCGGCGCTGCTGTTGTCGTAGGCTCCGCAGTTGTCGTAGGCACTATTTCTATTTCGCCATGCGACTCCGTCGGAAGAACCAGCTCTAGAAAACATACATCCAGCGTGCCTACAATAACCTCGATATTTCCGCTCTCAGTTGTCTGTGAGTAGGTGTAAAAGTTGAAATAGTGTTCCTCCCCGTCATCATCGAAATACATAAACAGCATCTCCGATGCGAAGGTATACCCTTCCGGCGCCGTCCAGGTATAGGTCAGCTGATAGCACCTCTCGCCAAAAATGTCATCCGGCAGCATGTCAACGTCCGGCAACGTTTCCCCGGTAATCTGCGCGCTGATGGTGATATTCTCATAAGCACCACCCGCATCAGCCGGCATCATCTTATAGGTGTTTTCTCTCAGATACCGCAGTGTGATACCTGGTTCCAGATTTGGGCCGCATAAGCCAACGCAATTGATCTCCAACAGTTCTGCTTTAACACCGACACCGGGCAGAATGCAGAACAGGCCTATAACGAGCACGACAAGAAGAAGCTTCCTGCCAGCCTTCATGTACTTCCTTTTCATCATGGGTACCTCCCGATCGATCGCAGCAATAAGCTGCTTATAGGCGCTCTGAATCACGTCTGGCGGAGCATTCGGGTCGTTTCATTTGTACCACACCACGCGGCGTTTGGCATTTGTTTTTTATGCGAAGTCCACTACCCTCGACCGCAGCAGACTCGGGTACAATCTGTTCTAGTTTCGTCGTATTTATGCAGGGAGAACGACTATGTTGCCAACCGGTCTATATGAACAGATCATCTACCTGGCTCTCCATGCGAAGCTTAATAACGTGCGGGATCTGCTTAAGCCATCAAAGAGTAAAATCGATAGCGCTGAAGCCCCTCAGATCCTCTCACAGTATTTGAGTCAAATTATTACTCGGGGCCTTAAACAGCTAGACAAGGGAGATCAGTCTCTCGACGCCCAGGTTAAACTAGCTAACAAAATCATCGAGCTCATCCGCACAGAAACATCGGATCCAGAGTTTCAGGACGAGGTGATCCATAAAGACGCGGAGCAACTACTGGCACTACAGTCCATGCGAGACGGTCCGCTAGCAGCGAATCCCAAGCACGAGCTCCCCCGCCCAGAAACATCGATAGCCCATAGCTCTCTTTTCACCGGAGCTCGCCATGAACCGCAGCTTTATAACGAACTGCAGCTCGAGAGCCAAAGTGCGGACAGCATCTACTTTCTCGTCTCTTTCATCAAGTGGAGCGGCCTCAGCCTCATCATGGACGCATTGAAGGATTTCACTCGCCGCGGTGGCTGTCTCAATGTCATCACGACCTCGTATCTCGGTGCAACGGATATAAAAGCGATCCGCGAGCTGGCCAAACTGCCCAAGACCACGATTCACGTTTCCTATGACAGCAAGCGGACCCGCCTTCACGCAAAGACCTACGTCTTCTACCGCAAAAGTGGCTTCCACACCGCCTATATCGGCTCGTCCAACATCTCAAGGGCCGCGCTCTCGAGCGGTATGGAGTGGAATGTCAAGATCACCGAACAAGACCTGCCCGAGACGATGGCCAAGATATTCGCGACCATCGAGCAGTACCAGAACGATCCGGAATTTGAACTGTATGACGAAAGCCAGGAAAAGCGCTTGCATAGCGCTCTGCTTGAAGAAAGGCGTGGGCCTGACTCCCCAGATGAGAACGTTCCGTACTTCTACGACCTCCGCCCCTATGCCTTTCAGGAGCAAATACTGCAGCGTCTCAGCGCCGAACGTGAGGTGCGGGGATATTACCGCAACCTGATTGTCGCGGCCACAGGAACCGGGAAGACCTTCATTTCTGCCTTTGACTATCGACGCTTTGTCACGAGCCGCCGAGGACAGCCCAATCGTCTGCTTTTTATCGCACATCGCGAGGAGATCCTGAAGCAATCTCTCCATGTCTACCGGGCCGTCCTAAAAGACGCCAATTTCGGCGATCTGCTCACCGGTTTTTCTCAACCACAGCAAATCGACCATCTTTTCTTGTCAATTCAGAGTTTTCAGACAAGAGATTGGACTTCGCGTACATCAGCTGACTTCTACGACTACATCGTGGTGGATGAAACCCACCATGGCTCAGCCCAAAGCTACCAGGATCTCTTCGAGTACTATCGGCCAACGATTCTGCTCGGGCTCACGGCGACGCCGGAGCGCCTTGATGGCCGCGACATCACCACCTACTTCGATAACCGTTTTGCTGCGGAGATTCGGCTTCCGGAAGCTATCAACCGGAACTTGCTTTGCCCCTTCCACTACTATGGCTTGGCGGACGATGTCGATCTGCGCGAAGTTCGCTGGACACGTGGTGGCTATGACATAAACGAGCTCACGCGTATCTATACAATTGACGCTGCAATCGCTTGGCGCCGGGTACAGAGGATCATCGATGCTCTGTACCGCCACACGAACACGATTGAGGACGTCATCGGCCTGGGTTTTTGTGTCTCCATCGAGCACGCCCGCTTCATGGCGAAAGCTTTCAATGAGGCTGGTATCCCTTCTCTGGCATTAACAGCAAGTAGTCCTCGTGAAGAGCGAAAAACAGCAAGACAACGGCTCGTCGCAGGTGAGCTGCGCATTCTATTCGTTGTGGATCTCTTCAACGAAGGTGTCGACATCCCGGAAATAAACACTGTTCTCTTCCTGCGCCCGACGGAGAGCCTGACGGTCTTTCTCCAACAGCTTGGCCGCGGCCTGCGTTTATCGGAGGGAAAAGAGCATTTGACCGTCCTCGACTTCATCGGACAAGCCAACAAGCGCTTTTCCTATGAAGAGCGCTTCGCCGCCCTGCTTGAGAAGACACGGCACAATGTCGACTATGAGATCCGGCACAACTTCAATGCCCTTCCTGCCGGCTGCTATATCCGCCTCGAAAGAAAGGCTCAGGAATACATACTCGCCAACATTAGGGCAAGTTTCAGTAATGTTGCTGCCTTGATCGAGCGTGTTAGGCAGTTCGAAGAGAACAGCGGCCTCGAACTTACACTGGCTCATTTCCTAAACTACTACCACCTTGATCCCAGACGAACGTTCAGGAGATGCAGTTTTTCTGAACTATGCGTCAGAGCCGGATGTCGGCAAAGCTTTGACGAACCAGCAGAAGATGCGATCACGAAGGCGCTGCCCAAGTTCTACAGCATCAATTCGCGGAAGTGGCTGGCCTTTCTCAAGCGCTACCTGGAAAACATCGACGACTATCCCGTCAGCAATCTGAACCGCCTGGAGCAGACCTGGCTACGGATGTTCCTGGTGACGATCTGGGACAAGCTAAGTCCTCTCGAAGATCTCAATGCGATTGAAATCCTCGAAAAGATTGTAGAACTCAAGCAGAGCCCTGTCATGCTCGCTGAACTGCGGGACATCATCGATTGGCAGTTTGAGCAGATAGACTTCGTAGACCGTGAGATTGATCTGGATTTCGCCACAGCGCTTAGCCTGCATTGCGACTACAGCCGCGACCAGCTACTAGTCGCGCTGGGCTACTATAAATACGCTAATATGCGTGAGGGTGTCCTCTGGCACAAAGATATCGAAACCGATGTTTTTCTTGTCACTCTCAACAAGTCAGACAAAGACTACTCCCCAAGCACCCTGTACCATGACTACGCGATAAGCGATCGCCTATTTCACTGGCAAAGTCAGAGCAGAACAGCTACTGAATCGGATACCGGCCAGCGCTACATCCATCACGAAGCCCGCGGATCTCATATACTGCTCTTTATTCGTGAACACAAAAAAGACGAAGGCGGCACCCTGCCATATACCTTTGTGGGTTCGGCGAAGTATGTCACACACGAGGGCAGCCGTCCGATGAGCATCACGCTACGGCTTGAGCATGCCCTGCCACCACGGCTCATGAGTCAAACTTCGCTCTTAGCCGTGAATTAAGTGTCTCCTCCTGAGTTGTTGAACACATTAGCCAAACTGGACTTAGATGCTCCGAGGGATTTAGATGAACGTTTCACTCAAACGTGCTGGTAGAGAAGACATGAAAGTTATCTGGGAAATGCAGATACGAGCTTTTAATGAATTGCTGACGAAGTATCAGGATTATGACACCAACCCGGCAACAGAAAGCTTTGAGAGAGTCATGCAGAAGTTTGAACAGCCCTGGACAACGTACTACTTTATCGTGGCAAACTATGAAAACGTTGGTGCTGTACGTGTAATAGATAGAAAAGACGGAAGCCGAAAACGAATAGCGCCTATTTGGATCATGCCGGAGTATAGACGTCAGGGATACGCTCAGGAAGCTCTAAAGGCGCTGGAACTCATGTATGGTTCGAGCCATTGGAGCCTGGACACGATTCTGCAGGAAAAAGGCAATCTCCACCTGTATGAAAAATGGGCTATCAGCAGGTAGGAAAAACTGAGAAGTTAAAGGATGGAATGGACATCGTCTATCTCGAAAAGGATTAAGCCATTCCACGTAATTAGTTGCATCAAACATTTCTCAGCCACATAAATTGCCAATGACAGACATGAAGGAAAATGGCAAACAATGATAAAGAAGCTCCTATGTGTCAATATTTCATCAAAGGATCCGAAGGCGCTAGCGGAGTTCTACCGCACAATCGGTGCACCTGTATTTGTCAATAATGACTGCTATGACGGATGGAATTTAGGCAATCCCGAAAACGCCGGTTCCGTCTGTGTATGGGACGAAAACAGGTGGGGTAAAGATGGTGCCGGCTATATCACAATGTTGTTCACAGCTGATCATTTAGAGGAGACTTACGAGAATATCAGGGGTCAGGGGATTGCAATTGAGCCTCCCAAAACGGCTGATTGGGGTGGTCAAGAGTTATTGCTAACGGATCCCGATGGAAACAAAGTCATCTTCTTGAATTAGGTGGAGTACAACGCTGTAGCTCCTTTTCGTTGCCTGAATAAAGTCTTCTGTCAACAACACTCTGTAAATCAGCCAAGCACATCCTGTCAGGAACAGACCCCTCCCATCTGGCACAGGTATTCAAGCTGGTTCACTACTGGGCAAAGCCTGACTCTCTTTTCCACTCTTCTGGTGATCTTCTACATCGACCCGTACGCTGAGTTCTTACAACATCGGTCATAACCCAGACTTTGCATGACCAGCTATCGTTCATGCCTGGAATGAAACCCTTCCGCTCGGCATCTTGCTACAACTCTTGCGTGCTTCGAGATTCATGTTTTCGCTTGTTACCATGCACAACCTGAGGCATAATAACTGATATTGCTTTGCCAACTTTACTTTTCCCATTTTCATTCTTGCCAGCTTGTGCGTTTGATGGTAGTATAGTGGCAACAGTACTCTACACGCCTAGCGCTTGACCTTTCGGGGTTGAGATGAAGCGGACCAGGTGGAGTCTTGTTATGTGTAAAAATCATATAGAACCAACAAAGACCATTGATGAGCAAATTCAAGCATTCATTTTGCAAGGTTTACACATTAATGACGTTTCACGAGCAGAAGCCATTCTTCTTGACGTTAACTACTATCGCTTAAGTGCTTATGCTTACAACCTTCACGAAACACCTGGATTCTTTATTCCAGGAACGACAATCGAACAGCTTTATATGATGCATCAGTTTGACTCGTCATTCGGCTTACTGCTTCTAGGGCAGATCATCCCTGTCGAACTGAAGCTTCGCTCAGTACTGGTCAATGTCCTGAGTCTCAAGCACGGAAATGCTGCTCACACGGACATTTCCATTGTCGCCACTGATAAACACAAAGAGTTTTTAGCTTTCCTCGCCCAGTACTACGAGGGGCTGGCTAAGAGTTTGGATCAAGCATTTGTTACTCTTAATCTGGCAGACTACGGAGAATTGCCTCTCTGGGCCGCAGTTGAAACGATGACACTTGGCATGGTATCCAGACTGTATGGCATATTGAACTCCGAGAACAAACGAGCCATAGCAGACCATTTTAAATGCGACCCCAAACGTCTGCCCACCTGGCTTCACTTAATAACTACTGCACGCAACATTTGCGCGCATTCCGGCCGTATATACAACCGGCATATAGCACTCAAACCCAGGCTATATCCTGAACTGGAAAAGTACAACAACCCATACATTTACAAAGTCCTGCTGGTTTTGAAGCTCCTTCGCAGTAACACCAAAGAGACAAGCGATTTTATAGCTGATTTGGATATTCTGTTTGAAAAGTACGGGCAGGACATTGATAAAGCAAAACTGGGGTTTCCGAAATACTGGAAAAGCCCTCTGCTCTCTCCATCACCCCATACACCCAATGGGGTCTGACGTGTATTTTCACCACACAAGTCTCATCCCTCAGATATTAAGCTCGCCAGTATCTGCGAAAGCTCAGACGAATCGGAACCACAACATGGCTTGTCAGCATGAGCAGCTCAAGCTGTGGATTATGGATCACGAGGGATGGCAGTCAGGCAGGAAAGAAATAAAGGAGGCGGTGTACTGGGGGAACTTCGCAGAAATTAGCAGCAGCCGAAGAAGAGAGAGTCCCGTGCGGAGGGCGGTCTGCGGCGAGGGACTTCGCATAGAGTATGGTTCGCTGTCGTTTGGGCGGAAGGAGGGACGAATTAGAGATTCCTGTCAGTTTCATGCCGGATATCACGGTAGCTTCTGCCGTCAAAGATGGGAGCCTCGAGCGCTGCTCCCAGGTCGTAAAAGCGATGCTCTTCGCCGAGATAAGCGATCAGGATATCGCCAGCGATGCTGAATATGCAGTTTTTGCCGCGATACATGAACTCAAGGCCGTGTATGGCGTTGAAGCTGGGCGGTATCTTGACGGGATAGAAATGGGCACGCAGTTTCGTCTCCACCATGGCCAGAAAGACCTTGTCATCGGAGAGAGCATGGCAGAGTCGTGTGTCGGGCGATTCGCTGTGGCGATGATGCCCCGAATCAGGGCGTCGAGGTCGACTTTGGAGGCGCGAATAGGCTGGCACAGAGGCTCGATCCGGATGGCGGCCCAGGCTTCGCAGTGCTCGCCGAAGAGTTCATAGGCGATGAACCGGCTCGGCAGGAGACTCTGCACAATTTCCGCGATCTCGGCGGGGTCGGAGATATGGTGGGTGATCAGGAAACAGGGTCTCGTGTCATAATTAAGAAAATGGTAGACAGCAGCAATAAATACAGGCTTTCAAGGTCTCTAATAAACAATAATTATTAATCATATTGTGCTGTTTAGGGTAGTAAGAGCATGTAATTTGTTCAAAACAGCACACAAATGCAGGAGGACAGAATGTCGAAACAAAAGAAGGATATCATTCAAGCAAAAGGCTATGAAATACAAGAGTGATGAGCCTAATGATGTTATAAGAAACTGGATGAGAGGAAAAGATACCATCGAATTTTTAGGATTATGGGAAACTCTTAATAACCCAGATTTTAATCCCGTCGAATTCGATGGGTTTAGAATGGAAGCCGGGGGCAATGCATTTACCTTATCACCTAAAAAGCGGATAGAAAACACAAATGCGACCGGGATTGTATCCAAAGCAGGAAGATACGGAGGAACCTTTGCTCATAGTGATATTGCTATGGAATTTGCGTCTTGGATTACTGCAGAATTTAAGTTGTATATCATTTAAGATTATAAGAGAATTAAAAGCAATAATAATTCAAAACTATCTCTTGAATGGAATCTGCACAGGGAAATCTCCAAGATAAATTATAGGATTCATACCGATGCAATTAAGATGTATTTGTTAGATGATTTAACAGATGAACAGTTAGGGTTTAAATATGCCAGTGAAGCAGATATGCTAAATGTTGCCTTATTTAACAAAAGAGCTAAGCAGTGGAGAGCAGATAATCCAGAATTAAAAGGAAACATGAGAGATTATGCAAGTCTGGAAGAATTATTAGTTTTGGCAAATATGGAAAGCTATAATGCAGTATTAATTGAAAAAGGCATGGTTCAAAAAGAACGAATGACTGAACTGAGAAAATTAGCCAGGATGCAGCTTACCTCATTAAAGCAAATCGGCAACAGACAAATAGATAAATTGAATCTTGGAGAAGAGTAGTTTTTGTTTGTTAGAGCTGCATAAATCACGATTTTAACATAAACTGATTTTTTGTTTTCAATATCCTGTACATTTAGCATAACCAGAAGATATTATAAGACATCCACGATAGATGCCGAGCCAGGAACCGCGGAGCTCTTTCTCCATGATGCGGTCAAAGAGCAGCTTCCCGGCATCCATCAGGCGGGCGAAGATGACGCTGTCCTGACGGGGAATGTAGCCGATTTTCGTGTCGTCCTTTGTCTGTACGTGGATCGCCCGAGGATCACGGGGATTTTCGGGCCCGCGGCCTCGCATCCTCGTTTGTTTGGAGCATGTCCTCCAGCTCAATATGCTTCCGGGTGAGTTGCTCGATGTCCTGCAGGATCTCAAGCAGGATGTATGGGTAGGAGGACTTGATGGTCGCGATCTCGTTTTGGATCAGGACGATTAGGCGGCCCAGGCGCCTGCGCTCGGAGAGCACGGCTTCCCAGTCGGCTGTGCCGATGGCCAGCAGGTAGCGCGACTCAATGTTGGGGCAGATGGTGCTGACGAGGGTGTCACGCTCGGTGTAGAGCGCTACGAACTCCTCCTGCAGGCGGCGGACTTCTTCGCGTGTCGCCGCGGCATCCGGGAAGGGAATGATGGAAGCGGATATGATGGTCAGGACTTTCGAAAAAGAAAGGGATCGGCTGCCTGCGGAATTGTGTAGGGGTGAAAGACGGTCAGATTGACATCTGTAAGTCCCTCCAGGCGCAGTCCCGTATAGGGCTGGCTCGGATAGACGAGCTGGGTCAGCACGCGGCTGCCGTCGTCGGCATAGATTTCAAGCAGCGGGCCGTCGAGCGTGATCTGCCAGTGGCCGGGGGTGGCGGTGCGGGGCGCCACCTCACGGCGGCGGAACTGCGGCAGCTCGAGAAGCGGCGAATAGCTCATATCTCCCGAGTGGCTGCGGTCGAGCGTGAGGAGGCGGGTGGAGCTTTGCATAAGAGATAGATATTCACCCGCATGGTTGTAGAGCTCCAGGCTGAAGGCAGGATCCGTGGGTGTGAAGTCCAGCTGCCAGGGGGTGGCGGGGAGCTCCGTCGTGGCGGGACCGGTGGTGGCGATGGTGTCGGGCGGCATGGGGACGGGACGGGCGGCCAGGGCCGGTCGGCCGTTTGCGTCGCGATAGAGCGAAAGGAGGCGGGGCGCGCTCAGCTGACCGCAGAAGCCTGTGGTGGGGGTGTCGCCGGCATAGCCGGGATTTGCGGCCCAGCCCAGGAGGATGCGGGCCTCTGTGTTGGCGAAGGTCTGCACCGCGTAGAGGTCATTGCCCTGGTCGAGAAGGCGGGGCTGGGCGGTGGTGACGCTGCGGGTGAACAGGTGGCCGTCGAAGTCGCCGATGAAGTACTGGACGACGCCACGGCCGTGGGCAGCGTCGCTGGCGATCGAGACCAGCAGGACCCAGTGAGTCTGGCCTTCGAGCTCGAGCGGGAAGAGATCGGGGCATTCCCAGACGCCGGGGATCGTGCTTTGGCCGGGGCCGAAGTCGCTCGCGTGGGTCCAGTCGATGAGGTTCGGCGAGCGGTAGATGGCAACGCGGTCATAGGCGGCGAGCACACAGACCCAGGCGGCGCTGGGGGCGTGCCAGAAGACTTTGGGGTCACGGAAATCGGGAACGCCGTTGTTGGGGATGACGGGGTTGCCTGCGTATTTCTTGAATGTTTCGCCGTCCTGACTCCAGGCGAGGCTCTGCGTCTCGTAGTGGCGGCCGTCCGCATCGGCCTCCGGGTGGCTGGTGTACATGAGGACGAGAAGCGGGCGCTCGCCGTCGCCGAGGCCGCTGCTATTCGCGCTGTCGAACACCGCCGAGCCGGAGAAGCAGGTGCCGTTCTCATCCGGGTAGAGCGCGATGGGCTGCTGCGTCCAGCGGTAGAGGTCCGGACTCGTCGCATGGCCCCAGTGCATCGGGCCCCAGTGCCGGTCGTAGGGGTGATGCTGATAGAAGGCGTGATAGCGGCCAAAGGCGTAGATCAGGCCGTTGGGATCATTCGTCCAGTTCTGCCAGGCGGTCAGGCGATAGTGGGGACGCTTCACTTTGTGTTCCCTCCGGCGCCCTGGAGCATTTCCTCGACAATGCGGCCGAGTGCGTCGGCGTAGTGGGCAGTGGAGGCCCAGCTGCAGCCGAGTTCGCTGATCGTGCGGCCATTGCCATGGAGCCATGCGAAGTGCCGCGGGTCGACCGTGTCCTCCAGAGGGTAGCCGGGCGCGCCGGCGTAGAGCGCGAGGTGCTCGATCTGAGCGCGGATGCCGGTCTCCCAGTTGGGGAAGCGCTGGTGGGCTTCCGGGTCATGGTCGTCGCCGCCCTCCGCCGTTTTCAAGCCGCAGACATTATGGTAACTGGCGTCGAGGACGCCGCCGAAGCGCAGGCAGTTGGTTTCGAGCGCGGCTTGGGCGTAGGCGATGGCCGGGTCGACGCCCTCCGCAGAGGCGCGCTCCCAGAAGACGGGGGCGAGTTCGATGAACTGCGGGTCGCTGCGTTTGGCTTTGGCCCAGTGCTGTGCCTGCTCGATCGTCAGCGAGGCCGGGGCGAGGATCGGGCGGTCGACGGTGATGATCGTGTCGGGGCTGTAGAGTGGGGGATCCATCTGGCTTCGTCGATAGAAATGGACGAGGAAGGCGGCGGCAATGGCCAGCAGCAGGACGCAGAGAGCGACAAGGAAGGGCTGAATGCGGCGTCGGGGTTTGGGTTCCGTGACGGACCAGAGGACTGCCATGCTTTGCTTGCCTCAGTTTGAAAGGGCGGAGCCAAAGCCAGGGGTAGTAATGGGAGATGAGGATCCCGGCTTCGGCCCGCAGTAGGTGGACGCAATTGACAGCTGGGTTGATGAGACATTTCGTTTCATACCATATCCTCCGGACTTTTGATCAGAAAATCCACTTGGCAGACTGCCATTGCCTGTACCACCTTCATCATGATACCAGCGATTTGACAAACAGGCGAAACGGGCGATTGGGTGATCAGGCGAAGCGGGCGAAACGGATGATCAGGCGAAACGGACGATCAGGCGAAACAGGCGAAGCGGGCGATTTCAAGCTTTCAAGCTGCATTGGCCGCACGATGGCTGGCTGCATGACTGCGTGGTCAGTGAGGGGTGTTCACTCACGCCCACAGTATGCGGAATACTGGTAATACTTGATGAGTGCCTGGAAATTCCCTTCTATGTGTCGTTCATCAGCGAAAGGGTGCAGGAAATTTTGAAAACAGCATTAACGTTGATCGCATGACAAACTAAAGTTTAGTATGACTGCGAAATGTGTTGGTGTTTTATGCATACAGGAGGACCGTCTTATGATCAGTGTTCAGGACAGATGGGTTTTCATCACAGGTGCCAGCAGAGGCATTGGCTACCTCACCGCGAAATACATGGCTGAAATGGGCTGCAAGCTCATTCTTCATGGCAGAAAACCTGAAAACTGTCAGAAAGTCTATGAAGAGGTCAGGGCCATGGGAGTGGAGGCGAAAATCGTTGCAGCTGAGTTTTCTGACCTGGAGGCCGTGGAGAAGATGCTGCAGGCGATTGATGGCTTTGGGGTTGATGTGGACATTGTGCTGAACAACGCCGGACTGCAGATCGCATATCGGAATGATTACTTCAAAACCCCTGTCTCCGACTATTTGGAAAGCTTCAAGATCAACACGATTGCACCCGCCATGATCTGCTATCACTTTCTGCCGAAGATGATCGCGCGGGGTTTCGGCCGCATTCTCAATACAACAAGTGGCATTCGCTTCGATCCGCAGCAGGCAGGATATTCCGCGAGTAAGGCGGCGCTGGACAAGATCACCATCGATCTGGGGTCGACGGTGGAGGGCACGGATGTCCTGATCAACCTTACCGATCCGGGCTGGTGCAGGACCGACCTGGGCGGTCCACATGCACCGAATGCGCCGGAAAGTGCCATTCCGGGCATTGTTGTCGGTGCTTTTGTAAACGACGGGAAATCCGGTAGATATCTCAATGCTCCGTTCTTCAGCGGTTTGTGTCTTGAAGATGCAGTGAAAAAGGCGGAGGCGGAATTTGACAGTCCCTACCCGAAGGCATAGCTGCTGTCTTCTGTAATGATTCTTCAGCTACTTTGTCATGCAGGGAAGCCGGCTGGAATAATCTAACGCATCCAGCCTCGGGTGAATCCCGCTCTGTATACGTCATTGCCCTTTCATCGGACAGAGAATCGAATTTACAGATGAAACAAAGCCATTTGTTTCTCGCGGTATACAAAGTCCTGGTTTCTGTAGAACTGTTCCTCCTGTCTGACGGTCACTTCAGCCAGGGCATGCTGACAGCTGCCTTTCAGATGATGCGGTTCCCGTCAAACACTGTCAGCCGACGTGGTCAGTTTGATGTAAGATGGGTTAGCAGCTGCTATCTGCCTGAATACAGAGGACGGTCAACGGTGAGATTTTCCAACAGATTGATCATGGCTGCCCTATGGCTCACGTATTACCTGAAGCCACCGCTGACAGAAGTGGAAAGGCTTGAGGCCCATGCCAGGGCTCACAACGAGAAGCAAAGCTTTCGCCTGCCCAGAAGCAGAAAAATCGCCTGCGAGCAGTTGATGGTCCAGACAAAAACAGGATCGTACTCCTGTCTTCGCATGAAGCGCAGAGGTCACAAGCCAGGCAGGGCCGTCCTCTTCATCTGTGGAGGAGGCTGGGTCTATGACTTTTGCCGTCATCAGATTTCGCTGGCGAAGCAGCTGCTGCAGCATGTGGACTGTGAAATCTACTATCCCTTTTATCCTCCGGCCACGAAGCAGCCGATTCGGGAAGCCTGCAGCATGATTTTTGAATGCTACCGAAGCATGCTGGAGAGCTACAGTCACGAACGAATCGCTGTTTTAGGTCTGTCCGCCGGCGGAACCGCCGCCATGAATCTCATTTCCTGGAACAACCATTATGAGGAGAATCTGCCCATGCCGGCCCTGACGGTCGCCATTTCTCCCGGGCACATTCCCGCTGATCCAAATGAGCGGGAACTGCTGGAAGCCTTTCGCGGCCGTGATCCTTTTGTTCCGGTGGAAATGGTGGAAGCCTTCGGATGCATCATCAGAGAGGGCCGTGACCTGGAAGACTGGATGTTTCACAGCGCCCACGGTGATTTCAGAAACGCGGGCGATATTCGTCTGTACTATGGCGAACTTGAGAGTCTGGCCTATGCAGCCCCCATTTATCGAGATTCTCTTGAAAAGGCTGGAGCCACGTATCGGATCCACATGGAGCCGGGCATGCCCCACTGCTATGGGGCTGTGCGAATCAACAAGGCTTCGCGGCAGACCTACGACGAAATAGCGGCGCTGATCGCGGCTCTTTAGTCCGCTGAAAGGATCTTCAATCGTCAGAATCAAAAGCTGTGTGAAGAGCAGGGCACAAAAGGCGAAAACAACAAATACGTCCAGCCAGGGTTTCGCCACTGATGTCATCTGGGCTCCCCCTCTCTCCGATACTTCCCGCCGAGAGCATCTGCGAGGGAATAAACACGATCGAAATCGCCATCAGGAGGCTGCAGACAGCCATGACAATTGGAATTTCTCTCGTGTGCACCGCCTGAATCAGCGTATAACCCATGCTTGGGAAGGACTTTAATGTTTCCACGTCCATGCTGCCACCCAGGAGATGAGGGAACAGTCAGGGCCATGATCTGGGCTATGCCCGGCAGGACAGACGGCAACAGATGCTGAAACCGGAGGCTTCGCCAGAATATGTGGCAGGAGTCATGCCGCCTGACACCTCCACAGCAGCTGCGGGTGTTCGGCGTTTCATTCTCTTCATTACTTAACATAATTTTTAAACTTTGTTGCTTATTTGTTTGACCTTTTTTGTTATACATAATAAGACCGCTCCACTGAACATCAGCCCATGTACTGGATTGAATAGTGGGGAAAGAAACATGGAACGTTCACAACGCAGAGGTATTGTACAGTCTCTTCTGTCCGGCGTCCTATGGGCAGCCTATTCGGTTACTCTCTACAGCTGGTTGAGTCCGTTTAATGGCGACACCGGTTCGCTCGACAGCGCCAGGGGTGTCATGTTGATCATCCTCTCCGCCATCATTGTCGCCTGGATCGACTCTCTGATCACTGCCTGTTTTGAGTTCGCCTATTGCGCCCAGCAGGGTCTCTTCCGCGAATTCCTGCGCCTGCTGCGCAGCTCGGCCTTCTTCCGCATCATGCCGGCGGCGCTCTTTGCCGGTCCTCTCGGCCTCGTCCCCTTCGCCATCGCCAGCCGCTACTCGGTCAGTGTGGCAACCTCGATCAGTGCCTTCTATCCGGCACTTGGCTCCATCATCGCCATGTTCTGGTTCCGGGAGAAGCTGACACGCCTGAAGTTCGTCGGCATCCTCTGCGCCATTTCGGGCGTTGTTGTCGTCTCGGGCTTCTCCGGCCTGCATCCCATAGGTATCGGCCTCGCCATCTTTGCGAGTGTCGGCTACTCGCTCGAGCTCGTCTTCGGCTACCGCCTGATGGCCGAGGATGTCGACCCCGTCGTTTCGCTCGCCCTCAAGCAGACCTCGGTTGTCGCTTTCTACACCCTCATGCTCGTCATTCTCCTGCTCATCCCCGGCAACCTAGACTTCTTCCGCAACTTCGTCAGCGTCATCGACTTCAACAATGAATTCAGCTTCACAGCCGGCATGCTCGGCAATCCCCTCCTCATCACGGCCGTCTATATCCTCGCCTCCTTCTTCAACGCATTCGCCTACATTTTCTATTTCCGTGGTCTGAACAACGCCGGTGTCAGCACAGCCTCAAGCCTCAATATTACCTACGGCATCTGGACCATTGCCATCCTCGCCCTGCCGCCCTTCTTTGTCCGCCCCGACCTGTCTGTACTCCTCGGAGCACTCCTCACATTTATCGGTTCCACCATCGTCATCGTCGAAAGCAATCGCATAGAAAAACAAATGGAGGTATCAAATGGCTAGACTCGAAGGCAAAGTTGCCATCATCACCGGAGCATCTCAGGGCATCGGCGCCTGTACGGCAGAACTCTTTGTCCAGGAGGGCGCACGCGTCGTCATCGCCGACATCGATACGGTGAACGGCGAAGCATTGGCCGAGAAACTCGGCGAAGCGGCCGTCTTCTTCCGTCTCGATGTAACTGACCGTGAGAACTGGGTGGCCTGCATCGACTTCACGAAGAAAACCTTTGGCAAGCTCAACATCCTGATCAACAACGCGGGTATTTCGTATCGCAAAGACGTCGCCGAGACGACCGTGGACGAGTGGGACAAGACCATCGCCGTCAATCAGACGGGTGTCTTCTATGGCATTCAGCTGGGCATCGAGGCGATGCGCGAAAACGGCGAGAAGTGCTCGATAACAAACGCTTCCTCGATTGAGGGGCTGGTTGCCGAATCCCCCTTCTTCGCCTACTGCGCCTCAAAGGGCGCCGTCGTTCTGATGACGAAGGCCGCCGCGCTTTACTGCGGCGAACAGCGTCTGCCGATCCGCGTCAACTGCATCTGCCCCGGCTACATCCTGACCCCGATGGCCTATGACGACGCCCGCCAGAACAACCAGACAATCGAGGAGTATTCGGAAGAGTTCATCAAAAAGCACCCGATCGGTTATCTGGGGCAGCCGGAAGACATCGGCTGGGGCTATGTCTACCTCTCTTCTGACGAGGCCAACTTCATTTCGGGCGCAGCGCTGCCGATCGACGGCTGCTATACCGCCCAGTAAAGAGAGGCAGGTCACCAGGTACCACTGAAAACCCAGCAGAATCGCTGGAACACTGAAAAACTGGTCTTACCCCGACGCTGACGCCCTTCGCGGCTGTCAGCGTCGCGCTTTTTGCTTTTCGTTGGAGGCCAAGCACCTCTACAGCTTCGTTAAACAGCTGCTCTAGCTGCTGACCAACTCGCTTGGCTCACTCTCTTTCTGGATCTATGTCCCTGGCCTGTTTTTCCTGCTCACGTTTGCCTTCTCACGCTTTGGCAACGTGTGTTTTGGCAATCCGCTCGAAAAGCCTGAACTCTCGACCTTCTCTTGGATCAACATGGCCTCTATAAGAAAAACGGCGATACCACCCGCATCTCCGTCTGCGTTGATGAGGCCTTCAAGTCCGATCGTGCCCGCCGCATCCTGAAGCCGCTGGTCGACTTCTTTGTCGCCTTTGGCATTATCGGCGGCATCGGAGCTTCCATCGGCCTTGAGATCCCGGTTATTTCCGAGATTACCTGTTCCTTCCTCGGCATCCCCAACAGTCTGCTCATGCAGCTTGCCATGCTCGGCATCCTGCTCGTGCTCTTCGGCGTGACGGTGTTGCGCGGCCTCGACAAGGGCATCCAGCGCCTGAGCACCCTCAATGTCTATCTGGTCCTGGCCTTCCTCGTCTTTGTCTTCCTCGTCGGCCCCACCCGCTATCTGGTCGACGCCGAAGCCAGCAGCATCGGTCTGCTGTTCTCGAACTTCGCATGTATGAGCACATATTCTGGCCCCAACCTGCGCTCGCGCTTCCCGCAGCGCTGGACCACGTTCTACTGGGGCTGGTGGCTGGCGTACATACCTGTGCTGAGGCTCTTCGTCGCCCGCATTTCGCGTGGACACACGGTGCGCCAGGTCATTCTGGGGCAGGCGCTCTGGGGCAGCATGGGCTGCTTCGTCTTCCTGGCAACAACGGTCAATTCCAGCGCCTATACACTCTCTTCGATGATCTCCAAACATCTCACCGGCTATGACCAGCCCATGACTCTGAACCGTCTGGTCTGGGCGCTGGTCTTCATCGCCTTCTCGGCCGGCATCATCATCGGCGGCGGTTTCGCCACGGTGCAGGTCGTCTGTGTGATCGCGGGCTTCCCCCTGATCTTCATCGTCTTCGTGCTGATGTGGGCGATTCGCAATCTGCAGAAGGAGGCTGCCAGAGAGGCGGTCATTCCTCCGCCGGAAGGGTCGTAGGGCGGGTGTCGTTGACTGACTGGTATTGGCATGACCGATACCACGCCGAAGCTGGCAGTTTTATGCACCCTTACTGACATAAGCGCCCCGCCGGATTTCGGCGGGGCAGCTTTTTCATGACGTGTTTTTGTGGATTTCCTGCAGCTACGTAGTCTCCGACAGCAGGAAGTCGCGGATATTCATGTGACGGATTCCATCGCGGGACATGTCGAAATCATCCCAGCTCAGAACGAACTTGGGATAGTTGTCCGGAATCGCTTTCAGAGAACGAAATTCACGCTCTATCGTCTTTTCTGAAGCCAGCAGATAGGCCACCTGAAAGTAGCTTTTCTCCCGACCCTTTCGACAGACGAAGTCAACTTCCAGATTCCGCGGACCAGCCTTTTCGTATACCGTTACCCGACCAATGTGAACGCTGTCGAATCTACGTCGCAATTCCATGTAGACAATGTTTTCGAGCACGCGCTCAATGCTGCTGCGATTTTCCCCAACGATGCTTTCGCGCAGGCCATGGTCGGTGAGATAGTACTTTTCATTGACACGAAGAGTCTGCTTACCGAGCAGATCGCTTGTCCGTACGCCATGAAAAAGATAGGCATCTTCACAGTAGCGAATATAGTTGAGAATGGTTTCCGGAGAGATGCTGCGGTTTTCGCTGCGGAAGAAATGTGAGATGCCAGTCGCCGAGACCGGAGTCCCAATTTGAGCGGTGAGGTAATAGATCAGGCGGCGCAGCTGGTCAATATCACGTATCTGATAGCGAGCGGCGATATCGTTCAGGACAACGGATGCGAAAACATCACGGTGATAATTGGCTGTAGCTGACAGATCCAG